>NZ_JBHTAC010000039.1:0-75505 GCF_042663325.1 Catellatospora aurea
AGCTTCGCTATTTCCGCAGGCCCGCCCTCACCGCCGGCTTAACTTCCCGGCATTGACGCATAGCGATAAGAAGGTGCCCTTCCTTCGCCGAAGACGTGTCGCCGGCTGGAGCTCCGCCGGGCGGGGGCTTCAGGCGGCGACGCCTCGCAGGACCACATCGACGATCTGCTCGGTGAGGTCGTCGACCTCGTCGAGGCGGGGGTTCCAGCGCACCATGCGGTGCAGCAGCAGCGGGCTGATCAGCATCGACACGGTGACCTCGATGTCGAGGTCGGCGCGTAGCTCGCCGATGGCGATGCCGCGGCGGAGCACCTCGCGCATCACCTCGCGGCGCGGCTCGGTGATCGCCTCCTGCCAGATCCGGTACGCCTCCGGGCTGCGCGACACCTCCGGCATGAGGCAGGGCATCACCCGCACGGCGCGCTGGTCCTTCTGCCCCACCACGCTGAGCAGGCGGATCAGGTCGGCGCGCACCGAGTCGCCCACCGGCTGGGTCGGCGGGCCCTTGAGCTTGACCAGCGTCTCCAGCAGCAGCTCGTCCTTGCCCGCCCAGCGGCGGTAGATGGTGGCCTTGCCGACCCCGGCGCGGGCGGCGATCGCCTCCATGCTCAGCGCCTCGACGGTGGTGCCCTCCTCGATCAGGTCGAGAACGGCCTCCAGGATCGCCTCATGCGCACGGGAGCTGCGCGGACGCCCTTGCGTCCGCGCAGCTCCCGGCGTCGCCGGCAGTTCAGCGAGCTCAGTCATGGTGAACGGAACCTTACCCGACCGCGGACAACCGGGACGGCCGCTGGACGTCGCCCTCGTCACCGTCGGCGGCCACCGAGCGGTTCACCGGGATGTCGGCCCGGGTCGGCGCGCCGGCCGGAGCCTGCGCCGCGCCGGGACCGGCCGGGCCTGCCAGCTGCTTGGGCATCCACCGCAGCACCACCGCGACCGCGATCGGCGCCACGAGCGTGGAGCCGAGCGCCGCCCAGTGCATGGCGTGCACGAAGGCGTCGTTGGCGGCGCTCACCAGCGGGCCGCCGGCCGGGCCGAGGTTGGCGGCCACGCCGTACGCCCCGGCGATGGACTCGTTGGCGACGTCGCGGATCGGGCCGGGCAGCGCCGCGGTCGCGGTGTCGATCTCGCCCCGGTAGACGCCCGCCACGACCGAGCCGAGCACGGCCACGCCCATGGCCACGGCGACCTGCCGGACCGTGTTCGACACGGCCGAGCCGACGCCGGCCTTCTCCCGCGGCAGCACCGACATGATCGTGTTGGTGGCGGGCGGCATCACGTTGGCCATGCCGGCGCCCATGAAGAAGAAGTTCACCACCACGATCCAGATCGGGGTGTCCACCTGCAGGGTGGCCAGCACCGCGAAGGTGATCCCGGCCAGCAGGATGCCCGCGGCCGACACGGTGCGCACGCCGAAGCGCTTGACCAGGTTCGTGCTCAGCGGCGCGAACACCATCTGCCCGACCGCGAACGGCACCAGCAGCGCGCCGCTCTGCATCGGCGAGTAGTCCCGCACCAGCTGCAGGTAGAAGCCGACGAAGAAGAACGAGCCCATCGAGGCGAAGAACAGCAGGCCGATGCTGGCCACCGAGGCCGAGAAGCGGGCGTCGCGGAACAGCTTCACGTCCAGCGACGGGTGCGTGGTGCGCGACTCCCACCAGACGAACGCCGCCAGCACCAGCGCGCCGCCGATCAGCGAGGCCCACACCTCGGGCCGGCCGAAGCCGTGCTCGCCGCCGTCGACGATGCCGTACACCAGCGCGACCAGGCCGACCACGGACAGCACCACGCCGACCAGGTCGATGCGGCCCGGCTGCGGGTCACGCGACTCGGGCACCAGGAACGCCACCGCGACCAGGCCGAACAGGATGATCGGAATGTTGATCATGAAGACGGAGCCCCACCAGAAGTGCTCCAGCAGGAAGCCGCCCAGCAGCGGGCCGATCGCGACCGCAAGGCCGACCGAGCCGGCCCAGATGCCGATCGCCTTGCCGCGCTCGCGCGGGTCGAAGACGTTGGAGATGATCGAGAGCGTCACCGGCATGATCGCCGCGCCGCCGACGCCCATGAAGGCGCGGGCCGCGATGAGCTGGCCGGGGTCCTGCGCGTACGCCGAGAGCACCGAGGCGATGCCGAACAGCACCAAGCCGATGAGCAGGAAGCGCTTGCGCCCCCAGCGGTCGCCGAGCACGCCGAAGCTGAACAGCAGGCCGGCGAAGACCAGGGTGTACGAGTTGATGGCCCACTCCAGCTGGCTCTGGGTCGCACCCAGGCCGTGGACGGGGTCGGCGAGCGTACGCATCGCCACGTTGAGCACGGTGTTGTCGAGCACGACCACGAGCAGGCTGATCACCAGCACGCCGAGAATCGCCCAGCGCCTCGGGTGCCCGGTGTTGGCAGCAGAGTCCACGTGTGTTTCCATCCCCCAGGATTCCGATACGGTTCCGTTCCGTATCGGAAGTGACGCTACGCCCGCCCCCACAAATACGAAACCGTCCCGTATCGAAAGTGACCCACCCCACTCCCGGGAATACCCCCGCCCCCTCCCGCCCCCCTGCCGCAACTCTTAAAGACTTGCGGCCTCCGAGCTGCTCGGAGGCCGCAAGTCTTTAAGAGTTGTCGATGCCAGAGGATCAGCGGCGGCGGAGCCAGTGGGTGAGGGTGCCCCAGAGGCCGCGGCGGAAGATGAGGACGGTGAGGGCGAAGATGGCGCCGGTGACGAGGCCGATCTGCTCGAAGCCGGCGAAGGAGAGCCAGTCCTCCAGGCGGGTCACCGCGGCCGAGCCGACGACCGGGCCCCACAGGGTGCCGATGCCGCCGAGCACGACGATGATCACGGCCTTGCCCGAGGTGGTCCAGTGCAGCACGTCGAGGGAGACGAAGCGGTGGCCGATCGCGAACAGGCCGCCGCCGAGCCCGGCGGTGAACGCCGACAGCAGGAACGCGGCCAGCTTGTACCGATGCACCGGGTAGCCGAGGGCGCGGGCACGGGCCGGGTTGTCCCGGATCGCCACCAGCACCCGGCCGAACGGCGAGTGCACCGTACGCCAGACCAGCCACAATCCACCCGCCACGATCGGCAGCGCCGCGTAGTAGAAGTAGTACTCGTCGGTCAGGTCCAGCCCGAACAGCTCGCGCGGCACCCGCTGCAGGCCGTTCTCGCCCTGGGTGACCGAGCGCCACTGGTTGGCGATGTAGTACACCATCTGCGCGAAGGCGAGGGTGACCATCGCGAAGTAGATGCCGACCCGCTTGACCGCGAGGTAGCCGACCGGCACCGCGAGCACCGTCGCGGCCAGCGCGCCGAGCAGCACCGCCAGCGGGAACGGCAGGCCCCAGTTGATCGCGGCCAGGCCGGTGGCGTAGGCCGCGGTGCCCCAGAAGGCCGCGTGCCCGAAGGACATCAGGCCGGTGTACCCGAGCAGCAGGTCCACCGCCACCGCGAACAGCGCCCAGCAGGCGATGTCCACGGCGACCGTCGGATAGAGCCCGTTGGGCAGCCACAACGCGACCAGCACGGCCGCCCCGGCCAGCGTCCAGCGCAGCCAGCGCGGCACGATCGTCCCGCCCGCCGGGGCGGCCGGGGCCGTGGCGCGGGCTTCCGCCCGTACCTCCTGGGTCTCGGTTGTCATGCCGGGGCCTCCTCTCGTCCGAACAGGCCGGCCGGGCGCCACAGCAGCACGCCGGCCATCACCAGGAAGACCAGGACCTGCGACAGCAGCGCCCAGTCCTCGCCCAGGGCCTGCACCCAGGCCTGCACCAGGCCGATCGCGAACCCGGCGGCGACCGAGCCGAAGATCGAGCCCAGGCCGCCGATCACCACCACCGCGAAGACCACGATGATCAGGTCCGCGCCCATCAGCGGGTTCACCGCGCGGATCGGCGCGGCGAGCACCCCGGCCAGTCCGGCCAGGCCGATGCCGAAACCGAACACCGGCGTCACCCACCGGCCCACGTCGATGCCGAGCGCGGTGCTCAGCTCGGGGCGCTCGGTGGCGGCGCGCACCACCATGCCGACCCGGGTCCGGCTGAGCAGCCACCACACGCCGACGCACACCGCCACCGCCATGACCAGCACGAACACGCGGTATGCCGGGAAGTCGAACGCGCCGAGGTCGAGGGTGCCGGACAGGATCGCCGGAGCGTCGTACGGGCTGGACTGCACTCCGTAGCGGGACTTCACCGCGTCCTGCAGGATCAGCGTCAGGCCGAAGGTGAGCAGGAAGTTGTACAGCGGGTCGAGGCGGGCCAGCCGGGCGACCAGCAGCCGCTCCAGCGCCATGCCGAACAGGGCCAGCGCGAGCGGCATCACCGGCAGCGCCCACCAGAAGGACAGGCCGACCTCGGTGAGCAGGACGTACGCCCCGAACGCGCCGAGCATGTAGATCGCGCCGTGGGCGAAGTTGACGACGCGGAGCATGCCGAAGATGACCGCGAGACCGAGCGCCAGCAGCGCAAGGAAAGCACCGCCGACCAGCCCGTTGAACGTGTGTTGCAGGAAATTGACCATGAGTCGCAGGCCTTCCGGGTTTGGAAGGGCACCTTGCACAACGCAAAGCGATGTGAAGGTGCCCTTCCTTTCACGAAGTCAGAGTTTGCAGTCGGGGCTGGGGGTGCGGAAGGCGTCGGCGGCGGGGATGGTGCGCAGGATCTTGACGTAGTCCCATTCCTCGGTGACCTCGGCCGGGGTCTTGACCTGGGCGAGGTAGGCGTCGTGCACGACGCGGTGGTCCTCGGCGCGGATCTTGCCGTTGCGCAGGAAGACGTCCGAGACCTCCTTGCCTTCGAGCTGCTCGACCACGGCGTCGGAGCCGTCGGTGCCGGCGGCCTGCACGGCCTCCAGGTACTGCAGGGCGGCCGAGTAGTTGGCGGCGTGAGCGAAGGTCGGGCGGACCCCGGCGGCCTTCTGGAAGCGGTCGGCGAAGGTGCGGTTGGTGAGGTCGTAGTTCCAGTACCAGGCGTCGGTGTAGGTGGTGCCGGCGAGTGCGGCCGGGGTCAGCGAGTGGATGTCGGTGAGGAACATCAGGCCGACGGCCAGGCCCACGCCCTTGTCCCGCAGCTTGAACTCGTTGTACTGCTTGACCAGCGCGACCAGCTCCGCCCCGGCCTGCATGGTGCCGAGCACGTCCGGCTTCGGGTCCAGCGTCGGGGCCTTGAGCAGGTACGTCGAGAAGTCACCGCTGGTGTTCGGAAACGGGGCGGCGTCCCGGCCCACGATCTTGCCGCCCGCCGCCTCGACCGCAGCGGAGAAGCTCTTCTCCATGTCCTGGCCGAACGCGTAGTCCGGGTAGACGATGTACCAGTTCTTCTTCCCCTCCTCCGTCGTGTTGCGGCCGGTGCCGTTGGCCAGCATGTACGTGTCGTAGGCGTAGTGGAACGTGTACTTGTTGCAGGACTTGCCGGTCAGGTCGGTGGTCGCGGCGGAGATGTTGAAGTAGAGCTTCTTCTTCTCCTTGGCCACGTCGGCGACCTTCAGCGCGGCCGACGAGGTCGGCACGTCCAGGATCACGTCGACGGCCTTGCGGTCGTAGAGTTCAGCCGCCTTGGCGTTGGCGACGTCCGGCTTGTTCTGGTGGTCGGCGGTCTCCACGCCGAACTCCTTGACCACGGCCTTGTCGCCGTATTTCTCCTGGTAGTCGGCGATGGCCAGCTCGACGGCCTTGATCGAGTTCTTGCCGGACAGCTGCGAGTACGCGCCCGACTGGTCGTTGAGCACGCCGAACACGACCTTGCCGTCGGACAGCCCGCCACCGGCGGCGTCCGACTTCGGGCCGCCGCCGCCGCAGGCCGAGGCCAGCAGCGCGGTGGAACACAACATCACCAGAACCGCTTTGGTACGCAAGACATCTCCCTGGGGGTGTGGGGTGGTGCGTTTCAGATGCCGAGGTAGGCCAGCAGGTCCTTCTCGCGCGCGGCGACCTCGGAGTTCTCCAGCGACTCCACGACGCGCCCCTCGCCCAGCAGGTGATGGCGGTCGGCGACGGTCGTGGCGAAGTGCAGGTTCTGCTCCACCAGCAGCACGGCCACCCCGTGCTGCTTGGCCTGCCGCAGGATGTCGCCGACCTGCGCGACCAGCAGCGGACTCAGGCCTTCGGTGGGCTCGTCGCACAGCAGCAGCCGCGCGCCCATGCGCAGCACCCGGGCCAGCGCGAGCATCTGCTGCTCACCGCCGGACAGGGTGGTCGACGGGGCGTTGCGGCGGGCGTACAGGTGCGGGAAGGCGTCGTACACCTGCTCCATCGACCAGGGCGACGGACCGACCACGGGCGGCAGCGACAGCGTCTCGGCCACGGTCAGCGTGGCGTAGCAGCCCCGGTCGTCGGGCACCCAGCCCAGCCCGGCCCTGGCCCGCCGATGCGCGGGCTGCCCGGACAGCGGCCTGCCGGCCAGCTCGACGGTGCCGCGCTGGCCGGAGTGCAGGCCCATCACGCAGCGCAGCAGCGTGGTCTTGCCCGCGCCGTTGCGCCCGCACAGGGTGACCACCTCGCCCGCGGCGATCTCCAGGCTCACCCCGCGCAGCACCTGCGCCTCGCCGTACCAGGCCGACAGATCGTCAATGCGCAGCACGGACCGCTCCCTCACCGAGATAGGCGGTGATCACGCGGCCGTCCGCGCGCACCTCGTCGTACGGGCCTTCCACCAGCACTTTTCCGGCCTGCAGCACGGTGACCCGGTCGGCCAGCGCGCCGACCACGGACATGTTGTGCTCCACCATGACCACGGTCCGTCCGGTGCGGATCGCCGCGATCAGGGCGACCGTGCGATCCACGTCCTCCAGGCCCATGCCGGCCGTCGGCTCGTCCAGCAGCAGCACCGACGGCTCCAGTGCCAGCGCCAGCGCCAGTTCCAGGGCCCGCTTGCGGCCGTACGCGAGCGCGTCTGCGGTGGTGCCGGCCAGGTCGGCCAGCCCGACCATGTCCAGCAGCTCCATGGCCCGCGGGGTGTAGCGGCGCATCAGCTTCGCCGAACGCCAGAACTTCCAGCCCAGCGAAGATCCGCTCTGCAGCGCCAGTTCGACGTGCTCCAACGCCGTGAGCTGCCCGAACAGGCTGGTGATCTGGAAGGAACGAGCCACGCCCCGGCGGGCGAAACCCTCCGGCGCCAGTCCGGTGACGTCCGCGCCCGCCACCTCGATGCGCCCCGCCGTCGGCGGCAGAAAGCCGGTGAGCAGGTTGAACAGTGTGGTCTTGCCGGCTCCGTTGGGTCCCACCAGCGCATGCACGCTACCCGCCGCCACGGCGAGGTCGACGCCGTCGACCGCGCGGAAACCGCGGAACTCCTTGGTCAGCCCGATGGCGCGCAACGCCGGGGGATCTGGGCTCATCTGCTGCTCCTTGGGATGCTTCGTGCCACGTGACCTGGGTCACTGCGAATGCCCCGGAAACGTATGACTCACCGAGCAGCAACAGCCATGTAATCCGCCCACACAATCGACACGTCGACGATGTGCGATTCGCGCGGTTCCGCTCCCCTCGTCTGCCACCATCGGATGAAGCGGACAAACCGGTCCGTGTCACGAAACATCCGTGTCAGGAACAGAGGGGTATCGGCATGGCCAACGCATTCGGCGTTCCCACCTGGGTCGACCTGAGCACCACTGATCTGAAGAGCGCGACCGAGTTCTACACCCAGCTGTTCGGCTGGGACGCCGAGGTCACCCCGGAACCCGAGGCGGGCGGCTACACGACATACCTGATCGACGGCAAGCAGGTCGCCGGCGCGGGCCCCATCCAGGGCGAGAGCCAGCCACCGATGTGGACGACGTACGTCGAGACCGCCGACGCCGCGGCCACCGCCGCCAAGGTCGTCGAGTTCGGCGGCAGCGTCCTGCTGGAGCCGTTCGACGTGCTCGGATACGGCAAGATGGCGGTCTTCCTGGACCAGGCCGGAGCGATGTTCGCGGTCTGGCAGCCCGGCACCCACGGCGGCGGCGAGATCTTCCGCAAGCCCGGCACGCTGGCCTGGAACGAGCTGACCACCCGCGACCCGGAGGGCTCGAAGATCTTCTACGGCAGCGTGTTCGGCTGGAAACCGCAGGACATGCCGCTCGGCCCGGTCATCTACACCGAGTTCCAGCTCGACGGGGCCCGCGTCGCCGGCATGATGCCGATGGAGGGCGACGAGTGGCCCGAGGACCTGCCCCCGCACTGGATGGTGTACTTCCACGTCGCCGACTGCGACGCCGCCGCCGCACACGCCCAGGAACTCGGCGGCACCGTCTCCATCCCGCCCACCGACATCCCACCCGGCCGCTTCGCCGTCCTGTCCGACCCCCAGGGCGCCTTCTTCTCCATCATCACCGTTACCCCCGACCGCCTCACCGCCTGACCGGGCCCGGGCAAAGGAAGGGCACCTTCTTAACGCTCCGCGTTATAGAAGGTGCCCTTCTTAACGTCCCATGCCTGGTGAGCTGGGAAGCCCCGACCCGCGCGGCCGGACGCCGTCGAGGCCGACGCCTGCGGTCGCGGTCCGGGCCTGCAGTTTCGGGAAAACTGCACGAAAGACCGCGCTCGATCCTGCACTTTCCCCGAAACTGCAGGATGCCGAGGCAGATCGTGCGGGACGGTCAGTGGTTGGCGGGCTGGTCCGCGGTGGCGCTGGCGACGATGTCGTCGATCAGGCGCGCCAGGCGCAGGTCCAGGTCGGTGAGGCCGCCGGCCGCGTGGGTGCAGCACGTGAACGTGAGATGGCGGTAGCGGATGTCCATGTCCGGATGGTGGTCCATGCTCTCCGCCGCCTCCCCCACCTGGGCCACCACGGCCAGCGCGGCGGGGAAGCTGGGCAGCTTCACGGTGCGGGTGATGCCGTGCACGTCGCCGGTCCAGCCGCGCAGGGCGGCGAGGCCCTGCTCCAGCTCGCCGGGGTTGAGGACTTCGACCATAGAGACCATGATGCCCAGAATTCGCCCTCCGTCACCCGAATAGCGGAAAGAAGACCGACTTCCCCGCCCAAGATCGCTCAACTTGCCTGGCACCTGCGGGAATCGGGCTTCAAGATACGCACAGGTGCCAGGCAAGTCAGATGATCTTGGGGTACGGCGGGAACGGGTGGGGACGACGCAGGGCCCCGTCCTGGAGCGGACGGGGCCCTGCGGTGAGGCGGATCAGGCTTCGATCTTCTCGATGATGTCGTCGGAGATGTCGAAGTTCGCGAAGACGTCCTGGACGTCGTCGCAGTCGTCGAGCACGTCGATCAGCTTGAGCACCTTGCGGGCACCCTCCTCGTCCAGCTGCACCTGGACGCTGGGCACGAAGGTCGACTCGGCCGACTCGTACTCGATGCCCGCGGCCTGCAGCGCGTTGCGGACCCCGATCAGGTCGCCCGCCTCGCTGATGACCTCGAACGACTCGCCCAGGTCGTTGCACTCCTCGGCCCCGGCGTCGAGCACCGCGCCGAGCACGTCGTCCTCGGTCAGGCCGTTCTTGGGCACGATGACCTGGCCCTTGCGGGAGAACATGTACGACACCGAACCGGCGTCGGCCAGGTTGCCGCCGTTGCGGGTGAGCGCGGTGCGCACCTCGGTCGCGGCGCGGTTGCGGTTGTCGGTGAGGCACTCGATCAGGATCGCCACGCCGTTGGGGCCGTAGCCCTCGTACATGATGGTCTGCCAGTCGGCCCCGCCGGCCTCGAGGCCGGAGCCCCGCTTGAGCGCCCGGTCGATGTTGTCGTTGGGGACCGAGTTCTTCTTGGCCTTCTGGACCGCGTCGAACAGGGTCGGGTTACCCGCCGGATCCGCGCCGCCGGTGCGCGCCGCCACCTCGATGTTCTTGATGAGGCGGGCGAACAGCTTGCCCCGCTTGGCGTCGATCGCCGCCTTCTTGTGCTTGGTCGTCGCCCACTTTGAGTGGCCGGACATCAGATCCTCCGTCAGCGCGCTGGTGAAGCTTCCTGGCCCGGGGTCAGGAGGCCTGGTCACGCACCATGTCGACGAACAGACGGTGCACCCGCAGATCCCCGGTGAGCTCCGGGTGGAACGAGGTGGCCAGCAGGTTGCCCTGCCGGACCGCGACCATCCTACCGGTGGCGGGGCCTGCGGTGACCCGGCCCAGCACCTCGACATCCGCGGTGACCGACTCGACCCACGGCGCGCGGATGAAGATCGCGTGCACCGGCTCGCCCTCGACGCCCGCGATGTCGACCGGGGCCTCGAACGAGTCGACCTGGCGGCCGAAGGCGTTGCGGCGCACCGTCATGGCGATGCCGCCGAACGTCTTCTGATCCGGCCGCCCGTCGAGCACCTCGTCGGCGAGCATGATCATGCCGGCGCACGAGCCGTACGCCGGCATGCCTTCGGCGAGTCGCTTGCGCACGGGCTCGTACACCTCGAACGCGAGCGCCAGCTTGCTCATGGTGGTGGACTCGCCACCCGGGATGACCAGGGCGTCGATCTCGGCGACCTCCTCGGGACGGCGCACCGGCCGGCCGATCACGTCGCACTCGGCCAGCGCGGCCAGGTGCTCGCGCACGTCACCCTGCAGGGCGAGCACACCGATGACGAGGTCTGGCACGGGTCCTCCCAAGAAGATCATCCACTGTAGGTCGAGTCTATGCCGGTACGGGCGCGCTCCCGTGCACGGCCTGCGCCGATGTGGCGGACACCGCCTCGGCGGCGAACACCTCCGGCTCCGGCATCGCGATGACCGGCGCGGCGAGCACGGCAGCGGGCGCCGGGACCGCGATCGAGGCCCGAGTCGCGGCGGTCAGGGCCTGGTCCAGGTCGGCCCACAGGTCCTCGGGGTCCTCCAGGCCGACCGACATGCGCAGCAGGTTCGGGGTGATGCCGCCGGCCTGCTTGCCCTCGGCGTCGACCAGGCGGTGCGTGAGCAGGGCCGGGTGCTCGATCAGCGAGTCGACGGAGCCGAGGCTGACCGCGGGCGTGATCAGGCGCAGCGCGGCGACCACGGCCGCGGCGTCGCCGGAGGTCTCGAACGCGATCATCGCGCCGGGGCCGCGCATCTGCCGGCCGATCAGTCCGCGCGGGTCGTTGCCGGGCAGGCCCGGGTAGTGCACCTTGCTGATCCCCCGGTGCACGGCCAGCCGTACGGCCAGGGTCGCGGCGGTGGCCTGCGCGGCGCGTACCCGCAGCGGCAGCGTGGCCAGCCCGCGGTGCAGCAGGTAGCCGGCCAGCGGGTGCAGCACCGCACCGGTGAGGATGCGCACCTGGCGCAGCGCGCCGGCCCGCTGCTCGGCGCAGGCGACGACGCCGCCGAGCACGTCGCCGTGCCCGCCGAGGTACTTCGTGCCGGAGTGCACCACGTACGCCGCGCCCAGCCGGGCCGGGTTCTGCAGCACCGGGGTGGCGAACGTGTTGTCGACCAGCACCGGGACGTCCCCGGCCTGGATGACGACGGTGGCGATGTCGACCAGGTTCAGCGTCGGGTTGCCCGGGGTCTCGACGACGACCAGGCCGGTGTCGGGGCGGATCGCGCGGGCGACCTCGTCCTGCTCGACCCAGGTCACGGACAGCCCGAGCAGGCCGATGGAGAGCAGGTGGTCGGTGCCGCCGTAGAGCGGGCGTACGGCGACCACGTGCCGGCGCTCGGTCATCAGGCAGGCGGCCTGCAGCACGGCGGTGATCGCGGCCATGCCGGAGGCGAACGAGACGGCGGCCTCGGTGCCCTCCAGCTCGGCCAGGGCCTGCTCGAAGCGGGCCGTGGTCGGGTTGTAGAGCCGCTGGTAGACCGGGGTCGCGGCGGTGGCCGCGCCGTCGGCGAACGCGCCCAGCGCGCTACCTGCAGCAACCTGGTCGTGCATCGGGTACGTGGTGGAGAAGTCCAGCGGGAGCGCGTGCACACCGAGCTCGGCCAGGTCGGCGCGGCCCGCGTGCACGGCACGGGTGTCGACGGCGTAGGTCATGGGCGTGATCTTCGGGCCTTCTTCGGCCCTGGTAAACAGGGTCCGAATACTCTTCGGGGTATGACCGGAAACACCGTGCTTGATGCGATCGACGCGGCGATCCTGCGCGAGTTGCAGAACGATGCGCGGATCTCGAACAAGGATCTGGCGGCGCGCGTCAATGTCGCCGCCTCGACCTGCCTGGAGCGGGTGCGGGCGCTGCAGCGCCGGGGGGTGCTCGCCGGGTTCCACGCCGACGCCGATCCGGCCGCGCTGGGCCGCCCGCTGCAGGCCTACATCGCGGTACGGGTCCGCCCGCACAACCGCGACGTCGTGGAGCCGTTCATCCGCTTCGTGCTGGACCTGCCCGAGACGCTGGCGCTGAGCCACATCGCGGGCGCGGACGACTTCCTGGTGCACGTCGCCGTACGCGACGCCGCCCACCTGCAGCGGCTGCTCCTGGACGGCTTCACGTCCCGCCGCGAGGTGGCCCACCTGGAGACCCAACTGATCTTCAGCCACATCCGGAAGTGGGACATCAGCCCCTTGTGACGAGGCGCTCCACGGGGCAGCCGACAACCGGCGAAGGACGGCCCCGTCATCCCGCGACGGCAGGTGACACGGCACGTTCGACAACGTGCTGCCACGCCGATTTCTCCGCGTAGCCATTCGTTCGCGGCGGCGGTTACCCAAGGCATACGACCCGCGGACACGGAATCCGCTCACGTGGCATCCACGTGCCTCTCATGTCCGTTTTGTACAGATAAGGGAATGTATGCCCCTGTTGCTCAACAGCCGGACGGGCAGGTCATGGCTGCCGTCACGATGACCGCCGTCTCCCTCGCCCTGTTCGCCTTCGCCGTGGTCACGCTCTGGTGGACGATGCACGCCTGGCGCACCCCGGAGACCCTCGCCGCCACCAGGTTCGCCGCTCCCGACGGCGCGCACACCCTCTCCTTCTCGCTGCTCGTCCCGGCCCGCCACGAGGAGGAGGTGCTCGCGCACACCGTGCGCCGGCTGCTCGAATCGAGCCACCCGCACTACGAGGTGATCCTGGTGGTCGGCCACGACGACGAGGGCACCACCGCGGTCGCCCGGCAGCTCGCCGAGCAGACCCCGGACCGCGTACGCGTGGTCGTCGACACCAACGAGGTCAAGAGCAAACCCAAGGCGCTCAACAGCGCGCTGCCGCACTGCCGCGGCGACGTCGTCGGGGTCTTCGACGCCGAGGACCAGGTGCACCCGGCCCTGCTCACCCACGTCGACCACGCCTTCCGGCGCAGCGGCGCGACCGTGGTGCAGGGCGGCGTCCAGCTGATCAACTTCCATTCCAGCTGGTACAGCCTGCACAACTGCCTGGAGTACTTCTTCTGGTTCCGCAGCCGCCTGCACCTGCACGCCCGCCGGGGGTTCATCCCGCTCGGCGGCAACACCGTCTTCGTGCGGACCGACGTGCTGCGCCGCGCGGGCGGCTGGGACGGCACCTGCCTCGCCGAGGACTGCGACCTGGGCGTACGGCTGTCCAGCAGCGGCGAGCGGGTCGTGGTGGCGTACGACTCGGCGATCGTCACCCGCGAGGAGACCCCGGATTCGGTGTCCGGGCTGCTCAAGCAGCGCACCCGGTGGAACCAGGGCTTCCTGCAGGTGCTGCGCAAGGGCGACTGGCGCGGGCTGCCGACCTTCTGGTCGCGCATGCTCGCCCGGTACACCCTGACCGGCCCGTTCGTGCAGGCGTTCTCGGCGATCGCGGTGCCGATCGGCCTGTACGTGGCGCTGTTCGCGCACGTGCCGGTCGCGGTCGCGATGCTGACCTTCCTGCCGGCGCTGCCCACGGCCGCGACGCTGGCGTTCCAGGTGGCCGGGTTGCGCGACTTCGGCAAGCAGTTCGGCCTGCGGGTGCGCCCGGTGCACTACGCGCAGCTGGTGCTCGGCACCTTCCCGTACATGCTGATCCTGTCGGTGGCCGCGGTCCGCGCCATCTGGCGCGAATGGACCGGACGCACCAACTGGGAACTGACCAGGCACGTCGGCGCGCACCTCACCGAAACCCCGGCCACGGACGGCAGCTCGTCATGACCACCTCGTCGCGCCGCCGCGCCCGCTCCCGCTCCTTCACGAAACGGCCCGCCCCGCCCCGGGCCATCGCGGTCACCTTCCACCCAGCCGTCGCACCCGAACCCGCCACCCCTGCGGACGAACCGGCGTTCGACGCCATCGCCGGCGACGACCCGCCGCCGACGGCCGAGACCGACGCACCGGAAGTTCATGCCGCAGTCCCGGAAAAGACCGTCGAGGTCGAGGAGCGGCCCGAGCCGATGCGCGCCCGGCTGCTGCGGCGCCTGCGGTCGCCGGGCGGCCTGCTGGTCACCGGCATCACCGCGATCGTGCTGTTCGTGCACGCCTGGAACATCACCGGGTTCCCGGCCGCCAGCGACGACGAGGGGACCTACCTGGCCCAGGCCTGGGCCGTGCGGCAAGGACTGGGGCTTGGCCACTACACCTACTGGTACGACCACCCGCCGCTGGCCTGGATCCAGCTCGCCGCGTTGTCCTGGCTGCCCGCGGCGTTGTCCGAGGGCCTCTCGGTGCCCACCGGGCGGTACGCGATGCTGGCCGTCACCGCGGCCATCCTGCTGCTCACCTACCTGCTCGGCCGCCGCCTCGGGCTGCCCCGCTGGGCGGCGGCGGTCGCCGTGCTCTGCTACGGGCTCTCGCCGCTGGCGGTGACCACGCAGCGGCAGATCTACCTGGACAGCTTCGCCGTGGCCTGGCTGCTCGGCGCGCTGGTGCTGGCGCTGTCGCCCCGGCGGCACCTGTGGCACCACGTCGCGGCCGGCGCGGCGGCGGCGACGGCCGCGCTGTGCAAGGAGACCATGATCGTGGCGCTGCCCGCGGTGGTGCTCGCGCTGTGGCAGGGCACCGCCCGCAACGGGGTGCGCGCCTTCTCCTTCGCCGGGTTCGGCAGCGGACTGCTGCTGGTCGGCGGCTTCTACCCGCTGTTCGCGATGCTCAACGGCGAGCTGCTGCCGGGTCCGGGCCACGTGTCGTTGATCGGGGCCTGGCAGTTCCAGCTGCACAGCCGCACCGGCTCGGGCAGCGTGTTCACCGCGGGCAGCCCGGCCAACACGGTGGTCGGCTCGTGGCTGTACTACGACGCGGTGCTGCTGGCCGGCGGTGTGCTGGCCGCCGCGGTGGCGCTGGCGGTCCGGCGGCTGCGGGTGCCCGCCGTCGCGGTCGCGCTGCTGACGGTGGTGGCACTGCGTCCCGGCGGCTACCTGCCGACGATGTACGTGATCCAGGCGCTGCCGTTCCTCGCGCTCTGCCTGGCCGGGGTGCTGGCGCTGGCCGTCCGGCACGCGCTCACCGGGCCGCCCGGCGAGCAGGTCCCCGGCTGGCGCCGCACGGTGCTGCTCGGGCTCGCCGTGCTCGCGGTCGGCGTGGTCGGGGTGCGCTGGTCCGGCGGCGTGCACCGGGCGCTGACCGCCCGCGACAACACGCCGTACGAGGCGGCCGCGGCGTGGCTGCGCGAACGGGTGCCCGACCGGGCCCGCACCCGGGTGGTGGTCGACGACGTGCTCTGGCTCGACCTGGTCCGCGACGGGTTCCCGCGCGAGAACGTGCTGTGGTTCTACAAGGTCGACCTGGACGCGAAGGTCGCCGCCGAGCTGCCCCGCGGCTGGCGCGACGTCGACTACGTGGTCTCCACCCCGGCGATGCGCGGCGACCGGGCTCCGCTGCCGACCGTGGACGCGCTGCTGGAGCACTCCGACGTGCTGGCGACCTTCGGCTCGGGCAGCGACCGCATCGAGATCCGCTGGGTGCCCGACTCCCCCGCCGACCGGCGCTGACCGCGCCGTGACCGACCACGACACCGATCCCAGGGAGGCGACGTGAATCCGATCCCGTGGCTGCGGGCGCGCCGGCGCAGACCGGCCCTGGTCCTGGCCGCGCTGCTGGCCGCGGCGGGACTCGCCGCCGAGGCCGCGTACGCCGATGCGAACCTGGTCGCCAACCCGGGTCTGGAGGCGCTGTCCGCGAACG
The DNA here is from genome assembly GCF_042663325.1 of Catellatospora aurea. Taxonomy (NCBI): domain Bacteria; kingdom Bacillati; phylum Actinomycetota; class Actinomycetes; order Micromonosporales; family Micromonosporaceae; genus Catellatospora; species Catellatospora aurea. The sequence goes on from NZ_JBHTAC010000039.1 coordinate 15,877, forward strand.
GCTTCCCGCTCTGCTGGAACGCGGCCGGGTGGGGTGACAACTCGTACACGTTCGCGGTCACCGGGGACGCGCACAGCGGCGCGTCCGCCATGGCGATCACGCTGACGGACCGGGCCTCGGGCGACCGCAAGGCGATGATGGTCGAGGACCCGTCGTGCGCCCCGAACGTCACGCCGGGCCACCAGTACGACCTGTCGGTCTGGTACAAGACGACCACCACCAGCACCGTCATGACGATGTTCCGGCACGACACGGCCGCGGGCTGGCAGTACTGGACGGACCTGGCGTCGCTGCCGGTGACCGCGGAGTTCACCGAGAAGACGGTGCGCACGCCGCCGATCCCGCCGCACACCGACCAGATCACCTGGGGCGTGACCGTCTACGACACCGGCACGCTGGTCACCGACGACTACCGGATGGTCGACGTCACCCAGCCGACGCCGGGTGCGGCGTGCAGCGCGGGCGAGGCGTGCACCAAGGGGGCGTGGCAGGTGATGCCGTTCACCGCCCCGGCGCGGGCCATGCACGCAGTGGTGCTGCACGACGGGAACGTGCTGCTGGTGGCCGGTTCCGGCAACGACGCGGACGCGTTCGCGGCGGGCAGCTTCGCGACCGCGCTGTACCGGCCGTACTCCGGGACGTTCGTGAACGTGCCGACCCCGGCGGACCTGTTCTGCTCCGGGCACGTGCAGCTCTCCGACGGCCGGGTCCTGATCATGGGCGGCAACAAGGACTACCCGAGCGCGGACGGCGCGACCGGCTACCGGGGCCTCAAGGAGTCCTACGTCTTCGATCCGGCGACGAACGCGTACACCCGGCTCAACGACCTCAACGCCGGGCACTGGTATCCGTCGGCGACCCTGCTGGGCAACGGTGACGTGATCTCGCTGGGCGGGCTCGGCGAGGACTCCGGGGGCACGGTGGCCACCGAATACTACTCCGCCGCGCAGGGCCGCTGGCTGGGGCTGAACGAGACCAACCAGACCTGGCGCTTCTGGGGGCTGTACCCGTCGATGATCCTGATGCAGGACGGCCGGCTGTTCTACACGGGCAGCCACGTCTTCGGCGACAACCTGCCCGGCACCGGCGCGTCCATCTACGACCACGCTGCCGGCACCGTGACCGACGTGCCCGGCCTGCGCCGCAAGGACGAGCGCGACCAGTCGATGAGCGTGCTGCTGCCGCCCGCGCAGGACCAGCGGGTGCTCACCCTGGGCGGCGGCAACAACGTCGCCAACCCCGACGCGCACCGGCTCACCGACGTGATCGACCTGAAGGCCACCGCCCCGGCGTACACCCCGGGTCCGCCGATCCCGACCGGGACGCTCACCGGCGGCGTGCCGCAGACCGAAGACCAGGGCAAGATGTACGTCTCCGCGGTGCTGCTGCCCGACGGACTGGTCTTCGAGACCGGCGGCGGCCTGCACAACCGGGCCGACCCCGTCTACGAGGCGTCGATGTTCGACCCGGCCACGAACACGTTCACCGCGGGCATGGCCACCGACCCGATGCCGCGCACGTACCACTCGTCGGCGTTCCTGCTGCCGGACGGGCGGGTGATGGCCTTCGGCGACAACCCGGGCGACGGCTCGTTCGCCACCCACATCTCGATCTACTCCCCGCCGTACCTGTTCCGGGGGGCGCGGCCGCAGATCAGATCCGTGGCGAGCACGCAGTGGGCGTACGGCTCGACGCAGCAGATCACGGTGGACGGCCCGGTGCTCAAGGCCGCCCTGATCCGCCCGGCCGCGGTGACACACTCGTCCGACCCCAACCAGCGCTACGTGGACCTGCCGATGACGGTGGACGGCGACGGCATCGGCCTGAACCTCACCAGCAACCCGAACATCGCGCCGCCCGGCTGGTACATGCTCTTCGTCGTCGGCGCCAACGGGGTGCCGTCCGTGGCCAAGTGGGTGCACATCTCGTGAACACGTCCACGCGTACCGCGCTGCGGCTGCTCGCGGCCGCCGCCGTCCTGCTGACCGTCGCCACCGGCCTCGGGCCGCCCACCGCCACGGCCGGACCCGCGACCTGGGTCACGCTCGGCCCGCACCCGGCCCGGCCCGGCGCGGTGCGGCCGTTCGTGCAGTCCTTCGCCCGTAAACCGCAGGCCAGGCCGCAGCGGCCGCTGCCGAAACCGAAGAAGCCACCGGAGCTGCCCGCGAGCATCGACGGCTGCGACCACGGCTACCGCATGCCGCGCCAGCCTGGCCTGTGCGTGCCGTGGCGGTTCCCGCCCGGGGTTCGCGCGCGCTGCGACTGGCTGCGCGGCCACGGCTACTTCGACCCGGCCCCCGACGGCACGGTCGCGCGCCTGCTCGTACGCGGCAGGGACCGGCACCGCCTGGACCCGGACCGCGACGGCGAGGCCTGCGAGGAAAGCAGGCGACCCGCCCGCTGAGCAGCGGACGGGTCGTCAGGTAGTGCGCACAGGGCTGGTCCCGTCGCCGGGACCAGCGGGTTCACCAACCGCGCTCGGCCAGGCGGTGCGGCTGCGGGATCTCGTCGACGTTGATGCCGACCATGGCCTCGCCCAGGCCGCGGGAGACCTTCGCGAGCACGTCCGGGTCGTCGTAGAAGGTGGTGGCCTTCACGATCGCCTCGGCGCGCTGCGCCGGGTTGCCCGACTTGAAGATGCCCGAGCCCACGAAGACACCCTCGGCGCCGAGCTGCATCATCATCGCGGCGTCGGCCGGGGTGGCGATGCCGCCCGCGGTGAACAGCACGACGGGCAGCTTGCCCGTCTCGGCGATCTCCTTGACCAGCTCGTACGGCGCCTGCAGCTCCTTGGCGGCGACGTACAGCTCGTCGGCGGGCAGCGAGGTCAGCTTCTTGATCTCGCCACGGATCTTGCGCATGTGGGTGGTGGCGTTGGACACGTCACCGGTGCCGGCCTCGCCCTTGGAGCGGATCATGGCCGCGCCCTCGGTGATCCGGCGCAGCGCCTCGCCCAGGTTGGTCGCGCCGCAGACGAAGGGCACGGTGAACTGCCACTTGTCGATGTGGTTGGCGTAGTCGGCCGGGGTCAGCACCTCGGACTCGTCGACGTAGTCGACGCCGAGCGACTGCAGCACCTGCGCCTCGACGAAGTGGCCGATGCGGGCCTTGGCCATGACCGGGATGGAGACGGCGTTGATGATGCCGTCGATCATGTCGGGGTCGCTCATGCGGGACACGCCGCCCTGCGCCCGGATGTCGGCGGGCACGCGCTCCAGCGCCATGACCGCGACGGCGCCGGCGTCCTCGGCGATCTTCGCCTGCTCCGCGTTGACGACGTCCATGATCACGCCGCCCTTGAGCATCTCGGCCATGCCGCGCTTCACGCGGGCGGTGCCGGTCACCGGTACGTTCACAGACTCGGTTGCAGACATGATGTCGCGCTTCTCCTGACACACGGGATCGAGGACCGCGGAGGAGGCCGCCCGGCGTCATACGATCACCGCAGGGCGGGCGGCAGGCTCCGCTGGGGTGAATTCTACGCGGGGGCGAGCAGGCCACCCGACGGCCAATCAGCACCCTGTGGCCCGGCCTGTGACCCGAGTCACAGGTGTGACCTGCGACAACTCAGCGGAAGCCGCAAATGTACCCGAGCGCTCAGACCGCGCTCAAGGTCGGATCGTCGATGTCGAAGTACGACGGGCGGGCGTGCTTGCGGTTGAGCCGCAGCAGGCGCACCAGCGGCCGTTCGCGAGACGCCAGCGCGCCGCGGACCAGGTCGGTGTGCATCTGCCGGGCCAGCGCGACCCGGCGGCTGGCCGCGATCACGGCCGCCCCGTTCGGCTCCTGCGGGTCGAGAGCCTGCTTGCGCAGCATCCGGGTGAGGTCGTTCTCCGACGCCTCCCGGTCGTCCTCGCGGGCGTCGAGCGCGGCGCGGGCGGCCGCGTACAGGTCCGCGCCCGCCGGATCGCCGGCCAGCTCGTGCTCGGCCAGCACCGCGGCGGCCGCCGCGCGGCGCACCAGCTGCGAGTCCAGCGCCCGGCCCGCCGAGGCGGCCCGCAGGTGCAGGCGGTCCACCCGCCCGGCGGTCCAGGTGACGTACGACGCGATCACGACCACCAAGGCCACGACGCCGATCACCCAACCCATGCCGGGCATCGTAGTGGTGCGCCGTTACGGGCTCACCACTGCGCGGGGGTCTCCTCCCCGCTGACCGTCTCGCCGAGGGCCTCGATGGCGCTGTTGTAGACCTCCAGCACCCGCGCCGCGACCACCGGCCAGTCGTACGCGGCGACCACCCGGCCCGCGTGTTCGGCCAGCTCACGGCGGCGTGCACCGTCGTCGAGCAGGGCGCTGACGGCCTCGCCCAGGGCCGCGGCGTCGCCGTTGGGGAACAGCGCGCCCGCCCGGCCGCCGTCCAGCACCCGGCGGAACGCGTCCAGGTCGGTGGCGACCACGGGCGCGCCCGCCGCCATCGCCTCGGTGAGGATCATGCCGAACGACTCCCCGCCGGTGTTCGGCGCGATGTACAGGTCGACGCTGCGCAGCATGCGCGCCTTGTCCTCCTCCGACACCTTGCCCAGGAACGTCGTGCGCTCGGCGACCACCGGCGGCAGGTCCACCTCGCCGAGGTCGCCGGGCCCGGCCAGCAGCAGCCGCATGCCGGGCCGCTGCGGCATCACCTCGGCCAGCGCGCGGGCGAGGATGTCGAAGCCCTTGCGGGGCTCGGTGAAGCGGCCCAGGAAACCGACCGTGCCGCCGTACCCGGGCCGGCACTCCCCCGGCCAGCCCGGCAGCGGTTCGGCGTCGGCGAAGTGCGCCACGGAGACCCCGTTCGGGATCTCCACCGCGCCGCCGTCCAGGTGTTCCACCTGCACCCGGCGGGCCAGCTCGCTGACCGCGATGCGGCCGGTGATGCGCTCCAGCACCACCCGGGCCACCGGCGCGCCCGCCGCCAGCGCCCGCGAGCGGGTGATCGCGGTGTGGAACGTGGCCACCACCGGGCCGCGCGCCGACATCACCGCGAGCAGCGACAGGCTCGGTGTCAGCGGCTCGTGCACGTGCAGCACGTCGAAGTCGCCCTGGTGCAGCCAGCGCCGGGTGCGCGCGGCGGAGATCGGGCCGAAGTTGAGCCGGGCCACCGAGCCGTTGTACGGCACCGGCACGGCCCGCCCGGCGGCCACCACGTACGGCGGGAGGGGCTGGTCGTCGTCGGCGGGGGCGAGGACGCTGACCTCGTGCCCCATCGCGATCAGCGTCTCGGCGAGGTCGCGTACGTGGAACTGCACCCCGCCCGGCACGTCCAGCGAGTACGGGCAGACGATTCCGATCCGCACGTCACTCCTCGGGGTCGGGGACGCCCGCGGCCGAAGTGGCGCGGGCGGTCGCCGGGTCGCCCGCGGGCGGCTCGGTCAGCCACAGCTTCTGCAGCATGTGCCAGTCGGCCGGGTGCGCGGCGATGCCCCGGGCCAGGCCGTCGGCGACCTGCTGGGTGAGCAGCCGGACCCGCACGTCGAGCGGGCCGGCGGACGCGTCGGGCACCGGCAGCGGGCCGATCACCCGGCCGCAGGCCATGTCCGGCTCGTACCACATGTCCACCACGAACAGCGGCGCGCCGGTGCGCAGCGCCAGCATCGCCGGACCGGCCGGCATGCGGGTGCGCCCGCCGAAGAACTCCACCTCGACACCCCGCGCGGACAGGTCGCGGTCGGCCAGCAGTGGCACGACGTGCGCCTGCCCCAACGCTTTGACCAGCGCGTCGATGGGCGAGCCCTGCCCGCCGACGGTCGGCACGATGGTCATGCCCAGGTTCTCGCGGTACTGCAGGAACCGCCGGTACAGCCCCTCCGGCTTGAGCCGCTCCGCGACGGTGGTCAGCGGCACCCCGTGCGCGGTGACCAGCGCGCCGGCCGCGTCCCAGTTGCCCGCGTGCGGCAGCGCGACGATCGCACCGGTGCCGGCCTCGTGCGCGCCGATCAGCTTCTCGACGCCGTGCAGCCGGAAGCCGTCACGCAGCTGCGCCTTCGACTTCGACGGCAGCCGGAACGCCTCCAGCCAGTAGCGCGCGTACGAGCGCATCGCGTCGCGGACCAGTTCGTCGGACGGCTCGTGGCCGAGCACGTTGCGCAGGTTGCGGGCCAGCCGCTGCACGCTCGGTCCCCGCTTCGCGGCGGCCCGGTCCGCCCCGGCCCGGAACAGCGCCGACGCGGCGGACTCGGGCAGCGCCCGCACCAGCCGCCACCCGGCCGCGTAGCCGAACTCGACGAGCCGCTCGCGCCCGCTCACGCCGTCTCCTCGCTGCGCTCGTCGACGGCGCGAGTCCTCACCGACATGGTTCGCTCGCCAAGCTCTCTCACACCGACTCCCCGGCCGACTCGTGCTTGTGCACGTGCCACATGCGCTGCCAGACGGTGAACACCGAACCGGCCGCGAGCAGCCACAGCGAGGCGGGCAGGCCCCAGGACAGGCCGAAGCCGGTCAGCAGCGCGCCGACCCCGACGATGATCAGGCGCTCGGCGCGCTCGACCAGGCCGACGTGGCAGGACATGCCCAGTCCTTCGGCGCGCGCCTTGACGTAGGAGACGACCTGCCCGGTGACCAGGCAGATCAGGGCGGCGGCCAGCGAGGCGCGGTCGCCGGTGCCCGCATACCACCAGGCGATGGCCGCGAAGATGGCGCCGTCGGCGATCCGGTCCATGGTCGAGTCCAGCAGCGCGCCGTAACGGTTGGCGCTGCCGCGGGCGCGAGCCATCGCCCCGTCCATCACGTCCGTGAGGCCGCACACTAAGATGATCACCACGGCGGCGATCCAGTGGCCGCGTGCCGCGAAACCGAACGCGCCCACCAGCACGCCCAGGGTGCCGACCACGGTCACCGCGTTCGGGCTCACCCCCGCGCGCAGCAGGACCCGGCTGAGGGGATCGAGCAGGCGGGCCGTGCCGGCCTTGCCCACCACGCTGAGGATCTTCGCCATGATGGCGCTAACGATAGCGGGGCGTGTTGGCACGCTCGACAGCGGCGACACGCTGACGCCGGGGTTGTATCCGTACGCCCGATGGGTGTGGGATCGGAAACAATGCAGTAACCGACACGGCAACAGGAGGCGGACAGATGGCGCGCGGCGACAAGGAGAAGGTCTCACAGGCTCCGGCGCAGGTCGCCGAGCAGCCGTCAGACGTGCGCAACGTGGTGGTGGTCGGGCACGCCGGCAGCGGTAAGACGACGCTGGTCGAGGCGCTGCTCGCCGCCACGGGAACCATCGGCCGGGCGGGCTCGGTCACCGAGGGCACCACGGTCACCGACCACGACCCGGCCGCGGTCAAGCAGCAGCGCTCCGTCGCCCTGGCCTGCGCGCCGCTGTCCCACCAGGGCGTGAAGGTGAACCTGCTGGACACTCCCGGCTACGCCGATTTCGTGGGCGAGCTGCGGGCCGGCCTGCGCGCCGCCGACGCGGCCCTGTTCGTGGTCAGCGCCTGGGACGGCATGGACGCCGCCACCGCCACCCTCTGGGAGGAGTGCGCCGCGGTCGGCATGCCGCGCGCCGTGGCGATCACCCGGCTGGACCACCCGAGGGCCGACTTCGACGAGGCCCTCGCCCTGTGCCAGCGGGTCTTCGGCGAGGAGGTGCAGCCGCTGTACCTGCCGATGCACGGCGACGACGGCCACTCCGTCGAGGGCCTGATCGGACTCATCTCGCAGCAGGTCTACGACTACTCGAACGGCTACCCGCCCCAGGTGCGCCGGCCCGACCCGGAGCACCTGCCCGCGATCGAGGAGTCCCGCGGCGAGCTGATCGAGGGCATCATCGCCGAGAGCGAGGACGAGACCCTGATGGACCGGTACCTCGCGGGCGAGGTCATCGACTCCCAGGTGCTCATCGACGACCTGGAGAAGGCCGTCGCGCGCGGCCACTTCCACCCGGCGGTGCCGGTGTGCGCCGAGACCGGCGTCGGCCTGGACGCGCTGCTGGAGCTGCTGACCAGGGCGTTCCCGACCCCGCTGGAGCACCCGCTGCCCGCGGTCACCGGCGTCGACGGCTCGCCCCGCGACGCGCTGGACTGCGACCCGAACGGCCCGCTGGTGGCCGAGGTCGTCAAGACCACCATCGACCCGTACGTCGGCCGGGTCAGCCTGGTCCGGGTCTTCTCCGGCACGCTGCGCCCGGACACCCCGGTGCACATCAGCGGCCACGGCCTGGCCGAACGCGGCCACCCCGACCACGACGCCGACGAGCGGGTCACCCACATCTACTCCCCGCTCGGCGCGAACCTGCGCGAGGTGGCCAAGTGCGTGGCCGGCGACATCTGCGCCGTCACCAAGTCGACCGCCGCCGAGACCGGCGACACCATCTCCGGCAAGGACAGGCCGCTGCTGGTGGCCCCGTGGCTGATGCCCGAGCCGCTGCTGCCGGTCGCGGTGGTGCCCAAGACCCGCTCTGACGAGGACGCGCTGGCCAAGAACCTGGCCAAGCTGGTCGCGGGCGACCCGACGCTGCGCCTGGAGCGCAACCCGGAGACCCACCAGCTCGTGCTGTGGTGCATGGGCGAGGCGCACGCCGACGTGGTGCTCGACCGGCTGCGCGCGGGCGGCGTCGAGCTGTCCACCGAGCCGGCGAAGGTGGCGCTGCGGGAGGCGTTCGCCGCCCCGGCCAGCGGGCAGGGCCGCCACGTCAAGCAGTCCGGCGGGCACGGCCAGTACGCCGTCTGCGCGATCCAGCTGGAGCCGCTGCCCCGCGGCACCGGCATCGAGTTCGTCGACAAGATCGTGGGCGGGGCCATCCCGCACAACTACATCCCCAGCGTCGAGAAGGGCGTACGCGCCCAGGCCGAGAAGGGCATCGTGGCCGGCTACCCCGTGGTCGACTTCCGGGTGACCCTGGTCGACGGCAAGGCGCACAGCGTCGACTCCTCCGACGCGGCCTTCCAGACCGCGGGCAGCATGGCCCTCAAGGACGCCGCCGAGAAGGCCCAGATCACGCTGCTGGAGCCGGTCGACGAGGTGGTCATCACGGTGCCCGACTCCGCGGTCGGCGCGGTGATGAGCGACCTGTCCGGCCGCCGGGGCCGGGTGCTGGGCTCGGAGTCCGACCCGGGCGGCGGCGAGCGCACCCAGGTCCGGGCCGAGGTGCCCGCCGTGGAGCTGCTGCGCTACCTGGTGGACCTGCGCTCCATGACGGCGGGCGCGGGCACCTTCACCCGCGAGTTCGCCCGCTACGAGCCCATGCCCGGCCACCTGGCCGACCAGGCCCGCAAGGAGCACACCCCCACCCGCTGACCCTGCCGCCCGTCACCACCACCCGCAGCGTCAGGTGGTGGTGACGGGCTGGCCGGCGGCCATCAGTTCGGAGACGGTGACCAGCTCGAAGCCGCGGTCGCGCAACCCGGTCACGATGCCCTTGAGGTTGGCGATGCAGACCAGCCGGTCCTCGGGGCCGGTGTCGTGGGCGAGGATCACCGCCCCGGGGCGTGCCTGCTCGGCCGTGTCGGCGACGATGCCGCCGGGGTCCTTCACGAACAGGTTCTCCCGCATCCGCTGCGACCACATGACCACGTCGTAGCCGAACTCCTCGGCCACGGTCAGCGTGCTGCCGCCCAGGTGGCCCCACGGCGGGCGGAGCAGCGTCGGCGGCCGTCCGACATGCTCGGCGATGGCGTCGTGGCAGCGGCGCAGCTGGTCGCGCACCTTCTTCTCGTCGCGCTGGGCCAGGTCCTTGTGCGCCCAGGTGTGGTTGCCCACCTCGTGGCGGGCGTAGCGGCCGCGGACCAGGGCCGCGTTGCGCACCAGCCGCTCGCCGACGACGAAGAACGTCGCCTTGGCGTCGAGGGCGTCGAGGGCGTCGAGCACCCGGGGCGTCCAGTCGGGCTCGGGGCCGTCGTCGAAGGTCAGCGCGATCAGCGGCCGGTCGGTGGTGACGTGCCAGAGCACCCGCACCGCGCCCTTGTGCCAGCCCAGCTCGTTGCCGGCCGGGGCGTACCCGCCGTCGAGGGGCAGCCGGTCCGGGCCGAACAGGCCACGCACCTTCGGCACCGCCACCGCGGCGGCCGCGCCGACGCCGCCCGCGGCGAGCAGGCGCACCATCTCGCGCCGAGAAACCATGCCGGACCCCCGTCCCCCGTCCCACCGCGCCGAGGGGCCGGGCGGTGCAGACGGGCCGTCTACGCCGATGGTGACGTGCGAAGGCCCCTCCGCGGTTCCCTTTGCTCGATCACGTCACACTGCGTGACGGCGCGGCGAGCCCGCGCACCGGGTACGCGGGCTCGCCGGCAGGTCACCAGACCAGGCAGAACGGGTGCCCGGCGGGGTCGGCGTACACCCGCCAGTTGTCGCCCGCACCGGCCAGCCGGGTCGCGCCGAGAGCGAGCACCTTCGGCTCGGCCTGCTCGATGTCGGACACCTCGACGTCCAGGTGGTACTGCTGCGGGTGGGCCGGGTCGGGCCACCGCGGGGCCCGGTGCTCGGCGATCTCCTGGAAGATCACCGGCAGCCGGCCCTCGGCGGAGATCATCGCGCCGCCCTCGCCCTCCCAGGTGACCGGCAGGCCCAGCAGCTCGCTGTAGAAGCGGGCGAGCGGCCCGGCGGACGTGCAGTCGATCGCGACGTCGGCGAGCGCGGCGCTGTCCACCTCGCCCTGGCAGAGGCAGAACGGGTGCCCCGCCGGGTCGGCGAGCACGGTGAAGGTCTCGCCGCCGCCGGGCAGCCGGGTCGCGCCGAGCTTGACGGCGTGCTCGACCGCCGCGGCCATGTCGGGCACGCGCAGGTCGAGGTGCATCTGCTGCGGGTACGCCGGGTCGGGCCAGCGCGGCGGCACGTGATCGGGGGCGTGCTGGAAGCCGAGGCGGGTGCCGTCAGCGGCTTTGAGCGTGATCCATTCGTCGTCGGCGTAGTGCTCGGTCAGGCCGGCCAGCTCGCTGTAGAAAGCGGCCAGACCCTTGATGTCGGGCGCGTCGAGCACGACGGTGCGCAGGTTGCCAATCATGGCAGCCATCCTTCCGCAGGGGTCTGACACCATCGGCCACCCGCGCGGCGCGCCGCCGGATTCAGGCCGGCCAGGCCTCGCGGAGCAGGTCGCGGGTGTCGGTGAGCAGCTGCGGCAGGGCCTTGGTGCGGGCGACCACGGGCAGGAAGTTGTTGTCCCCGCCCCACCGCGGCACCACGTGCTGGTGCAGGTGCGCGGCGATCCCCGCGCCCGCCGCGTGGCCCTGGTTGAGCCCGATGTTGAACCCGTGCGCGTTGGAGACCTTGCGGACCACCCGCATCGCCGTCTTGGTGAACTCGGCCAGTTCCGCGGTCTCGGCGTCGTCGAGCTCCGGGTAGTCGTCGATGTGCCGGTACGGGCAGATCAGCAGGTGCCCCGGGTTGTACGGGAACCGGTTGAGCACCGCGTACACGGCTTCGCCGCGGGCGACCACCAGCCCGTCGGGGTCGGACACCGGCGCGACGCAGAACGGGCAGTCGGTGGACTTCGGGCCGCCGCTGACGTACGCCATGCGCCACGGAGTCCAGAGCCGTTCGAGGCCGTCCGGGTCCGGCGCGCTCATGCCGGCGCCGCCGCGGTGAAGGGCACGTCGGGGCGGCCGATGACCCGGGTGGTCAGCTGCATCCAGCGGTCGGGCTCGGCCAGCGGGGTGAACCCGGCCTCCGCGTAGACGCCGTGCGCGTCGGCGGTCGCCAGGATGATCCGGTAGACGCCGAGCGCCAGCAGGTCGTCGCGGACCGCCGCCACCGCCCACCGGGCCAGGCCCTGCCCCCGGTACGCCGCCTCGACGAACACGTCGCACAGCCAGGCGAAGGTGGCCCCGTCGGTGACCACCCGCAGCAGGCCGACCTGCGTTCCGTCCGGGGCGTAGATCCCGTACACGGTGGAGCCGGCCAGCGAGCGCTCGATGACCGCGCGCTCGCGCCCGTTGGCCCAGTAGCTCTCCTGGGCCAGCCAGCGCTCGACGGTGTCGAGGTCGAGCCGGGCCGGGTCCGTGTGGAGCACGAACCCGGCCTCGTTGGTACGCACGCTCACGCCGCCTCGGCGTTCTCCGCCACGGCGGCGGACGGGCCGGTGTTGACGCGCGAGCGCACGATCTCGGTCACGTGGGCGACGGCCTCGTCCAGGCTGACGCCGTTGCGCTGGGAGCCGTCGCGGTAGCGGAAGGACACCGTGCCGTCGGCCAGGTCCTGGTCGCCGACGATGGCCATGAACGGGATCTTCTGCTGCTGCGCGGTGCGGATCTTCTTCTGCATGCGCTCGTCGGAGCTGTCGACCTCGGCCCGGATGCCCGCCTTGCGCAGCTTGGCCACGAAGTCGTACAGGTAGGCGGTGTGCCCGGCCTCGTCGTCGCTGCGGATCGGGATGCCGACCACCTGGACCGGGGCCAGCCAGGCCGGGAACGCGCCCGCGTAGTGCTCGGTGAGCACGCCGATGAAGCGCTCGATCGAGCCGAACTTCGCACAGTGGATCATGACCGGCTGCTGGCGGGTGCCGTCGGCGGCCTGGTACTCCAGCTCGAAGCCCTTCGGCTGGTTGAAGTCGTACTGGATGGTCGACATCTGCCAGGTGCGACCGATGGCGTCCTTGGCCTGCACGGAGATCTTCGGGCCGTAGAACGCCGCGCCGCCCGGGTCCGGCACCAGGGTCAGCCCGGTCTCCAGGGCGCACTGCTCCAGCACCGCGGTGGCCGTGGCCCAGTCCTCCTCCGAGCCGACGAACTTCTCCGGCTTGCTGTCGTCACGGGTCGACAGCTCCAGGTAGAAGTCGGTGATGCCGAAGTCCTTGAGCAGGCCGAGCACGAAGTCGAGCAGGTGCTTGATCTCGGCGGCCGCCTGCTCCTTGGTGACGTAGGAGTGCGAGTCGTCCTGGGTGAAGCCGCGCACCCGGGTCAGGCCGTGGATCACGCCCGACTTCTCGAACCGGTACACCGAGCCGAACTCGAACAGCCGGATCGGCAGCTCACGGTACGAACGCCCGCGCGACCGGTAGATCAGGTTGTGCATCGGGCAGTTCATGGCCTTGAGGTAGTAGTCGCTGCCCTCCATGTCCATCGGCGGGAACATGGTCTCCTTGTAGTAGGGCAGGTGACCCGAGGTGTGGAAGAGGCCTTCCTTGGTGATGTGCGGCGTGCCGACGTACTGGAAGCCCTCCTCGATGTGGCGCAGGCGGACGTAGTCCTCCATCTCGCGCTTGATCACACCGCCCTTGGGGTGGAAGACCGCCAGGCCCGAGCCGATCTCGTCGGGGAAGCTGAACAGGTCGAGGTCGGTGCCCAGCTTGCGGTGGTCGCGCCGGGCCGCCTCCTCCAGCAGCTTCAGGTAGTCCTTGAGCTGGTCACGGGTCGGCCACGCGGTGCCGTACACCCGCTGCAGCTGGGGGTTCTTCTCCGAGCCGCGCCAGTACGCCGCCGCGGAGCGCATCAGCTTGAACGCGCCGATCAGCCGGGTCGACGGCAGGTGCGGGCCCCGGCACAGGTCGCCCCAGCAGCGCTCGCCGGTCTTGGCGTCGAGGTTGTCGTAGATGGTCAGCTCGCCGCCGCCCACCTCCATGACGTCGTCGCCCGCGTCACCCTTGATGTCGACCAGTTCGAGCTTGAACGGCTCGTCCTTCAGCTCGGCCTTGGCCTCGTCGAGCGTCTCGAAGCGGCGCCGGGAGAAGCGCTGCCCCGACTTGACGATCTCCTGCATCCGCTTCTCGATCTTGTCCAGGTCGTCCGGGTGGAACGGCTTGGCGACCGAGAAGTCGTAGTAGAAGCCGTTGTCGATCGGCGGGCCGATGCCCAGCTTCGCCTCGGGGAAGATGTCCTGCACGGCCTGGGCGAGCACGTGCGCCGTGGAGTGGCGCAGCACGTCGAGGCCGTCCTTGCTGTCGATGGCGACCGGCTCGACCGCGGTGTCGACCGCGGGAGACCAGTCCAGGTCGCGCAGGCGGCCCTCGGGGTCGCGGACCACCACGATCGCCTTGGGGCCGTGCACCGGCAGGCCGGCCTCGGCGATCGCCTCCGCGCCCGTCGTCCCGGCCCGGACGACGACGGGGTCGGCCTGCGGCGGGCTGATCGAAACGCTCACGGTGATCTCCTCAAGTCCTCTGCTGCGGTTTGTCCGGCTCCGGCCATGCTATCGGGCGCGCCGATCATGCCGGTTACCGGTTCCGGCCGCCTGCGGTTCATCCGCATGCTCCTTTCACCGAGGCTTCGACGGCGTTAGATTGGCGCCATGGCGAGCGCTGACCTGGCAAGGACCCTCGATCGTCGGTACCAGACCTACTTCGCCGACCGCCCGGCGGTGCCGTTCGCGGTCCGCACCGGCGACGGCACGCCGCCCAGCGTCCTGGGTGCCGGCGACCCGGCCTTCACCGTCGTGATCAGCGACCCGCGCGGCGCGAAGGCGCTGGCCGGGCTCGACCAGTTCCAGATCGGCGTGGCCTACCTGCGCGGCTGGCTGGACATCGAGGGCGACCTGATGGCCGCGCTCAAGGTCCGCGGCATGTTCCACGACCGGCACCCGATCGCCTGGCTGGCCCGGTTCGCCCCGGCGCTGCGGCTCGGCGGTGCCGAGCACGACCGGCGCGCGATCTCGTCGCACTACGACAACGAGTCCGAGTTCTTCCTGACCTTCATGGACTCCCGGCACCGGTGCTACACCCAGGGCGTGTTCGCCCGCGACGACGAGCCGCTCGAAGACGCGATGACCCGCAAGATGGAGCTGGCGCTCGACGCGCTGAGGGTCTCCCCCGGTGACCACATCCTGGAGGTCGGCGGCGGCTGGGGCGCGTTCGCCGAGTTCGCCGCCCGGCGCGGGGTGCACGTGACCACGCTGACGCTGGCCGAGGAGTCCGAGCGCTACCTGTCCGACCTGTTCGCCCGCGAGCAGCTGCCCGCCACCGTGGTGCGCCGGCACCTGCTGCGCTACGAGGCCCCGCGCCGCTACGACGCGATCGTGAACATGGGCGTGACCGAGCACCTGCCCAACTACGGCGCGACCCTGCGCAAGTACGCCGAGCTGGTCAAGCCGGGCGGGCACGTCTACCTGGACGCGCTGGCGATGCGGGCCAAGCACCGGGTGTCGACGTTCATGAGCCGCTACATCTACCCGGGCAAGTCCTCGCCGCTGGTGCTGCACTCCTACCTGCGCCAGGTGGCGCGCTCGCCGTTCGAGCTGGTCAGCGTCGACGACGACCGGCACAACTACCACCTGACCTGCGCGGAGTGGGCGCGGCGGCTCGACGCCGCCCGCGAGGACGTGGTGCGGCGCTGGGGCGACCCGCTGTACCGCCGGTTCCGGCTGTTCCTGTGGGGTTCGGCGGCCAGCTTCGACACCGGGCTGGTGCAGGCGTACCGCTGGGTGCTGCGGCTGCCCTGAGCCACTCTCGGGGCCACTCTCGACGACCGTTTCGCCTGGTGCGAACCGTTCTGCGCGGTACCGTCTGAAGGTGACACCAGACCTCACGCTCGGGGTCCTGTCGCCGTTTCTCGGGGGCTGGTACTACGGCGGCGTACTGGCCGGGATCGCGCGCGCCGCGGCGGAGGCGGGCGTGGGGGTCATCGCGATCCAGACCCTCGACGCGGGCACCGAGCACATCGAGGTCACCGAGCCGCCGGAGCTTTCGTACCCGGTGGCCTGGCAGCACGTGTCCGGTTTCGTGATGGTGCTGCAGGCGGTCTCGCCCCGCTACCTCCACTCGATCGAGGAGAGCGGGCGGCCGTTCGTGTCGGTGAGCCACGAACTGCCCGGCCTGACGCACCCGCTGGTGATGCCGGACAACCGGACCGGCGTCACCGAGGCCGTCGACCACCTCGTCGCCCACGGCCACCGCCGGATCGCCTTCGCCGGGCGGCTGGAGACCGACGACATCCGCGAGCGCTACGAGGCGTACCGCGAGGCGCTGGCCGTGCACGGCATCGAGGCCGATCCGGGGCTGCTGTTCACCGCGCCCACCAACCAGATCGACGGTGGCGAGCACGCCGCCGAGCGCATGCTCGCCGCCGGGCTGCCCTCGACCGCGGTGATCGCGGGCACCGACGAGAACGCCACCGGCATCATGCACACGCTGGCCGCGGCGGGGCTGCGGCTGCCCGCCGAGCAGGCCGTGGTGGGCTTCGACGACCTGCGCTCCAGCGCCTACCTGATCCCCCGGCTGACGACCGTGCGCCAGCCGACCGAGATGATCGGGCGAGCCGCCGTCACGACCCTGCTCGGCCTGATCCGCGGAGATCCCGAGCCCCCGGCGCGCATCCTCGTGCCCACCTCGCTCATCGTGCGCGAGTCCTGCGGGTGCAGTGGCGACGTGGCGTTCCACGCCGACGTCGAGCCGCCCGTGCCGCACCGCCGCCTGGCCGACCTCATCGCCACGACCGTCGCGCCGGTGCACGGCTCGCTGTCCCCGCCGGACGCGGCCGATCTCGTCCACGCCGCCGAGACGGTGGCGCGTGCCGTGGAGGACGGCTCGGCCGAGGCGCCCGTCCGGCGGCCCGCCTGCGAGGAGGTGCGCCTGGCGCTGGAGCTGCTGCTGCGGCTGTCCGGGGGGCGTCCGGAGGCGCTGTACGAGATCGCGCAGCTGATCCGCGACTACGGCCGGCCCGCCAACGGGGTGCTGCTCATCCTCATGGAGATGCGCGGCCGGACCCTGTTCCGGGACAGCTCGCTGCTGCGCGAGACGCTGAGCGCGCAGTACGAGGTCGGCATGGAGCTGCTGCGCGGGCACCGGGAACCGGCCCGGCTGGAGTGGATGCGCCGCACCTGGGTCCGGGGCGGCTGCCTCGGGCTGTGGGCCGGCGGGCTGCCGCCCTCGCTGGCCGACGCCACCCTGGAGATCACCGGACGGTTCCTGCCCGGCGAGCCGCCGTCGGCCGAACCGTCGGTGGCGGTCAGCGCCTTCCCGCCGCTGCGGCTGCGGGAGCTGGCCGACCCGGCGGCCAACCTCATCGTCTTCGTGGTCCCGGTCAAGGGCGGGGCCAGCGACTGGGGCTTCCTGGCCGTGGTGGACTCGGTGTCCACCGGTGGCGCGACCGGGCGGGAGCCGTTCAACCAGTGGGCCGCGCTGCTGGCGGTGGCGCTGGACCGGCAGGCGCTGCTGAAGGAGTCGCTGCGGCAGAAGGAGCAGCTGCGCATCGCGGCCCTGTACGACGAGCTGACCGGCCTGCCCAACCGCTCGCTGTTCCTGGACCGGCTGCGCCAGGCGATCCGGCAGTCCCGGCGGCGCACCGGCCGGCCGTTCGGCGTGCTGTTCCTGGACCTGGACGGGTTCAAGGTGGTCAACGACAGCCTCGGCCACTCCGCCGGGGACCGGCTGCTCAAGCAGGTCGCCAAACGCATCAAGTCGACCCTGCGCGAGTCCGACACGGTCGCCCGGTTCGGCGGTGACGAGTTCCTGGTGCTGCTCGACGACGTGACCGCCCCGCACACCCCCGCCCAGGTCGCCGAGCGCCTGCACGGGGTGCTCACGCAGCCGTTCCAGCTGCACGGCCAGGACGTGGTGGTGACCGCCAGCATCGGCATCACGATGAGCAGCCGCCGCTACAGCAACGCCGAGGACCTGCTGCGCGACGCCGACATCGCGATGTATTCGGCCAAGTCGCGGCACAAGGGCCGCCACGCCGTCTTCGACGTGGCCATGCACGCCAAGGCGGTGACCCGGCTGCAGATCGAGACCGAGCTGCGCCAGGCCCTCGACAACGGCGAGTTCGAGGTGCACTACCAGCCGATCGTGGCGCTGCGCTCGGGCCGCACCAAGGGCTTCGAGGCGCTCATCCGCTGGCGTCACCCGCTGCGCGGGCTGCTGTCGCCGGCCGCGTTCATGCCGGTCGCCGAGGAGACCGGCCTGGTCATCCCCATCGGCAGGTGGGTCGTCGACGAATGCTGCCGCCAGCTCGCCGCCTGGTACGCCACCGGGGTCGCCACCCCCGGCCTGTCCGTCGCCGTCAACGTGTCCAACCGCCAGTTCTGGAGCGGCAACGTCATCGACGACATCACCGGGGCGCTGGACCGGCACCAGCCCCCGGCCGGCAGCCTCGCCGTGGAGATCACCGAGGGCGTGGTGATGGAGAACGTCGGCCCGGCCCGCGACATTCTGCACACCCTGCACGACCTGGGCTGCCAGCTGCACATCGACGACTTCGGCACCGGATACTCCTCATTGGAGGCGCTGCACCGGCTGCCCATCGACGCGCTGAAGATCGACCGTTCGTTCGTCTGGCAGATCGACACCGACCGGCGCAGCGGCGAGCTGGTGCGCACCATCGTCCTGATGGGACGCAACCTGTCGCTCGACCTCATCGCCGAGGGCATCGAGACGCCCGAGCAGCGCGACTTCCTGATCCGCCTGGGCTGCGGGTACGGGCAGGGCTTCCTGTTCTCCCGGCCGGTGCCCGCCGACGTGGCCTGCACCCTGCTCGGCGAGCCCGCCTAGACTGCCGATCATGTGGCTGTTCCTGACCCTGTTCTCGGTCACCGTGCTGGCGCTCGCGATCTGGTGGCGGTGGCGCAAGACGTCGCGCCCCGCGGCCGGTCCCACCCGCCCGGCGGGCAAGCGCCCCACCGGCAAGCGGCCGCCGGGGCGGCCCACCGCGCCGAAGAAGACGCCGGCGCCCGCGGGCGGGCCGCAACCCGGGGAGATCTGGTGGGCCGACGTGCCCTACGAGGACGGCACCGGGTCGAAGGTGCGGCCGTGTGTGGTGCTGCGGGTCAAGCGCGGGGCGTTCGAGATCCTGAAGATCACGAGCCAGGACCAGAGCCACCGCAGCGACCACATCGAGATCCCCACCAAGGGTTGGGACGCCGACGCGGACCACAACAGCTTCCTGGATCTCAGCGACCCGATCACGGTCACGACGGACGCGTTCTCCAACCGCGCCGGCACCCTCGACCCCGCCACCTGGCGCAAGGTCAGAACCCTGCACCAGGTGTGACGCACCCGGGTCAGGCGGTGGCGGTGTAGGCGTCGATCTCGGCGAGGAGGGTGGACTTGACCTGGTCGGACGCGAAGGAATGGCGTACGCCCTGGCGGGCCAGTTCGGCCACGCCCGCGGCGTCGAGGTCGAGCAGCCGGGCGGCGACCAGGTACTCGTTGTTCAGCGTGGTGCCGAACATCGGCGGGTCGTCGGAGTTGATGCTGACCGGCACGCCCGCGGCCACGATCGCGGCGAGCGGGTGCTCGGCCAGGTCCGCCACCGCCCGGGTGCGCAGGTTCGAGGTCGGGCACACCTCCAGCGGGATGCCGTGCTCACCGAGGTACGCCAGCAGTTCGGGGTCCTGCGCGGCGTGGATCCCGTGGCCGATGCGCTCCGCGCCGAGTTCGCGGATCGCGTCCCAGACGGTCTGCGCGCCGGTGGTCTCCCCCGCGTGCGGGACGCTGCGCAGCCCGGCCGCGCGGGCCTGGTCGAAGTACGGCTTGAACTGCGGCCGGGGCACGCCGATCTCGGGGCCGCCGAGGCCGAAGCTGATCAGGCCGTCCGGGCGCCGGTCGAGCGCGATGCGCAGGGTCTGCTCGGCTGAGGCCAGGCCGGCCTCGCCGGGGATGTCGAAGCACCACCGCAGCACCAGGCCGAGTTCCTTCTCGGCGGCGATCCGCGCGTCCTCGATGGCCTCGCAGAACGCCTCGGCCGGGATGCCCCGGTTGACGCTGGAGTACGGCGTCACGGTCAGCTCGGCGTAGCGCACCTGCTGCGCGGCCAGGTCCTGGGCGACGCCGTAGGTCAGCGTGCGCACGTCCTCGGCGTCGCGGATCAGGTCCACCACACTCAGGTAGACCTCGATGAAGTGCGCGAAGTCGGTGAAGGTGAAGTACTCGGCGAGCAGCGCGGGGTCGGCCGGGACCGGGCTGCGGCCCTCGTGCCGGGCGGCCAGCTCGGCCACGATGCGCGGGGAGGCCGAACCCACGTGGTGCACGTGCAGCTCGGCCTTGGGCAGCCCCGCCACGAAACTCGCAAGATCGTCCTTAGCCATGCCGGAACCTTACCTTCCTGCGCCCGCCCGACAGCCCCGCGGCGACGCGGCACCTCGGGTCAGCCGGTCGTGGCGACCCGGTGGCCGACCGCGAAGACGCGGCGGAACGGGAAGTCGACCACGCCGCCGTCGGCGGGATAGGCCTCGGCGAGCAGCGGCTCCAGCTCGGCGTTGTACTGCTCCCATGCGCCGGGTTCACCGGCCAGCGCGGCCCGCACCGGACGCAGCGCGGTGCCGGTGAGCCAGGTGAGCACCGGATGCGGGCCGCCGGTGACGGGCAGCTGGTGCACGTACGTGGTCTCCCAGGTGTCGGCGGCGCAGCCGGCGGCGCGCAGCAGTCCGGCGTACGCCTGCGGGCCGGGCACCGAGCGCGGCTGCTCGGCGATGTGCCCGAGCCGCGCCGACCAGCGTGATGATGCACACAGCTCCCGCAGCGCCTGGTGGGCGGGGGCGTCGTGGTTGCCGGGGACCTGCAGCGCGAGCCAGCCGCCCGGACGCAGCGCCCGCGCCCACCGGCCGACCAGCTCCTCCTGGCCGGGCACCCACTGCAGGACCGCGTTGGTGACGAGCACGTCCACCTCCGGTCCCGGCAGGTAATCCCGCACGTCACCGACCCGGTAGGCCACCGGCCCGGGGCCGCCCTGGTCCGCCAGCGCCTTCTCGATCATCTCCGGCGACGAGTCGATGCCGCTGACCTGCGCCTGCGGCCAGCGCGCGGTCAGCGTGGCGGTGAGGTTGCCGGGCCCGCAGCCCAGGTCGACGACCTGCCCCGGCCGCTCGGCCGCCACCCGGGCCACCAGGTCGTGGAAGGGCCGGGCGCGATCGTCGGCGAAGCGCAGGTAGGTCTCGGGGTTCCACATGACGGGCCTCCAGCTTGCAAACCGTACGTACGTCTTGGTTTGACGGTAGCGTGCCGCCCAGGAATTCCGCAAGCAGATGCGCCGAACAGCATCGAGCCCCGCATACAGGGCATGATGCGGGGCTCGATGGGCTTTCCGCCGGGCTGACGCCACGCGACGGAATGACGAACGGGCCGGTGCAGCACCGGCCCGTTCAGGTCAGACGAGCGCCGCCGGAGCACGTGGCTCCGGTGGCGTCACCTTGGGAAGATCAGAGCGGGCGAACCGCGTCGGCCTGCGGGCCCTTGGCGCCCTGGACGATCTCGAACTCGACGCGCTGGTTCTCCTCGAGGCTGCGGAAGCCGCTGGCCTGGATCGCGGAGAAGTGCACGAAGACGTCAGCGCCACCACCGTCGACGGAGATGAAGCCGAAGCCCTTGTCGGCGTTGAACCACTTAACGGTTCCCTGAGCCATTTTCACCATTTCCTTGCACAAACTGAACCGCGCCGCACACCTCGTGCGGGGGCTGGCCACTGAGTAGCGGCAACCGGCGGTCCTCACTTCTCAGGGAGGGCAACGCGAGCAGACCACGTACACAAAAACCAGGGGCCAGTGTAGCCCACAACGCGAAGCCGTGGGGAACCGGATGATCGTCATTACAGGTTCCGGGGTGGTTTCCGAATCGTTACGAACCTTACTGTTGTCAGCGCTGGACAGTTCGAGACCGAAAGCGCTTGCATGGCTTGCGTCACCTTGCGGTAGTCCGGTACCACGGGGCTGCGCTCCGACAAGCTCACGAGGAGGAAACTCCATGGCATCCCACAGACAGCGGCGTCTGCTCGCCTTCTCCGGTGCGGTCGTTCTGGCTCTCACCGTCGCGGCCTGCGGCGGCAAGTCCGAACCCACTTCCGAGGGCAAGCTCGACACCCCCGAATGCGCCGCCTACAAGGACTACACCGGCATCTCCGGTGAGACCGTCACCATCTACGCGTCCATCCGTGACGCCGAGGCGGTCCTGCTGGAGAAGTCCTGGAAGCCGTTCGCCGACTGCACCGGCGTGAAGATCGAGTACGAGGGCAGCGGCGAGTTCGAGGCGCAGCTGAAGGTCCGCGTCGAGGGCGGCGACGCGCCCGACCTGGCCTTCATCCCGCAGCCGGGTCTGCTGGAGTTCTTCGCCAAGGGCGGCAAGCTCAAGGCCGCCGGCGACAAGACCAAGGCCATGGCCACCCAGAACTTCTCCCCCGACTGGCTCAAGTACGGCACGGTCAACGGCACCCTGTACGGCGCCCCGCTGGGCGCGAACGTGAAGTCGTTCGTCTGGTACTCGCCCTCCCTGTTCAAGGAGAAGGGCTGGACCGTCCCGACCACCTGGGACGAGATGATCGCACTCAGCGACAAGATGGTCGCCGCCGGCATCAAGCCGTGGTGCGCGGGCATCGGCTCGCAGGACGCGACCGGCTGGCCGGCCACCGACTGGATCGAGGACGTGCTGCTGCGCGAGCAGGGCCCGGACGTGTACGACCAGTGGGTCACCCACGCCATCCCGTTCAACGACCCGAAGATCGTCTCGGCGACCGACCGGGTGGGCTCGATCCTGAAGAACGAGAAGTACGTCAACGGCGGCATCGGTGGCGTGAAGTCCATCGCCACCACCACCTTCCAGGACGGCGGCCTGCCGGTCGTCCAGAAGAAGTGCGGCATGCACCGCCAGGCCTCGTTCTACGCCAACCAGTGGCCGCAGGGCACCAAGGTGGCCGAGGACGGCGACGCGTTCGCCTTCTACCTGCCGCCGATCGACCCGGCCAAGGGCAAGCCGGTGCTGGGCGGCGGCGAGTTCGTCGGCGCGTTCACCGACACCCCGGCCGTGCAGGCGGTGCAGACCTACCTGGCCAGCGCCGACTGGGCCAACAGCCGCGCCAAGCTGAACAACTGGATCTCCGCCAACAAGGGTCTGGACGTGGCGAACGTGGCCAACCCGATCGACAAGGTGGCGGTCGGCATCTTGCAGGACAGCGGCGCGGTCTTCCGCTTCGACGGCTCGGACCTGATGCCCGCCGCCGTCGGCGCGAACTCCTTCTGGAAGGGCATGACCAACTGGATCAACGGCACCGACACCAAGGCCACCCTCGACTTCATCGAGGGCACCTGGCCCAAGTGAGCCGGTAGTTGATCTATCTACGCCGTGTGGGTCCCGGTCCGGGGCTCACACGGCGTAGTCTTCCTCCCGACCGGTCCCCGAGGAGACATGCGTGAACTTCGACTTCACCGCCGAAGCCCCGAAGTTGATGATGCTGCTGTACGGCGTCATCGCCTTCGCCGCTGTGGTGGGCCTGTTGCTGCTGGTGCTGGACGTGCTGCCGGCGCGCAAGGACCGTTGGATCGCCCTGGGGCTGCTCGCCCCGGCCGGGCTGCTGCTGACGGTCGGGCTGGTCGTGCCGGCCATCCGGACCATCATCCTGTCCTTCATGAACGCGGGCTCCGACGAGTTCGTGGGCCTGGACAACTTCCTCTGGATCTTCACGGACAAGAACTCGGGGATGCTGCCCGACTTCGGCGCCACCCCCGTGCAGTACGGCGTACTGCTGAGCACTCTGCTCTGGGTGCTGCTGGTGCCGACCGTCTCCACCGCCGTGGGCCTGGTCTACGCGGTCATGGTGGACCGCTCCCGGTTCGAGTCGCTGGCCAAGTCGCTGGTCTTCATGCCGATGGCCATCTCGTTCGTCGGCGCGGGCATCATCTGGAAGTTCGTCTACGAGTACCGCCAGGAGGGTTCCGACCAGATCGGCCTGCTCAACCAGCTCGTCGTCGCGATGGGCGGCACGCCGCAGCAGTGGCTGCTGGACGGGCCGTGGAACACGCTGTTCCTGATCGTGGTGCTGGTCTGGATCCAGGCCGGCTTCGCCATGGTGGTGCTCTCGGCGGCGATCAAGGCGATCCCCGCCGACATCGTCGAGGCCGCCCGCATCGACGGCGTGACGCCGGGGCAGATGTTCTGGCGCGTCACCATCCCGAGCATCCGCCCGGCCCTGGTCGTCGTGCTGGTCACCATCTCCATCGGCACCCTGAAGGTCTTCGACATCGTGCGCACCATGACCGGCGGCCAGTTCGGCACCAGCGTGGTCGCCAATGAGATGTACACGTACTCGTTCCGGGCCGACGAGAGGGGCAAGGGCGCCGCGCTGGCGGTGCTGCTGTTCCTGTTCGTCATCCCCATCGTGATCTACCAGGTGCGCCTGATGCGCCGCCGTCGGCTGGAGGGGGCTCGCTGATGAGCACTGGCACCGAGACCGTTCTCGCCGCACCCGACGCCGAGGTTCCGCCCACCGTGGCGGGGCGGGTGCGCAAGAAGCTGACCAGCCGTACCGCCAGCGCCGTCTCGCTGGTGATCGCGCTGCTGTGGACCGTGCCCACGCTCGGGGTGCTGATCTCGTCGATCCGCCCGGAGAACGAGATCAAGTCCAACGGCTGGTGGAACTTCTTCAGCAATCCCCAGTTCACCCTGGAGAACTACGAGCAGGTGCTGTTCGGATCGCGGTCCGCCTCCGGCGGGCTGGCCGGCTACTTCGTCAACTCGCTGGTCATCACGATCCCGTCGGTGCTGTTCCCGCTGGCGTTCTGCGCGCTGGCCGCGTACGCCCTGGCGTGGACCCGGTTCCGCGGCCGCGACTGGGTGTACATCGGCATCTTCGCCCTGCAGATCGTGCCGCTGCAGATGGCGCTGATCCCGCTGCTGTCGTTCTTCAACTACGGCGTCTCGCTGGGCGGCGTGCAGCTGCTGCCCGCCTGGGACCTCGACGGCCCGGCCAAGTTCATCACGGTCTGGTTCGCCCATACCTGCTTCGCCCTGCCGCTGGGCATCTTCCTGCTGCACAACTTCATGGCGGAGCTGCCCGGCGACCTGGTCGAGGCGGCCAAGGTGGACGGCGCGACGCACTCCAAGATCTTCCGCTCGATCATCCTGCCGCTGATCGTGCCCGCGCTGGCCTCGTTCGCCATCTTCCAGTTCCTGTGGGTCTGGAACGACCTGCTGGTGGCCCTGATCTTCGCGGGTGGCCCGAAGAACGCCCCGCTCACGGTCCGCCTGGCCGAACTGGCCGGCAACCGCGGCAACGAATGGCAACGCCTCACCGCCGCCGCCTTCGTCTCGATCATCGTCCCGCTGACGGTCTTCCTCTCCCTGCAGCGCTACTTCGTCCGCGGCCTGCTGGCCGGCAGCGTCAAGGGCTGAACCCCAAGGAAGGGCACCTTCACAACGCTCCGCGTTGCAGAAGGTGCCCTTCCTGACATCTGCCGCGCGTGGCCAGGACGGATGGCATGGCGCGCGAGTGGTCGGCGCGGTCAGCGGCCGAGCACCGAGCCGCCGTTGACGTTGATGATCTGGCCGGTCACGTAGCCGCCCGACTCCCCCGCCAGCCAGCACACCGCGTCCGCGATGTCCTGCGGCCGGCCGGCCCGGCCGACCAGGGTCTGCGCCACCCGCGCGGCGTGGCCCTGCGGCGTCATCCGGCCGGCGAAGAACTCCGTCTCGGCGATGTAACCGGGTGAGACCACGTTGGCGGTCACGCCGTCCGGCCCCAGCTGCGCCGCCAGGTCCAGCACCCAGCCGTGCAGCGCGGCCTTGGCGGCCGAGTACGGCCCGCCGCCGCCGCGCTGGGCCGCGATCGAGCTCAGCAGCACCACCCGGCCGCCGGGGCGGCGCAGCAGCGGCAGCAGCTCCTCGGTGAGCAGCACGGCGGTGAGCACGTTGGCCTCGAAGGTGGCCCGCCACTGGTCGGCCACCGCGGCCAGCCCGTCGCCGTCGCGGCCGACGTACCCGCCCGCGTTGTTCACCAGCACGTCCACGGCCTGCCCGGCCAGCGCCTCGGCGACACGTCCGGCCCCCGCCGGCTCGCCGAGATCGGCGGCGACCACCGTCACCGCCGCCCCGGTCGCCGCGCGGATGCCTGCCGCGGCCCGGTCGAGCACGTCCGGCCGCCGTCCGATCGCGACGACGTCGTGTCCCCGCGCGGCCAATGCCAGCGCGGTCGCCGACCCGATCCCGGTCCCCGCCCCGCTGACCACCGCCAGCGGCCTGTTCTCCCCATGATCAGTCATGCGGCGACCCTATCGCCAGGAACGTCACCGCACCGGGCCCGCGCCTCGCCCCTTGCCACCGGCCCACCCATGCCCGTCGGCCCGCCAGTTTCCGGGAAAGTGCACGAATCACCTCCCGGATTCGCCCACTTTCCCGGAAACTGCAGATGATCACACGTGGCAGGCGGGCAGGAGATGCGGCAGGATGCCGGACGTGAATGACATTCGCGTCGCCGTACCCGCTGATCTGCCGGCCCTGTCCACCACCCTGGCCGAGGCCTTCGGCGACGACCCGGTGTGGTGCTGGATGGTCCCGCCGCGCGGCCGGCACGCCCGGCTGGAGCGCATCTTCGGGGCCCTGCTGCGGTATGCGATCCCGCGCGGCCACGTCTACACCGTCGCCGACCGGCAGGCGGTCACCATGTGGGCCCCGCCGCGCGAGTGGAAGCTGCCCACACCCGCAGTCGTCCGGGCGGCCCTGCCGCTGCTGCGCGCCACCGGAGCCCGGCTGCCCCGGCTGCTGGGCCGGATGGGCGAGATCGACCGCCTGCACGAGCAGCAGCCCGCCGAGCACTGGTATCTGGAGTTCATCGGCACCACCGTCGCCGCGCGCGGGACCGGCCTGGGCTCGGCGCTGCTGGCCGACGCGCTGACCCGGTTCGACGCCGCCGGGCTGCCGGTCTACCTGGAGTCGTCCAACGAACGCAATCTGAGCTTCTACCGGCGCCACGGCTTCACCGTGACCGGGCAGCCGCCGATGCGCTCCGGACCGCCACAGTGGACGCTGTGGCGCGATCCCGCCGCGTCCTGACGCCCTCTCCGCCCCACCTCGTCCGGTCCGGGACGGCCGGACGCGGCGGCGGTCGGCCCCCTTCCCGGACCCGGTCCGGCACCCGCCGCGGGGGGTGCCCGGACCGGTCCGCGCCGCCCGGCCGAGGCCGTCCACGGCGCTCGTTCGTGTCAATGTGGAAACACGCCCGACACATCGACGCCCGACCCGTGGGAGCGCTTCCGCAGGTCGGGGCCGATTCGGTTACCAGGCAAGGATTTCCTGGTGGTTGCCTACAGATTCTGGGGCGATGAAGGGTCTTCCCCTCCGGCTCAGATGTCGCTATCGTTCCAACAAACGTCCATGGGAACGCTTCCACGGATGTTCATCAATGTAAGAATTCGTCCCGTCGATGGCCCGCCCGGACGCCATCGCCGGCCGCTCCCAGAGGCGGTCGGTCGCCGATCTCCCTACGACCGGCGACCGACCTCCCTCCGGGTGCCGGAGAGGAGGTGAAGCTCGCGACTACGTCGCGTGCCAACGGCTCCCGCGCGTCACGCTGCCTCGTGACCCTGCCGCTCGGCAGACACAGGGCGTGAGCACCCGATGGGGGCGGGGACTGCCCTTCCCCGTCCCCATACCAAACGGCATTCTCCGCCTCAGCGCCCAGCAGCACCAGACTTGCGCCACATATGCGAAAGTCTTAACACCACATCTCCACCCGTCACCGGGATGAGGACAACTGTACCTGATCATGGGAGCGTTCCCATCCATGATCAGTCCTTATCCCAGTATTTGAGGAGCACCGCATGCCAGGTCATCCGTCGCCCACCTCGATGGGGCTGCAGTTCCCCGAGGGCTTCATCTGGGGCGCCGCGACGTCGGCCTACCAGATCGAGGGCGCCGCCGCCATCGACGGCCGCGGACCGTCCGTCTGGGACACGTTCGCCAAGACTCCGGGGCGCGTGCGCAACGGTGAGACCGGCGACGTCGCCATCGACCACTACCACCGCTGGTCCACCGACCTCGACCTCATCAAGGAGCTGGGCCTGCGGTCGTACCGCTTCTCCATCTCCTGGCCCCGTGTCGTCCCCGGCGGCAGCGGCCCCGTCAACCGCAAGGGCCTGGACTTCTACCGCCGGCTGGTGGACGGACTGCACGCGCGCGGCATCACCCCGATGGTCACCCTGTACCACTGGGACACCCCGCAGGAGCTGCAGGACATCGGCGGCTGGGAGAACCGCGACACCGCCTACCGCTTCGCCGAGTACGCCGCCGTGCTGGCCGAGGCCCTCGGCGACGCCGTGCCCAACTGGCTCACCCTCAACGAACCCAAGACCGTCGTGCAGAACGGCTACCTCTACGGTTCGCACGCCCCCGGCAAGCGCGACGAGGCCGCCGCGTACGTGGTGGCCCACCACCAGCTGCTGGGACACGGCCTCGCGGTGCAGGCGATGCGCCCGCACCTGAGCCCGCAGACCCGGATCGGCCCCGCGCTGAACCTGCACCCGTGCTACCCCGCCGACGACACCCCCGAGGCCCAGCAGGCCACCGTGCTGTACGACGGCTACGAGAACCGCCTGTACCTCGACCCGATCCTGAAGGGCCACTACCCGCAGGACGTGCTCGACGACGTGGCCCGCTTCTCGCCGATGCAGCAGCACATCAAGGACGGCGACCTGGAGGTCATCTCGTCGCCGGTGGAGCTGCTCGCCGTGCAGTACTACTGCCCCATCTACGTCACCGGCGCCGGTGAGACGGTGCGCAAGCACCCCACCAGCGAGGCGTTCTGGCAGCAGATCTACCCCGAGGGCATGTACGACATCCTGACCCGGATCAAGAAGGACTACGGCGACATCGCCCTGACCATCACCGAGAACGGGCTGCCCTGCAAGGACGTGCTGGACGCCGACGGCACGGTGCAGGACACCGGCCGCATCGTGTTCCTGCGCGACCACTTCGCCGCCACGCACCGGGCCATCACCGACGGGGTGAACCTGGAGAGCTACCACGTGTGGTCGCTGATGGACAACTTCGAGTGGCAGGAAGGCTACGACGAGCGCTGGGGCCTGGTCTACATCGACTACGCCTCCCAGCAGCGCACGCCCAAGGCCAGCGCGCACTGGTACCGCGAGGTGATCCGCGCCAACGGCCTGTAGAGCCTCCCCGGCGGTGGGTGACCCACGCGTCCGCGCCGCCGGGTGACTGGGCCGGGCGACCTTTCGAGGTCGCCCGGCCCGTAGCTTTTTCCAGCCCTGATCAGGCCGCCAGGGCCCGCCCCAGCGCCGCGATGTCGCCGTGCAGCCGCTCGCCGACCGCGTAGTCCAGCGTGCCCTCGCCGACCCGCTGGTCGATCTTCAGATGGGCCGCCTGCACCTGCTCGGCCAGCACCGCGCCCTTCGGTCTGGCCTGCACCAGGTTGTTCACGGTGTTGCGCAGGTCGGTCGCGACGTCGACCCGCACCTTGCCGTCGTTGAAGGCGTCGTCGACCGTCTTCAGCGCGGCGTCCTGCGCCTGCTTGACGCTGAGGACCGGGGCTGCCGAAGGGCCGGTCGTCGGCCCGGCCGGGGTGGACGGGCCCGGCGTCGGCCTGGTCCCGGTCGCGGCCGGGGACGCCGCGGGCGTCGTGGCGGGCGCGGCGGACGGACTGCCCGACGCGGGCTGTGTGCCGAACCCGGGGGTGCTCGCGGGCGTCGTGCCGACCGCCTGGCCCGGATCGTCCGGGGAGTCGCGCAGGGGCAGCGTCCAGGCCAGCACCCCGAGCACCGCGACCCCGGCCGCGACCGCCGCCACCGGCAGCATCCGCCGGGGAGCGCGGACCAGCGCCGCCCGCAGCACCCGGGTCGCCTCGGCCTGCGTCGGGCGCGCCGCGGGTTCGCGGCTCAGCGCCGAGGTCACCAGCGCCACCACGGAGCGGGGCAGCTCGGCGACGTCCGGCGGCACCACCGGGCCGTGGTCGGCGGCGACGTCGTCCCAGCCGCGCACCCGGAACGGCGGGCGGCCGGTCAGCATCTCGTACAGCACCACACCCAGCGCGTACACGTCCGTGGCCGACTCGGCGGGCATGCCGTCCAACCGCTCGGGGGCGACGTACGCCGGGGTGCCGAAGCTGGCGCCGGTGCTGTCGTCGTCGGGCTCGCCGATGCGGGCCGCGATGCCGAAGTCGAGGACGGTGACCTGCTCGCCGTGCACCATCACGTTGTCCGGGGTGATGTCGCGGTGCACCACGCCCCGGCGGTGCGCCACCTCCAGCACCGCGGCGATGCGCGCACCGACACGCACCGCCTCCCGCCAGGGCAACGCGCCCAGCGCGATCCGGTCCGCCAGCGGCTCACCGGCCACCAGCTGGAGCACGATGAGCGCGATCTCCTGGCCGTCCGGGGTGCTGGTGCGCACGAAGTCGTGCACCCCGGCCACGTCCGGGTGGTTGAGGCGGGCCACCGCCCACGCCTCGCGCCGGGCCAGTTCGCGCAGCCGCTCGTCGCCGGACAGGCGCGGGTCGAGCACCTTCAGTGCCACCAGGCGGTCGAGCGTCTCGTCCCGGGCCCGCCAGATGACCGCCATGCCACCGACGCCGATCCGGTCGATCAGTCGGTACCGCTCGACCAACAGGTCGCCGGCGCGCAGTGGATAGGCGTACTCGGTCATGAACGGCACGTTGCTGCATGATCCGCTGCGGTGTCAACGGTTGCCCGGACACGATTCCGGATCGCTTGAACGATCCAGCTCCCACCTGGTCCGGGACCTGCCGGCCCCGGTCACCGCAGGGCGACCGTGCGTCCCTCCTGTTGGGACAGCTGAGCCGCCTCCAGCACGGCCACCACCTCGCGGGCGAAGCGCACGTCGCACGGATGCGCCGGGCCGCCCTCGCCCGCGTGGCGGACTTCGGCGAGCAGCTCGTCGATCGCGCGGCCGAAGTTGGCCACCGGGTCGCCGGAGCCGCCGGGCAGGTCCAGCACGCCGGCCTCGCCGTGCAGCTGGTACTCGAACAGCAGCGCGGTCGGCGGGGCGTCCAGGGTGAGCATCAGCACGCTGACCGCGCCGCTGTCGTGCCGGGCCAGCACGTGGCTGGTGGCGTGCGCCCCGGCCAGCGAGGTCACCTCGGTCACCGGGCCGAGCACGGGCAGCAGCCGCGACAGCGCGTGCGGGCCGATGTCCCACAGCCCGCCGTGCACCTTGCGCCAGGCCGAGCCGCTGTACGGGCCGCCCTGCGCGAAGATCGAGGCATACATGGTGACGCGGGCCGAGCTCCAGCCGCCCGCGGCGGAGGCCTGCTCCAGGGCTTGGACGACGTCCGGGTCGAAGCGCGAGGTGAAGAAGACGACGCTGGCCACGCCGGTCTCCGCGACAGCCTCGACGACGCGGTCGGCGTCGGCGGTGGTCAGCGCCAGCGGCTTGTCCAGCAGCAGGTGGCGGCCCGCGCGGGCGGCCCGCTCCGCGATCGGCGCCTGCACGTCGGGCGGCAGCGCGACCGCGATCGCGTCCACGTCGGCGATCAGCGCGTCGACGTCGTCGTAGGGCCGGACGCCCAGCCGCGACGCGAGCGCGGCGGCCTTGGCCGGGTCACGCCCCCACACGCCGACGAGCTCGGCCTCGGGGTGGGCCACCAGTGCCGCGCCCTGGGTCTGCTCCGCCCAGTAGCCCGTGCCGAACAATCCGAATCGCATGATGATCAGCCTAGTCGCCCGGCGGGGCGGCCCCGCCTCAGGCCTTGGCGATCTCGTCGACGTACTGCCGCTGCAGGGCGGTGGGCAGGCTCGCGTCGTGGAATCCGCCGAAGGCCCAGGCTTCGTACTGGTCGGGCAGCATCGCCTTGACCCGGTCGGGATAACCGAGCCCCGCCTCGGCGATGCGCACCTGCGGCGGGTCGGTCAGCTCGACGACGACCGGGCCGGAGATGCGGGCCGCGAAGTCCCACGGCTGGCCGGGTTCGCCGGCGGCGCAGAAGAAGTACGCGTACACCACCCGCACGTCCTGCACCCGCCGCGCGTCGGCGGGCTCCATGCCCATGGTCTCGGCGGTGCACAGCACCGTGTCCTCGGCGGCGACGTCGTGGCCGTGCTGGTGGTGCTCGGCCGGGGACGACTCGGCCAGGATCGCCGCGACGCGCTCGGCCAGCGTGTCCTTCAGGTCCACCGGCCCGGCCACCGCGAACAGCCCGGCCACCAGCACGAGCGCCAGCAGCTCGGGCAGCAGCCACCAGGCGTTGCGGCGCACCGCGGTCATCGACACGGGCACATGCTCGCACCCGCGATAGCACGGCGCAACCATTGCCGACGCGGTTGATCACATGGTGGAATGTCGATGCCGTGGTGCTGCGAGGGCAGCCGTGAGCGCACCCGGCCAGTGCGCGAGCCGCGCCGACGCGATGGACCGTCCTCGACCCCTGTCCTCGGCCCACCGTGGCCGCGGCAGGGGTGATCCCGCATCCGCAGCGCGGCTCGTCCCGTCCACTCCGTGTCCCCGTAGTCCGCCGTCCCGGCGGGCCGCGGGATCCTCCACACCGGAGCGGCGGCGCGTGCCCGTGCTGGAAAGGACAGCACACATGAACAAGCTGAAGGCCGCCGCTCTGGCGGCGGCCGCCACGCTCGCCGCCGGCCTCGCCATCACGATGATCAACCCTGGCTCCGCGGCGGCGCACGGCGCGCTGCTCACCCCGGGCAGCCGCACCTACCTGTGCTACCTGGACGGCAAGTCCAGCACCGGTGAGGTCAAGCCGACCAACGGGGCCTGCCAGAACGCGGCGGCCGTGGGCGGCACCCAGCCGTTCTACGACTGGTTCGGCGTGCTGCGCTCCGACGGGCAGGGCCGCACCCGCGGCTTCATCCCCGACGGCGCGCTGTGCAGCGGCGGCTACACCAAGTACGCCGGCTTCGACGCGCCGCGCAGCGACTGGCCGCTGACCCACCTCACCTCCGGCGCCGCCCACAGCTGGCGCTACAGCAACTGGGCCGCCCACCCGGGCTGGTTCTACCTGTACATCACCAAGGACGGCTACAACCCCAACCAGGCGCTCACCTGGGCAGACATGGAGGAGCAGCCGTTCCTGAGCGTCGACCACCCGCCGATGTCGGGGCCCGCCCCGGACGGCTACTACTACTGGAACGGCAACCTGCCCTCGGGCAAGTCCGGCCGGCATGTCATCTACTCCGTCTGGAAGCGCTCGGACAGCCAGGAGACCTTCTACGGCTGCTCGGACGTCATCTTCGACGGCGGCAACGGCCAGGTGACCGGCATCAACAACCCGCCGACCACCCCGTCGCCGATCCCGTCGGCGTCGCCGTCGCGGTCGGCTTCTCCGTCGCCGAGCGCCGCCTCACCGCGGCCGAGCAGCCCGGCGCCGTCGACGCCCGGACCCGCGACGCCGTCCGTCCCGCCGGGCGCCTGCTCGGCGACGTACACCCAGATCGGCAGCTGGAACAACGGCTTCCAGGGCGAGGTCAAGGTGACCGCGGGCGGCACCGCGATCAGCGGCTGGACGGTCAAGGCCACCTGGGCCAACGGCCAGAGCGTGAACCAGAGCTGGAGCAGCACCTACACCAACGCCACCGGCTCCACCACGTTCAAGAACGTGTCCTGGAACGGCAGCCTCGGCTCGGGTGGCAGCATCACGTTCGGATTCCTGGGCAACCACAGCGGGACCAACAACCCGCCGACGCTGACCTGCACGAGTCCGTGACGTTCTGCTGACCGGTGGCGCCCCGTCCCGCGGGGCGCCACCGGTCACGTTCGGCTCAGGGCCGCACCGGCGTCCCGTACTTCTGGACCACCTCGAACGGCGTCTGCGGGAACCACTCGGTCTCCCCCGCTGGCAGACAGTTCAGTTCGACGCTCTCGCCGAGGCCGTCGCAGTGCTGCGCGGACAGCACGATGGACACGGCGAACGTGTGCGTGCCCGCGCGCAGCGGCTTGAGCACGGGCGACGGGAAGCCCGAGAACGGCAGGCCGTCCGCGCCCACGAGGGTCCGCAACACCTCGGGCCCCGCGGTGACGACCCGCTCCCGGTCGGTGCCGCCGTCGACCACGTACGTCGCGCTGGTGAACTTGGCGTTGAAGTCGTCGATCGGAGCGGGCAGCTCGGGCACGTACCCGGCCGGGTAGACGGCCCCGGCCGGGCCGGCGGCCGTGGTCCACGACGGCGTCGCCACCACGAACGGCTTGCCTTCGCGCACGCTGCGGCAGGTCGGCGGGCCGACGATGCGCTCCTTGATGCCGTAGAGCTGGTTGATGTTCTCGCCCAAGGGCGAGACGCAGTCGTGGCCGGGCGGCGGGGCGGCCTGCGCGGCACCGGACAGGACCGTCGCCAACGCGGCGCCGGCCAGGGCGGCGAACATTCGCCATGGTCTCATCGAGACCGCCTTTGCTCTCGAAGCAGATACGTAACCGCAGGTCACGCGGCTAGAACAGCATCGCTTCGGACGGTCCGGCCGCCCGGTGGGACACGCCGACAGCCGCCGATGCGCCCGCTCGGCCCGCGCGGCGGGCGTCTGCGATCGCTCAGTGGACGGCGCTGTGCAGGTCCAGGCGGCGCAGCACGTCGTCGACCGCCTCGGGCTCGCGGGCCCGGTGGGCGAGCACCGCGGCCCGCGCGGCGGCCAGCAGTTGCGCGCGCACGTCGCCGAGGCGCTGCCGCTGGCGTACCCAGTCGTCGTCCTCGGCCTCCTCGTCGAGCAGGATCGCGCGCTGCCGGATGCCCAGCCGGTGCGCCGTCTCCGCGCTCACCGTGCCGTCGGCCCGCAGCTGCTCCAGCCGCCGTTGCCCGGCGTCCTGGGCCACCGCGATGACCTCGCGCTCGGCCTGGCGGCGGCGCTGGGCGCCGGTGCTCAGCCCGAGCCGGCCGACCAGCCACGGCAGCGTCAGGCCGGGCAGCAGCAGGGTGACCACGGCGACCACCGCCGCCGTGAAGACGATCTGCGAGCGGGCCGGGAAGTCGCGCGGCAGCGCCAGCGCGGTCGCGATGGTGACCACTCCGCGCATGCCGGCCCACGCCACGACCAGGGTCTCGCCCCAGCCCACCGGCACGTCGGCCGGGTCGCGCGAGCGCAGCCGCCGGGCCAGCCCGCCGACGCCGAACATCCACGCGAAGCGCACCGCCACCAGGGTGAGGCAGATCAAGATCGCGAAGCGGGCGTACGGCCACACGCCGGCGTCGAGGTCGTCGAGCGCCTCGACGAACTCCAGCCCGATCAGCCCGAACGTGAAGCCGGTGACCAGCTCCTCCACCACGTCCCAGAAGTTGCGCCCGGACAGCCGCCCGGCCACGTCGTCGGGGTCGGCCCGGGTCGCGCCCAGCCAGAACCCGGCCGCGAGCACCGCCAGCACCCCGCTGGCGTGCGCGGAGTCGGCGGCGAGATACGCGGTGTACGGCGTGAGCAGGCTCAGGCCCGCGCGCAGCTCGGCGGTGGGCAGCCGGTCGAACAGCCAGCCGAACAGCACCCCGGCCGCGAGGCCGATACCCGCGCCGACCGCCGCCGTATAGCCGAACGACGCGAACGCACCCCAGACCGACAGGGTTCCGGTCAGCACCCCGGCTACGGCGACCTGGTAGATGGTGAGCGCGGTGACGTCGTTGAACAGGCCTTCGCCTTCGAGCAGGGTCACCGTGCGGCGGGGCAGGCCGAGGCGGCCGGCCATCGCCGAGACGGCGGCCGGGTCGGGCGGGGAGGTGATCGCGCCGAGCACGACGGCCGCGCCCAGCGGCAGGGCCGGGTGGATCGTCGCGGCGACGGCGGCGATCGCGGCGGTGGTCACGAAGACCAGCGCCACCGCCAGCAGCAGGATGGCCTTCCAGCCGCGCGCGAACTGC
The DNA here is from genome assembly GCF_042663325.1 of Catellatospora aurea. NCBI lineage: Bacteria > Bacillati > Actinomycetota > Actinomycetes > Micromonosporales > Micromonosporaceae > Catellatospora > Catellatospora aurea. Next base: position 51,225 of record NZ_JBHTAC010000039.1, read on the forward strand.
CGCCAGGAGCTGCGCTGCACCGCGGCGTAGAGCAGCGGCGGGAGCAGCGCGGGCAGGATGACCTCGGGGTGCAGGGACAGCGAGCTGCCGGGCAGCAGGCCCAGCGCGACGCCGAACACGGTGGCCACCACGGGCGCCGGCAACCGCAGGCGTGCGCCGACCGGCACGCAGAGCAGACCGAGCACCAGCAGCACGAGGATGACGGTGCGTTGGTCCATACCGCCCATTGCACGTCATGACCTGGCGTTGTCCGCGGTACGACACGATCAAGCGACGGTGATGGATTTCGCGAGAGTTTGTTGGTAGTCTCGCCGAAGTAACGACGGCGATACGCTGCCGCGGACACCACAAGCACCGCCCGCTCCGGTGATGATCGGGCACCGGAGCGGGCGGACTGTCAGAGCTTATGGTCGGTGCGTGCGGTCGCCTCGCGGCGAGTGGCGCGACACGGCTCCAGCCGAACGGTATTCCGTGAAGGCTTTTGTAAGTGAGGCCCGGGGACACTGTCCACGCACCGACCTCGACCACCTTAGCTCCGAAATCGGTGCGCGCCGAACACCGCCGCCGTGACGATCTTCACGGAGCCGCGGGAATATCACCCGGACGCGCGGGCCGCCCGCAGCTCGATCGGGTTCCCGACGGCGGCCGGATCCGACCGGATGGCGCTTGATCTGCACTGGTCTTGCCGCAAGGATGTGCGAGTGTCAACAGACCCCTCCACTTCCCGCACGCCTCGACGCCGCAAGAGCGCCGCCGCGCCGGCCGACCCCGCGGTCGCCTCCGGACAGACGGCAGCCACCGACGGCTCGATCCGCACCCGCATCGGGCGCGACGCCGACAACGACATCGTGCTGGCCGACCTGCAGGCCTCACGCCACCACGCCGAGATGCGCCGCCTCGGCGACGCCTTCAACATCGTCGACCTGGGCAGCCGCAACGGGACCTTCCTCAACGGACGCCAGGTGCAGAAGGCCACCCTCATGCACGCCGGCGACATCGTCTCGATCGGGCGGCACGAGCTGCTCTTCGACGGCGCCCAGCTGCACGACCACGTCGACACCGGCCCCGCCTCGATCATCGCCGACGACCTGACGGTGCGCCTGGGCAACAAGGTGCTCATCGACGACGTCAGCTTCGCCCTGCCCGAAGGCAGCCTGCTCGCCCTGATCGGCCCCAGCGGCTGCGGCAAGTCCACGCTGCTCAAGGCGCTGACCGGGCTGCGCCCGGCCACCCAGGGCCGGCTCTGGTACGGCGGGCGCGACCTGTACGCCGACTACGCCCAGCTGCGTTACCGCATCGGCATGGTGCCCCAGGACGACGTGCTGCACAAGCAGCTCAAGGTGCGCACCGCGCTGCGCTTCGCGGCCGCGCTGCGCTTCGCCGACGACGTGCCGCGCAAGGTGCGCTGGGCCAAGGTCGACGAGGTCATGGAGACCATGCGGCTGACCCAGCGCGCCAAGGCCCGCATCGACGTGCTCTCCGGCGGCCAGCGCAAGCGCGCCTCGGTGGCCATGGAGCTGCTCACCGAGCCGTCGCTGCTGTGCCTGGACGAGCCCACCTCGGGCCTGGACCCGGCGCTGGACAAGGAGGTCATGGGCGAGCTGCGGGAGCTGGCCGACAAGGGCAAGACCGTCGTCGTGGTCACCCACAGCGTGCTGCACCTCGACATCTGCGACCGGGTGCTGGTGATGTGCCTGGGCGGCACCATGGGCTACTTCGGCCCGCCGGACCAGCTGCTCGGCTTCTTCGGCGCGGAGGACTACGCCGACGTCTTCACGAAGATCACCGAAGAGCCGGAGCGGTGGACCCGCGCCTTCCGCAACTCCCCGCTGTACGCCCGCTACGTCAGCGCGGTCACCCCGACCAACCGCACCGAGCCCGCCGTGCTGCCGGTGCCGCCCGCGCCGTCCGACGTGGTCTTCGATCCGACGACCACCCAGCAGCCGCTGGTGCCGACGCAGCGCACCGACGAGCCCGACCTCACCGAGCCCGTCGCGGTGCTGCCCGTGCCCGACGCGCCGGTCGACGACGCCGAACCGGCCTCGATCAGCGTCGACGACGCGCTGGCCCGGGTGCGGCCCAACGTCGCGTCCGCCAAACCCGGCCGGGCCAACATCGATCGCAAGACGTGGGGGCTGTTCGCCCGCAACCCCAGCGCACCCATCCGGCAGTACTTCACGCTGTGCATGCGCATGCTCAATGTGATCTTCTCCGACCGCGGGTTCACGGGCTTCCTGCTGGCGATGCCGCTCATCCTGGCGGTGCTGTCCTACACCGTGCCCGGCGACTCGGGCCTGGCCAACCTCGGGCCGGTGCACCTGACCGCGCAGCAGCTGCTCGTCGTGCTGGTCACCGGCGCCGCCTTCATGGGCACCGCGGCGGCGGTGCGCGAGATCGTGGCCGAAGCGCCGATCTACGCCCGGGAGCGGGCCGTGGGTCTGTCTGCGGCGGCGTACCTGAGCTCGAAGCTCACCGTGTTCTTCCTGATCAACACGGCGCAGGTGGCGCTGTTCGTGTACCTGGCGCTGTTCCAGGGTCCGCCGACGGAGGCGCTGGTCATCCCGAGCCAGACCGTCGAGATCATCATCGCGATGGTGGGCATCGCCCTGGTCTCCACCGTGCTCGGTCTGCTGATCAGCTCGCTGGCCCGCACCACCGAGCAGACCACGCCCGCCATGGTGGTCGTGGTCATGGCGCAGCTGGTCTTCTCCGGCGGCCTGTTCCTGCTGGCCGGCCAGACCGCAATGGAGATCATCTCCTGGTTCTTCCCGACCCGGTGGGGCTTCGCCGCCGGCGCCGCCACCGTGGACATGGGTGCCATGCTGCCCAGGAGCTACCAGGACCCGCTGTGGGCGCACGAGGCAGGCAACTGGATCAAATACATGGTCTTCCTTGGTGTGCAGATGGTGGTCCTGGTCGGCCTGACCCGCCTGGCGCTGCGCCGCCACGAGCCCGGCCGCTCCTGACCCGAACGACCACGGAGCCCTGTCCCCGCCGGGTCGCGGGGACAGGGCTCCGCCCGTTTCTGCGAAGTCAGCTGACCACGCGCTGAACCTGCAGGTTCGAGGTGTGCGCGATCACCTCGTAGTCGCGATCATCATGCAGCACGACCAGCCGGTTCTTCATCGCCGTCACCGCGACCAGCAAGTCCACCGCGGAGGCCCCGCCGTGCTGGGCGGTGACCGCCAGCTCGTCCTGCAACCGCAGTGCCCGGTCCCAGCAGTCGTCCGGAACCGGGCACCAGCCGTACAACAAACGGATCATGCGCTGGATCTGCGGTCGGCGCGTGTTGGTGGCCGTGTCCCGCAGCAGCTCCAGTTCCACCGGGTCACAGATCGCTACGGTGCCCGCGGTCACGGCGTCGATCCAGATCTGGTCGGCTTTGCCGGTCAGCACCCTGATGACCGCACTCGTGTCCGCGAGGAACCGCGTGCTCACCCGGCCTGCTTGTCGGCCAGGTGGCGGGCCTCCCACGCGTCCGCGTCGATCTCTCCGCGGGCCGTCATCGCCTGCAGCTCGTGCAGGGCCTCGATGCGCCGGAGCCGCGCGGCGACCTCGCGCAGTGCGGCGTTCACCGTGTCCTTCTTGGTCTCCGTTCCCAGCAGCCGAGCTGCCTCGGCCAGCAGCTCGTCATCAAGATCGATCATCGTACGCGACATGCATATAGTATGCCTGCATCAGACACATCAAGCAAATACGATTGATCAGTGGAGGCAGAACTCGTTGCCCTCGGGGTCCTGCATGACCTCGCCGTAGTGGTCGGCGCCCTCGGTGTGGAGGACGCGCAGGCGGGTCGCGCCGGCGGCGATGAGGCGCTCGGCCTCGGCCGCGACGCGCTCGCGGCGGGTCTCCAGCGGGACGCTGCGGCCGCCGCTGACCGCCAGGTCGAGGTGCAGCCGGTTCTTGCCCGCCTTCGCCTCCGGCACCTGCTGGAACCAGAAGCACGGCCCGACGCCGTCGGGGTCCTCGATCGAGTCGAGGCCGTCGGCGCCCTCCAGTTCCTCCTCCGGGATGCCTTTGGACAGCCAGTACGAACGCCAGGTGGGGTGCCCGTCCGGTGGCTGCTGGGGCCGGTAGTGCAGCGCGAGCGCCCAGAACTCCACCAGCCGCCCCGGGTCCGCGCAGTCGATCGTCACCTGGATCCGTGTCGCCATCAGCTCACCCCTTCGCCGCGCCGGGTCAACCCCGCCGTTCTAGCAGAAGGGTCCGACACGGCGGGCGGGATCAGGACACGGGGACGCGGGCGGCCAGGGGGCGGCCGACCAGGCGGCGGTACGCCAGGAACAGCTCGCAGCCCAGGCACAGGCCGAACGCGGCGTTGAGGAAGGCGGCGGCCAGCGCGAACGAGGCGGCGATCGCCCCGGTCAGCGGCGAGCCGAGCAGGTAACCCAGCGTCGCGGCGGCGGCGAAGACGAAGCCGACCGCCTGGGCGAAGCGCACCGGGGCCAGCGGCTCCAGCTCGGCGGGCTTACCGAGGCGCGGGGCGAGCAGGGTGCGGTAGATCAGGCCGTACGGGCCGAGGCGGGGTTGTGCCGCGGTCAGCGCGAACACGATCGCCTGGGCCAGGGCCAGCCAGCCGGAGCCGGTGAGCAGCACGACGATCATCACGACGGCGGTCACGGCCGCCGCGAACCGGGGGCCACGGGGGTCGGTCATGCCTTCTCCTCGGTCAGCTGCGCGGCGGTCAGCAGCGGCGCGACGGCGGCCAGCACCTGGGCGCGGTTCGGCACGCCCTGGGCCCGGCCCGCGATCCGGCCGGCGGCGTCGACGATCAGGACGGTGGGGGTCTTCCAGATGTCCAGGGCGCGCACCGCGTCGAGCCGCTGCTCCGCGTCGACCTCGACGTGGGCCACGCCGGGCGTCGTGCGGGCGGCCTCGGCGCAGACCACGCGGGTGGCCCGGCACGGGGCGCAGAACGCGGACGAGAACTGCAGCAGGGTGACCTCGCCCGGCCGCACGCCGAGCTCGGCCAGCACCGGATTCACGGGTTCGGCGGTGGTCGGCACGGCGCGAACCCTACCCGCCCGGCGGCGGTGGACCACGCCGTACGCGGAGGCGGCGAGCAGTGCCACTCCCCCGACGATCAGCCCGGTCATCTCCATGGTCGCCAGCGTGACATGCCATCCCGCCGGTTGGCGATGATCATCCCGAGGATCGGACGCGGTTCACACCCCGGCCACACCGTTTTCACGCAGGGCGGGGCCGCCTAGGCCCGGTGCCGGCCGGGGCCCGCGCGGGCGGGAGCCTGCGGGAGCGCCGGGACCGCCGAGACCGGCGCGGGCGGGGTCTCGTCCTCGAACACCAGCTCGCGGCCGGCCTGGCGGACCGCCTGCTCGAACTCCTCGTCGGAGGTGTCGTGCCAGTCCGACAGCTCGCCCGACAGCCACTGCCGCCAGGCGGTCGCGATGCGGTCGTACTCGGCGGTGCCGCGCGGGGTCAGCGCCACCGTGCCGTCGACCGCGCCCAGATAACCGTCGGCGACGTAGCCCTGGAACGCGGGCCACAGCACCTGCGGCGGCAGATGGTAGTGCTCGGCGATGTCGGACACCCGGGCCTGCCCGTAGTGCTCGGCGAACAGCACCACCCGGGACAGGCACCAGGCCAGCCCGACCCCGCCGTCGACCCCGGCCGAGGCCAGCACGTGCGGCGCGGCCGCGTTGCCCTTCTGCCGCCATACCGTGGCGACGGCGCGTTCCAGCTGCTCGGTGCGGTCCGGAGACTCGGGCATGCCGAAACCCTCGCCCAGGTCCCGGGCCGCGGCGCGAGCGGTGTCGCGCAGCGGCACCTGCTTGAGGAACAGGGCGATGACCGCGGCCAGCAGGCCCACCGGCACCGCCGACAGGAAGACCGTCTGCAGCGCCTCGGTGTAGCCGCCGACCACCAGCAGCCGGATCGGGGCGGGCAGGCTGTGCACCCCGGCCGGGCTCTCCAGCCGGCGCGGGTCGAGCGCCCCGAGCAGCGGCCCGAACCGCTCCAGCTGCGTCTGCAGCGAGTGGGTGTACACCGTGCCGAACAGCGCGACCCCGAACGCGCTGCCGAGCGTACGCAGGAAGGTCACGCCAGAGGTGGCCACGCCCAGGTCGTGGTAGTTGACGGTGTTCTGCACGACGATGGTGAGCGTCTGCATGCTCATGCCCAGCCCGAGGCCGAGCACGAACAGGAACGCCGACTCGACCCACAGCGTGGTCAGCGCCGTCATCTGCGACAGCAGCCACATGCCCAGCGCCGTGACCAGGCCGCCGATGACCGGGAACCACTTGTACCGGCCGGTGCGCCCGACGATCGTGCCGCTGGTGATCGAGGTGATCAGCAGGCCGAACACCAGCGGCAGCATGCGCAGGCCGGAGGCGGTCGCCGAGGCGCCCTGGACGTACTGCATGAAGGTCGGCAGGAAGGTCAGCGCCCCGAACATGGAGAAGCCGACGATGAAGCTGAGCACCCCGCAGATGGTGAAGACCGGGTTGCGGAACAGCCGCATCGGCAGCATCGGCTCCCGCGCCCGCAGCTCCACGACGACGAACAGCAGCAGCGCGACGAGGCCACCGACGCCCAATCCGATGATCTCCGGGGACAGCCACGGGAACTCGGTGCCGCCCCAGCTGGTCATCAGGATCAGGCAGGTGGACGCCACCGCGATCATGGCGATGCCGAGGTAGTCGATGATCGGGCGGGCGGCGGTGGGCAGCTTCGGCATGGTCGACGCGCAGATGAGCATGACCAGCAGGCCGAGCGGGATGTTGATGTAGAACGCCCAGCGCCACGACAGGTGGTCGGTGAACAGGCCGCCCAGCAGCGGCCCGAGCACGGTCACGACGCCGAATACTCCGCCCAGCGCGCCCTGGTACTTGCCGCGCTCGCGCAGCGGGATGTAGTCGGCGATCAGGGCCATCGCGGTGACCAGGATGCCGCCCGCGCCGGCCCCCTGCACGCCGCGCCAGGCCACCAGCCAGGCCATGTTGTGCGCGAACCCGCAGAAGAACGAGGCGACGATGAAGACCGCGACGCTGACCTGGAACAGCAGCTTGCGCCCGAACAGGTCGCCGAGCTTGCCGGCCAGCGCGGTGGCGATCGTCTCGGCCAGCAGGTACGCCGTCACCACCCAGGACAGGTGGGAGGCTCCGCCCAGATCCCCGACGATGGTCGGCAGCGCCGTGCCCACGATCGTCTGGTCCAGCGCCGCCAGCAGCAGGCCGAGTGCCACCGTCGCGAAGACGGCGTTGCGCCGCACCGAGCTCAACTCGCCACTGCGGTCCACTCACCAACCCTAAACGTCCCCTTAACCCCGCAAGCCCCGTTCCTCCCGGTCCGCAACTCTTAAAGACCTGTGGCCTCGGCATACTCACGAAGGCGCAAGTCTTTAAGAGTTGCGGCAGGGGGTGGGGCGGGGTGGGGCCCGGCCCGCGCATCGGGGGGATGGTCGCGGGCCGGGGGTTTCGGGGTGGGTCAGCGGGTGAAGCCCGCGGTGATGCGGGTGAACTCCCAGTCGGGCTGGGCGATGCCGCTGCAGGCGGACTGGACGCCGCCGCCGGCGCAGCCGCGGTCGCGGTTGACCGACCAGAACGACAGGCGGGCGATCGCGTTGGCGTTGGCCCAGTCCCGGATCTGGGTCCAGGTCGCGGTGCTGGTCAGCTCCTGCTGGTCGGACAGGCCGTTCATGCCGGACAGGCCCAGGTGGGCGTTGGCCGTGGCGTCGTTCCAGCCGAACGCCGTCTTCAGCGCGTTGCGCAGGCCGACCGCGGCGTTGACCGTGTTCTGGTACATGTTCGCGCCGCCGCCGAAGTCGAACGGCATGATCGTGAAGATGTCGATGTTCGCGCCCAGCGCCGCCGCCTGGTTGATCAGACGGGTGCCCCACCAGCTCGGGCCGGTGGTCGTGGTGCCGAACGTGATGATCGTCTTGATGCCGGGGTTGTTCTGCTTGACGATCTTCAGCGCGCCGAGGATGCGGTCCTGCACGACCTCGTTCTCGAACTCGTCGGTGTTCTCGATGTCGACGTCGATCGCCTTGAGGTTGTACGCGTTGATGACCTGCTGGTACGCCGCCGCCAGCGCGGTGGCCGAGGAGCAGTTCGGGCCGAGCTTGTTGCCGCTCCAGCCGCCGATCGACGGCACGATCTCGCCGCCCGCGGCCCGGATCGCGTTGATGGTGGACTGGTCGGCCCCGCCGGTCAGCGGGCGGCTGCCGTCCCAGGCCGGCGTGCAGCCGCCGCCGGACAGGATGAACGCCATGGTGAACCACTTGATGCCGGTGGCGCTCATGACCGTGGCAGGCGCGGGCGGGTTGCCCCAGCCGACGTAGTAGTACGGCGCGGCGCCCTTGAAGTTCGAGGTGGGGCAGCCGGTCGTGGTGCCGGTGACGGAGTTGCTGGCCACCGACTCGCCGCTGTTGTTGTACGCCTTGACCGTGTACGTGTGCGACGTGCACGCGCCCAGGCCGCTGTGCGTGGCGGAGGTGCCGGTGACGGTGGCGCGCACGGTGCTGCCCTCGTACACCCGGTAGCCGGTGACGGTGCCGGTCGAGGCGCCCCAGCTCAGCGAGATCGCGCTGTTGGTGGCCGAGGTGACCGACGGGTTGCCTGGCTTGCCCGGCACGCCCGCGGGCGGCGAGGAGGTCGGCGGGGTGCCGCCGCCGCAGCTCGCGCCGTTGACGGTGCAGTTGGTCGGGTTGCCCGAGCCGTTGGCGTTGAAGCCGAAGCTGGTCGACGCGCCGGGACCGAGGGTGCCGTTCCAGCCCACGTTGTTGGCGGTGACGTGCTGACCCGACGTGGTCACCGCGGCGTCCCAGAACACGCCCATGGTGGTGCCGGAGGGCAGGTCGAACTGCACGTTCCAGCTGGTGATGGTGGCCGAGGTGTTGTTCGTGACGGTGAACTTGCCCTCGTAGCCGGTGCCCCAACTGGACACCTTGGTGAACGTCGCGGTCGCGGCGTGGGCCGCGGGCATCGCGACGAGGGAGATCGCGCCGGCCAGCAGTGCCACGCCCAGCGTGGCGAGGCCGGCGCGCAAGGACCTTCTCATGAGCGGGGAGTCCTTTCGAGGTAGCGCGCGGCGGGCGACGGCTGCGGGGAGCACGTCGCCCGACGGCGAGCTGTGGGACGGTCATACGCTCATGAGCTTGAATGCCACACTAAGTTAAAGACGGTTAACAGTAAAGAGTGTTGTCGATTCTGGCACGCGCGAAGGGGGCACCCCACCCCGCGGGGCGCCCCCGGCTACGCGTAGCTCACCAGTTGTGGCCGGCGGCGTACGAGATCTGGGCCAGCACCGTCTGCCCGGCCGTGTTCGGGTGGAAGTAGTCCCACGTGCTCACCTGCGACAGCGCGAACGGGTAGTTGAACACCGCGTTGTCGTCGAAGTCGCAGTTGGCCCCGTAGGCCGCGCAGGCCTGCGCGAGCTGGGCGTTGAAGTCGATCACACGCTGGCGCACCCGGTCGCGGCGGTCCACATCGGCCTGTGCCGTGGAGGTCGGGTTGGCCAGCAGCGACTGGCAGATGCCGAACAGCGACCAGGCGCTGCGGGCCGACGACGAGCCCTTGCCGACCTCCCACAGCCGCTTGACGTCCGGAATCGAGATCAGCGCGACCCGGGCGTTGGGCAGGCGGGTCTTGAGGGTGCCCAGGGCCGTGTCGATGGAGGTGCGGAACGAGGCGACCGAGGTCATGCTCGACTCGGAACCGGTGCACGCGTCGTTCGCGCCGATCAGGATGGTCACGTAGTCGACGTTGCGGCCCGCCACGGTGTTGGCCTGGCCGGGCATGTCGGCGGCCTTCGCGCCGCTCTTGGCGTCGTTGTAGTTGCGGCCGCTGATGGCGCTGTTCTTGGCCAGGATGCGCCGGTACTGGCTGTTGACCGAGGTGTAGCTGCCGGTGCTGAACGAGCGGGCGGTGCAGTCGACGTACCAGCCGCAGGCGTTGAAGCCTCGGGTGATCGAGTCACCCATGCTGGCCATCGAGTTGGGGATGGGACCGGTCGCGGCGGCTGCCGGGTTGGCCGACAGGAGCACCGCGGCCAGGGCAGCGGCGAGCGCGAGGGACGGACGCGCGAGACGCATGGGAGCCTGCCTTCCGGGGGTACGGAAAACGCGGATATGGGGGTACGAACCACCGCGCGGGCACGCGGTTACCGAAGGGTAATGTCCGTGTGGCCTAGGTCACAAGACCCGGATTCCCTATTGGCCGTCCGCTTCGGACAGACCCGCGTCCCGCTGGTACGCCGCCCGCGCCGCGCCGTCGCCGAGCGCCACCTGGTCCGGCACCAGCAGCCGGTAGGCCAGGTCCCGGCCGGACTGCGGCAGCAGCGCCAGCAGCCGGGTCAGCGGGTCCAGCCGGCCGGGCACGAACACCTCGAACCGGGGACGGCGGATCACCCGCTCCACGGCCGCGGCGACCGTCTCCGGACGCAGCCGCGGCACGCCGCCGTGGCTCGTCCCGAGGGCCAGTTCGGTCTCCACGACCGCCGGCATCACCAGGCTGACCCGCACACCCGTGCCGCGCAGCTCGTGGCGGACGGCGGCCGCGTAGCCGTACACCGCGTGTTTGGTGGCGGCGTAGGTGGCCTCGCCGGGTGGGCTGATCCGGCTCGCCGCCGAGGCGATGGTGACGATCTGCCCCCGGCCGCGGGCCCGCATGCGCGGCGCGGCGGCCAGGAAGCCGTGCCGCACGCCGTGCACGTTCACCTCGAACTGCCGCCGGGCCGCCTGCTCGGGCTCCTGCGCGTACGGCCCGACCCACATCACGCCCGCGTTGTTGACCAGCACGTCCACCGGCCCGAACGCCTGCTCGGCCCGGTCCAGGAACGCGTGCACGCTCCCCTGGTCGGTGACGTCCAGCTCCACCGCCAGCGCGCCGGGCAGCGCCGCGGCGGTCCGCGTCAGCGCCGGCAGGTCCCGGTCGCCGAGCACGACGTTCGCTCCGGCCCCGGCCAGCCGGGCGGCGATCGCCGCGCCGATCCCCCGGGCCGCCCCGGTCACCGCCACCGTCAGCCCCGTGACCTCGCGCCCCATCCCGCACTCCCTCCACCACGCCCGCGCCGTCGCGGTGGCACACCTTATCCCCGCTCGCGCCGAAGTGGAGTGTTGACCATCGGGGCTTCACAGATCGTGCGGAAGCGGGCACGATGAGTCCCATGCCTGAGGGGGGACGGCTGGCGCGTGCCCGCGAGCTGGTGAGCCGGCTCGACTTCCCGGCTGCCCAGCAACTGCTGCGCGACCAGCTCGCGCTCGCCCACCAGGATCCGCGGCACGCCGACGCCGCCGAGGCGGACACCGCCGCGCTGTACGCGGGCGTGCTGCTGCACCTGGGCGAGCCGCACGCGGCGCGCAGCTGGGCGGCGTACGCCCACGCCGCCGCGCAGGCCCTGCATGGCGACCTGGACCGGCACACCCTGCACGCGCTCGGTGTGCTGGCCGTCTGCCTGCACCGCACCGGCGCCCTGGACCGCGCCGCGGACGTCTACCAGAACCTGATCCGCGACCTGTCGACCGCCGACGGGCCGGACGCCGACCGCACCCTGTCCGCCCGCGCCGACGCGGCGGTCGTGGAGCACGCCCGCGGCAGCTGCGCCGACGGCCGCAGGCAGCTGGCCGAGGTGCTCGCCGCGCACGTGTCCCGGCACGGCCCCGGGCACCCCGTCAACCTGCGCATGACCATCCGGCTGGCGGGCATGTGGCGCGACTGCGGCGACTTCGACCAGGCCCACGACCTGCTGGCCGGGGTACGCGCCCAGGCCGCGGCGTTGCCCGCCGACGACGACGTGCACCGGCTGCTGCAGGCCGCGCTGCACGCCCGCGCGCAGACCGAGCACCGCTGCGGCACCGCGCCGTCCGAGGACGAGGCCGGACGGGCCCACGATCCGGGGCCGGGCGTGCTGCCGGTGCTGATCCCGCAGGCCGAGGACCTGATCCCCGGCCCCCACCAGCCCGCGCCACGGGCGGCCGAGCCGGACGAGTGGCCCGACGACGAGATCTTCGAACGGTTCGACGACCCGGCCCGGCAGGCCCGGATCCGGCGCTCCGGATCGCCGGGCGCCCCGCCGCACCGCATGGACGACGCCGACACCGGTCTTGACGACCTGCTGGGCTTCGGCAGACCCGCGCCGGATCCCGACCCGACCGGCTTCGGCAGCCCTGCGCGGCAGGCCGGTCCGGGAGGCTTCGAGGCTCCCGCCCCGGGGCGCTCCGGACGCTCCCCGGACCGCGACCGCCTGCCGGATCGGGCGGGAGCCGGCGCGGGGCAGGCCATCCCCGCGCCGCATCGCACGCCCGGCAGGCCGTACGTGCCCGTCGATCCGGCGTACCCGATCGCCACGACACCCCCACCCGGGTTGCTGGCGCCGCAGCGCGGCACGCCACCGCCACGGCGGCGGCGCGGCGCAGGGGCCGCGGCGCTGGCGGTGGTCGCCGCGGTGGTCGCGATCGTGGCGCTGGTGGGAACGTTCATCCTGGCCGGCGACCCGGACGCGGGCGAGGCCACGCCGTCGCCCGCCGCCACCCCGAGCGGCCCGGCCCCGTCCGCGCCGCCTCCGGTGACCGGGCTGGCCGTCGCCGACCTGGGCACACGGCTGCGCATCACCTGGTCCTACCCCGACGGCGCGACCGCGGCGGTGGTGCTGTCGGCCGCACCCGCCGGGCAGCCGATGCGCGCGCTGCAGTCGCTGCCCGCCGGGACGGAGACGGTCACCCTGCCCGGCTTCGACCCGAGCCGGGACTACTGCGTCACGGTCACGCTCGCGTACAGCACCGACCAGACAGTGATGGCGCCCCCGGTGTGCACCGATCGGCGGCGGTCCCCCGCGGCCCGCCCCTGATCGCAGCCACGGACCGCGGTCACCGCGCCGAGCGGGCCGCCGCCGTGGCCGCCAGCTCCCGCAGCCACAGGCTCTCCCGCTTGCGGCGTTCCATGGTGGCCAGCACCGCGGGTGGCAGCGGAGCGTGCCGCAGGTGCAGCGCGACCAGTTTGGCCAGTGTCATCACCGGTATGTCGTAGGAGCTGTCCTCGGCGAAGGTCAGCAGTTCGGCGACCAGGTCCGGGGGCAGTTCGCCGGGCAGCAGCGGGCACAGCGCCCCGATCACGCTGTCGACATGCCAGCCGCGATCGTCGCGCCGGTGCCGCAGCAGCGCCTGCAGCAGCGCCGTGAGCTGGGCCGGGGGCAGCCCCGCCGCCAGGTCCAGCAGCGGCCGCATGCCGTCGACGCCCGCCGCGCCGCCGGAACGCCGCAGCGCCACCAGCGCCGAGGCGGCCTCGTCGAACTCGCCGCCGGCGGCCAGCCGCTCCACCCGGTCGAGCAGTTCGGTGTACGTCACCAGGCCGGACATCCGCCACCCGCCCCGGCGACACGGTCCACAATGGTCTGCATCGTCATGCCGCGGGAGTGTATTCAGGGGCACCGACAAAGAAGATCCGCCGACCCCGTTCCGCTGGTGCGGACGGGATCGGCGGATCGTGGAGCTGCCGGTCAGCCGGCGCGGCGGTTGGCCCACAGCCGCGGGCCGTGGCCCTGGCTCGACTTGGGCGTCACCGCCTGCTTGCCGAACGCCTGCTGCTGGGACTTCTTGCCCTTGGCACGGCGCTCGGCGCGGTTCATGGGCTGCTGCTCGACCTCTTCCGCGGTCTCGTCCGCGGCGGGGTTCTCCGAGCTGTGATCTTCACGCATGAATGTCTCCTACGGATGCGGGCACGCCGACGGCTGCCGGTGCGGGCAGGGGCGTGGGGAAAGACGGATCAGACGGCGCGGGCCCGTGGGCCGGCGCGGCACGCTCGCGGCGCCGGGAGCACCGGCGCGGGCGTGGGGATCACGCTCAGATGTACATGCGCAGGAGCCTAGCAGGCCGCACGATGATCCGCATCCGCGCAACGGGGGTACACGCACCGCAGCCGCGCCTGTGCCGTCGGGACGGCACGGACGCGGCTGCGGTCGGCGGTGTGGATCAGACGCGGGTGAGCTTCACCGCGTCGGCGATGACGTATCCCGCCCCGCCGCTCCAGCGGCTCACGCCGACGGCGTTGTAGTCGCCCCCGGCGAGGCTGAACGTGCCCAGGTTGACCCAGACCCCGCCACTGCCCTGCTGGTTGACCTGCACCGACACGTTGCCGCCGGTGGTAGCGATGACGTACGGCGTGGTCGCGTTGTAGCCGGTGTTGGCCGGATACCAGACCTCGACCCGGTAGCTGGCCGTCGCCGGGATGTTGAACTTGTACCAGGCGGCGTCGGAGACGGCCTCGGGGTTGGCGTACCGGTAGTCCGCGCCGTAGCGCTGGGACGAGTACGTCGAGGTGCCCCAGTTGGCCGAGGCGGTGAACCGGCCCGCGGTCGTGTTGTCCACGGTCGACGTCCACGACGGCGGGGGCGTCGTGCCGTTGACCAGCGACATGAAGTACGACCAGTTCCAGCGCGAACCCGGGTCGGTGTGGGTCGCGCCGGGGACCTCGTTGTGGCCGATGATGTGGGCCCGGTCCCGCGGGATGCCGTACTTGCTGGTCACGCTGCGCACGATGGCCGCCGACGCCTGGTACATGGCCTCGGTGTACCAGCCGTCCTGCTCGACGTAGCCCTCGTGCTCGATGCCGATGGACTGCGTGTTGTAGGTCCAGTTGCCGGCGTGCCAGGCGACGTCGGCCTCGCGCACCATCTGGGTGACCGCGCCGCCCTTGGACACCACGTAGTGGGCACTGACCTGCGCGGACGGGTTCTGGAACCAGTTGATGGCGCTGGTGTACGAACCCTGGATCGTGTGGATGACCACGTAGTTGATGTTGTAGTCGGACTCGCGGCTGGCGTTGGTGTAGTTGCTGGTGCTCGCGGGCACCCAGGCCGCCGGACCGTAGTCGGTGCTCGCCTGCGCGGCGGTGGGCACGGACAGCAGCGCGCCGAGGGTCAGCGCGACGCCGCCCGCGAACGCCGCAGCCCGGCGCAGCAGAGGTGTGGCGGTAGCCACCATGGAAGAACCTCCCGGGGTAGAGGAGTCTGGTGGCCACACATTAATGAAGATATATCGATGCCGTCGAGAACCTACAAGTAACAACTAGACGACGAAACTTACCTCCACACCTGAACAGGCGGTCAGCAGGTGCGGTGGTAGAGGAGGTCGAAGATCTGGCGGCCGGCGGCTATGCCGCGCTGCTCGAACTTGGTGACGGGGCGGTGGGCGGGGCGCGGGGCGAAGCCGTCGTGCAGGTTGGCCAGGCCATCGGCGGCGTCCAGAACCTCGGCCATCTGCTCGGCGTAGTCGGCCCAGTCGGTGGCGCAGTGCAGCACCCCGCCCACGGCCAGCCGCGAGCGCAGCAGCGCCACGTTGTCGGGCTGGATCAGCCGCCGCTTGTGGTGGCGTGCCTTGGGCCACGGGTCGGGGAAGTAGACGTGCACGGCGGCCAGGCTGTCCGGTGCGATCATGTGCCGCAGCAGGTGCAGCGCGTCGCCCTGGGCGACGCGTACGTTGGCCAGCCCGCGCTCGTCGACGACGGCCAGCAGGTTGCCCAGGCCGGGCGGGAACACCTCGACGGCCAGGTAGTCGCGGCCCGGGTCGGCGGCGGCCATGGCGACGGTGGCGTCGCCCATCCCGGAGCCGATCTCCAGCACCAGCGGCGCGTCACGGCCGAACAGGGCCGCGGTGTCCAGCGGGGGGTACGGGTCGGCGATGTCGACGCCGTAGGTGGGCCACAGCCTGGTCAGCGCGTCCTCGTGGCGTCCGCTCACCCGCCCGCGGCGGGGGTAGAACGTGGTGATGCGCGTCATGTGGCGGCCGTCGTCGAGCGTGCCTTCGAGGGCGCCGGCCAGGTCAGAGGTGGTCACAAGAGAATCAGGATACAGCGGCGGCCCCCCGAGCCGAACAGGCGCGAGGGGCCGCCGGTCGCCCGCGTCAACGCGCGGGCGCAGGATCAGCTCACTTGGCGAGCGCGTTGCCCTGCTTGTCGGAGAACTTGCCGATCAGGATCATGATGAAGTCGATCAGCACCCACAGGCCCAGGCCGCCGAAGGTGATCAGCATCAGGATGCCCGTGCCGATCTTGCCGACGTAGAAGCGGTGCACGCCCAGGGCGCCGAGGAAGAAGCAGAGCAGCAGGGTGACGAGCCAGGACTTGCTGGCGGTCGCCGTCGTCGTGGTCACAGATGTGTCCTTCTTGTCAGGGTGGGCCGGTCGCCGAGCCGCGACCAGCGAGAACGGACCGTAACAACCGCCCCACCCGCGGACAACCGCCACAACGGCCGATCCGCGCTCATCCCCACAGCCAGGCCTTGTCCACCGGGGGTGGACGGGGCAGCAGAGATCGGGCCGACCGGTTACCATCGGCACAAACGAGCGACGTCGAAGGAGGAGCCATGACCCACGCGCTCTTCACGTCGTTCGTCGTACGCGTAGCCGACTCGGGCCGCGCGTAGTCTCTTCGATCGCCGCGCCCCAGGGCGCGCGGTGGTCACCCAACCTCTCTCGCGTTCGGGGCGCTCATCCCACCGAGGTGAGGTCATGAACCTTCCGGACAAGCCGACCATCGACGGGCTGCCCGACAAGTGGGCACAGCGCTGGGAATCCGAGCGTGTGTACCGCTTCGATCGCGCCGCGCCGCGCGAGCGCGTGTTCGCCATCGACACCCCGCCCCCGACCGCCAGCGGCGAGCTGCACGTGGGGCACGTGTTCTCGTACACCCAGACCGATGTCATCGCGCGCTTCCAGCGCATGCGCGGCAAGGCCGTGTTCTATCCGATGGGCTGGGACGACAACGGGCTGCCCACCGAGCGCCGGGTGCAGCAGTTCTTCGGAGTGCGCTGCGACCCGTCGCTGCCGTACGACCCGGGGTTCACGCCGCCGGAGAAGCCCGGCAAGAGCCAGGTGCCGGTGTCGCGGCGCAACTTCATCGAGCTGTGCGAGCGGCTGACCGCGCGGGATGAGGAGGCGTTCGAGCGGGTGTGGCGGCTGGTGGGCCTGTCGGTGGACTGGTCGCTGCTGTACACCACGATCGGGACGCGGGCCCGCGCCGTGTCGCAGCGGGCCTTCCTGCGCGCCCTGGACCGGGGCGACGCGTATCCGGCGCAGGCCCCGACGCTGTGGGACACCACGTTCCGGACCGCGGTGGCGCAGGCCGAGCTGGAGGATCGGGACCGCCCGGGGGCGTACCACCGGCTGGTGTTCCACCCCGACGCGTCCGGCGCCGCACCGATCACGGTGGCCACGACCCGGCCTGAGCTGCTGCCTGCCTGCGTGGCGCTGGTGGCGCACCCGGACGACGAGCGCTACCGCCCGCTGTTCGGGAGCACGGTGCGCTCGCCGCTGTTCGGCGCGCGGGTGCCGGTGCTGGCGCACCGGCTGGCCGACCCGGCCAAGGGCACCGGCATCGCGATGGTGTGCACGTTCGGCGACACCACCGACGTGATCTGGTGGCGCGAGCTGGACCTGCCCACACGGCCCGTGCTCGGCTTCGACGGCCGTTTCCTGCCCGACGCGCCCAGCGGCCTGTCCGAGGCCGGCAGGGCCGCCTACGCCGGGCTGGCCGGGGCGACGGTGCACACCGGACGGGAGCGCATCACCGCGCTGCTGCGCGACAGCGGCGAGCTGCTCGGCGAGCCGGAGGCGATCACGCATCCGGTGAAGTTCTACGAGCGCGGCGACAAGCCGCTGGAGATCGTGTCCACCCGGCAGTGGTACATCCGCAACGGCGGCCGCGACGAGGCGCTGCGCGACCGGCTGCACGCCCGCGGCCGGGAGCTGACCTGGCACCCCGCGCACATGCGCACCCGGTACGAGCACTGGGTGGCCGGGCTGGCCGGGGACTGGCTGATCAGCCGGCAGCGCTTCTTCGGCGTGCCGATCCCGGTGTGGTACCCGCTGGACGCCGACGGCCTGCCCGAGCACGACAGGCCGATCACGCCCGCCGAGCACACGCTGCCGATCGACCCCAGCTCGGACACCCCGCCCGGGTACACCGAGGACCAGCGCGGCCGCCCCGGCGGCTTCACGGCCGACCCCGACGTCATGGACACCTGGGCCACCTCGTCGCTGACGCCGCAGATCGCGGGCGGCTGGGGCTTCGACGACGACCTGTTCGCCCGGGTGTTCCCGATGGACCTGCGCCCGCAGTCCCACGAGATCATCCGTACCTGGCTGTTCGCCACGGTGCTGCGCGGGCACACCGAGCACGATGCGCTGCCCTGGCGCAACGCGGCCATCGCGGGCTGGATCCTCGACCCGGACCGCAAGAAGATGTCCAAGTCGGTGGGCAACGTGGTGACGCCGCTGGGCCTGCTGGCCGAGCACGGCTCGGACGCGGTGCGCTACTGGGCCGCCGCGGCTCGGCCAGGCGCGGACACGGCCTTCGACACCGGCCAGATGCGGGTGGGCCGGCGGCTCGCCATGAAGATCCTCAACGCGACACGTTTCGTGCTCGGCCTCGGCGAACCCGACCCGGCCGCGACGGTGTCCGAACCGCTGGACCGCGCCCTGCTGGCCGCGCTGCAGCCCGTGATCGCCGAGGCGACCGCCGCGCTCGACGGGTACGACGCCGGCCGGGCCCTGGACGCCGCGGAGCGCTTCTTCTGGCTGTTCTGCGACGACTACCTGGAACTGGTGAAACTGCGCGCGTACGGCCAGCACGGCCCGGCCGCCGCGGACTCGGCCCGGCTCACCCTGCGTGCCGCGCTGTCGGCGCTGCTGCGGCTGCTCGCTCCCGTGCTGCCGTTCGTGACCGAGGAGGCCTGGTCGTGGTGGCAGCCCGGCTCGATCCACACCGCCGCCTGGCCCGCCGCGTCCGACCTGGACGGCCTCGCGGGCGACCCGGCCCCGCTGGCCGCCGCGACGGCCGCGATCGAAGCCGTGCGCCGCGCGAAGTCCGAGGCCAAGGTCTCCATGCGCACTCCCCTGCGTTCCCTGACCGCCCCCGACGACGACGCCTTCACCCGCATCGAGCAGGACGTCCGCGACGCCGGCGTGATCACCGCCGTCACCCGCCACCCGTCCCCCACCTACCTCGCCCACCTCTGACCGAAGGAAGGGCACCTTCACATCGCCATAGGTACGCCATAGGTAGAGGAAGGTGCCCTTCCCGACGAACGGTCGCGGCTCGGCGGTGGGTCAGTACTCGTAAGCCCGGGTCTCGGTGGCCTTCACCGCGGCCCAGACCTCGCTGCCGGGCAGCAGGCCGAGCTGGGCGGCCGACGCCGGGGTGATCTCGGCGGCGGCCCGGATCGGGCCGCCCAGCTCCACCCGCAGGTGGTCGCCGTGCGGCAGCACCCCGACCACGGTCGCCGCCCAGGTGTTGCGCGGGCTGCCCGCGGGCTGCCGCGGGTGCAGGGCCACCGCCGAGGGCGGGAAGGCGAGGAAGGCGTCGCCGTGCACCTCGTCGTCGGCGACCATGGTGAACCCGCCGGGCAGCGTGACGGCGTGCCCGTCGGCCCGGCCGCGGTACAGGTTCAGCCCGACCAGCCGGGCAACGTACTCGGTGCGCGGGCGAGCGGTGACGGCGGCGGCGTCGCCCTCCTGAACGATCCGGCCGTCCTCGACGATGACGAGCCGGTCGGCGAGCACCAGCGCGTCCAGCGGATCGTGGGTGACCAGGAGTGTCGCGCCCTCGTGCGCCCGCAGGTCGTGGTGCAGCCGGGCCCGGGTCTCCATCCGGGTACGCGCGTCCAGCGCGGCCAGCGGCTCGTCCAGCAGCAGCAGGTCGGGGCCGACGGCCATGGCGCGGGCCAGGGCCACCCGCTGGGCCTGCCCGCCCGACAGCTGCCGGGGCCGCTGCCGGGCCAGCGGGGTCAGTTCGACGCGCTCCAGCCAGCGGGCCGCCTCGGCCCGCGCCACGCGGCGCGAGGCACCCCGCGCCTGCGGGCCGAACGCGACGTTGTCCAGCGCGGACAGGTGCGGGAAGAGCAGGTAGTCCTGGAACACCACACCGACCCGCCGGTGCTCGGGCGGCACGAACAGCCCGGCGGCGGGCTCGTCGAGGACCACCTCGCCCAGGCGCAGCCGCCCGGCGTACAGCGGCAGCAGTCCGGCCAGCGCGCGCAGCGCCGTGGTCTTGCCGGCGCCGTTGGGTCCGAGCAGCGCCACGACCTCGCCCGGGGACACCGACAGCGTGACGTCGAGGCGGAATCCGGGCCGGTCGACGACCAGGTGCGCCGAGAGCAGCGGCCGCCCCGCCGGCCATTCACCGACCGCGCGGCCCGCCCCGCCCGAGCGCCGCGCGCTCATGATCGCTCGACTTGCCGGGCAGGGGTGCGTATCTTGACGAGCCGTTCGCCCGGTTGCCGGGCAAGTCGGATGATCGTGAGGCGGGCGAGCGGGTCAGTCACGCTCGACCACCACGTTGGTGGACTTGATGACGGCCACGGCGACGCTGCCCACGTCGAGGCCGAGTTCCTCGACGGCCTCGCGGCTCATCAGCGACACCACCCGGTAGGGGCCTGCCTGGATGTCGACCTGGGCCATCACGGTGTCCTTGACGATGGCGGTGACGATGCCGCGCATCCGGTTGCGGGCCGAGGAGCGGTCGGCCCGGCCGTCGGGGTCGTCGGCCTGGGTGCGGGCGTACGCCGCCAGGTCCTCCCCGGCCACCATCCGGTGGTCGTGCTCGTCGCGGTGTGCCCGCAGCCGACCCGAGTCGACCAGCCGCCGCACCGTGTCCGCACTGACGCCCAGCAGCTCCGCCGCTTCACCGATCCGAAATGCGGTCATGTGGCGAATCTACCCCTGGCATCTGCGACGGCGGCGCGGTCCGCCGACCCGGCCGCGCGAGCCCGCCCATGCCGGCAGGGGGCGGCCCGAACGGACCGCCCCCTGCCGAAAGATGCCGGGGAACCCGGCTGCCCCGAGGAGACGGAAGGCAGCGGCGGGTTCCCCGATCGCCGGGCGCTCCGCGCGGCCACGCGTACGCCCGGCACATCGCGGCCGCGACCGGCCCGGACGCCTCCCGCGTGTTCCCGGGGCACTCCCCCAAGCACCACCGGGGCGGGGCGTCGACGGACCGTCGGTCGCGGCCGCGCGGAGCCCGTCAGGCTCAGGCCTGGCGGGTGGCCTCGCCCTCAATCTCGATCTTGAGGGTCTTGCCGAGCAGGACGCCACCGGTCTCCAGCGGCTGGTTCCAGGTCACGTTGAAGTCCTCGCGGTCGATCTCGGTGGTGGCGGTGAAGCCGAGGACCTCCTGGCCCCACGGGTTCTTGGCCACGCCGCCGAACTCGAGCGCGAGCTCGACCGTCTTGGTGACGTCCTTGATGGTGAGCTCGCCGACGAGGGTGAACTCGTCGCCCGACACGGCGCGCAGGCCGGTGCTGCGGAAGCTCAGCTCCGGGTACTTCTCGATCTCCAGGAAGTCGCCGGTGCGCAGGTGGTTGTCGCGGTCGGCGACACCGGTGTCGATGCTGGCCGCCTGGATCACGGCGGTGACCGACGAGGCCAGCGGGTCTTCGGCCACGACGATCTCACCGGCGACGTCCTTGAACGAGCCGCGGACCTTGCTCACCACCATGTGCCGGATCACGAAGCCGACGCGCGTGTGCGCGGCGTCGATGGCGTAGGTGCCGGCGGCGGGGATGGTCAGGCCGTTCCAGGTGCGGGTGTTCAGCGTGGTCATGTCGGTTGCCCTCCGGTAGACGTAGCGTGAAGCTGTTTACGTGACGGTTCAACTATACGCATCGCAACGATATTTCGGGTAGCGGCACGCTGTTTTCCGGGTCACCAAACTTGCCCATGAACAGGAAGACCGCATACCTGGTCGACATATGCCCATTTCAGATGAGATGCACCTCACATATCCTGGCACATCGGAGATCTCCGGGCAGTCTTGAGCATCCCCGCCCCCTCCCCCGAAGGTGCCGCGATGCCGCCGCTCAACCGGATGACCCGACTCACGCTGCTCGCCGTGGTCGCGGGAGCCGTGGTCGCCGCCGGTGCGATGCCCGCGGCCGCGCTGGCCAACTGGGCGGTGGAGCAGTCCGCGCCCGCCTACGACACGCTCCCCGAGGTGCTCAAGCACCCCACCACGGCGCAGGCCAGCTACCTGTACGCCAACGACGGCAAGACCGTCGTCACCACCTTCTACGACGAGAACCGCCGCGACGTGACGCTGGCCGAGGTCGCCCCCGTCGTGCCGCAGGCCGTGGTCGCCGCCGAGGACGCCCGCTTCTACTCCCACCACGGGGTGGACCTCAAGGGCGTGCTGCGCGCCGTGGTCGCCAACGGGGCCGGCGGCGGCGTCTCCCAGGGCGCGTCGACGCTGACCATGCAGTACGTGCGCAACGTGCTCAAGAGCGACCCGTCGCTGTCCACCGAGCAGCGCGCCGAGGCCACCGAGCAGACCCCCGCCCGCAAGATCCGCGAGGCCCGGTACGCCCTGGCGCTGGAGAAGGAGCTGAGCAAGGAGCAGATCCTCCAGGGCTACCTGAACATCGCCTACTTCGGCTCCGGCGCGTACGGCATCTACGCCGCCGCCCACACCTACTTCTCCAAGGACCCCGCGCAGCTGACCCTGAGCGAGGCGTCGCTGCTGGCCGGCCTGCTCCAGTCGCCCGAGGCGGACAGCCCGCTCAACGGCGGCATCGAGCGCGCCCTGTCCCGCCGCGACTACGTGCTGACCGCGATGACCGGCACCGGCGCGATCACCGCCGCGCAGGCCGCGACCGCCAAGGCCGACACGCCGGTGGTCAAGCGCGGCGCGAACCCCAACGACTGCACCGCCTCCCGGCAGGGCTGGGGCTTCTTCTGCGACTACTTCCGCAGCTGGTGGCGTGACCAGGACACGTTCGGCGACACCGCCGAAGACCGGGAGCAGGCGCTACGCCAGGGCGGCTACCGCATCGTCACCACGCTCGACCCGAAGCTCCAGAACGCGGCCCAGGCCCAGGTGACCAAGGTGTACGGGTACACGGACAAGCGTGCCCTGCCGATGGCCGTCGTCGAACCCGGCACCGGCAAGGTGCTGGCGCTCGCGGTCAACCGCCGCTACAGCGCGGCGACCGGCGCGGGCAACACCATGAACCAGCTCGTGGCGGGCGGCACCGGCATCCACGGCTACCAGGCCGGATCGACCTTCAAGATGTTCACCATGCTGGCCGCGCTGGAGGCCGGCAAGACCCTCGACACGAGCTTCGACGCGCCGACCAAGCTCACCACCACCTGGCCCGAGGCGACCGGCCCGGCCAGCTGCGACGGGTACTGGTGCCCGCGCAACGCCACCCCGGCCTGGATGGACGGCAAGCGGGACATGTGGACCGGCTTCGGCCGCTCGGTGAACACCTACTTCGTCTGGCTGGAGCAGCAGGTCGGCGCGGACAAGACCATCGAGATGGCGCAGCGGCTGGGCATCAGGTTCCGGCACCCGGACAACGCCTCGCACGCGGCCACCGACGCGGCGGGCTGGGGCTCGTTCGTGCTGGGCGTCTCGCTGACCACGCCGCTGGACCTGGCCAACGCGTACGCGACCCTGGCCGCCGACGGCGTCTACTGCTCGCCGCTGCCCGTCACCACGGTCACCGACGGCACCGGCAAGCAGCTCGACGTGGCGAACCCCGCGTGCGGGCCGGCGGTCAGCCCGGAGATCGCGCGGGCGGCCACCGACGCGGCCCGCTGCCCGGTCGGGCAGTCCGGCGCGTTCGGCCGCTGCGACGGCGGCACCGCCACGGCGGTGTCGGACCTGCTCGGCGGGCGAGCGGTGGCCGGCAAGACGGGCAGTTCGACCGACAACATGACGGAGTCGTTCGTGGCGTACACCCCGCAGTTGGCCGCGGCCGCCATCGCGGCGAACCCGGACACCCCCACCGACGCGGTCGGCGCGGCGGTGCTGTCGAAGGTGTACCGGGCCGTCGGGTCGACGCTGGCCACCGGGTCGGCGGGGCTGGAGGTCAAGGACTTCCCCGCCCCGCAGCGCACGTCGGCGTTCTCGCCCGAGCCGGAGCCCACCGAGCCGGAGCAGCCGCGGGACGAGTCCCACGACGGCAACGGCGACAACTCGCACGACAACGGCGACGACCGGCCGGGCCGCGGCGACCACAACGACAACGGCTCCGACAACGGGAATGACAACGGCTCCAGCGGAGACAATGGTTCCGACGGTGGCGGCGACAACGGCTCCGGCGACAGCGGCTCCGGCGACGGGAGCAGCGGCGACGGCCGGCCCGGCCGCGGCGGCGGCTGGTCGGGCGGCTCGCAGCCGTCCGGGCAGGGCGGCTGACCGGCGACAACCCACTCGCAGGGTTAAGAAGGGCACCTTCTCAACGCGGAGCGTTAAGAAGGTGCCCTTCCTTTGTGCTCAGCCGGTCAGGAGAGCGGCGGGTAGGCGTTGGCCATCAGCTCGGCGAACTGGGCCGGG
>NZ_JBHTAC010000040.1:0-75011 GCF_042663325.1 Catellatospora aurea
TGGCACTTGGCTTAAATAGCACCCTGTTGAGTTCTCAAAGAACAAGCACACACCGCGTCGTCCAGGTCTCCCTGGCCGCCTCCGGGGCAACTCATCCAGCTTACCCATCCGGCCGTTCCGTGTCAAATCCGAATTTTCGGATCTGTCCGGCTCGTCCGTTTGGACACCCCGAACACGCAGAACCGCTAGGTCCGTACGAGGTTCGAGGAGAACCAGTGACCCGGCCGACGGTCCCCTCCGAGAAGATTCTCGGCGAACTCATCCGCCCGGCTCGTCACCGGCTCGGTAACCATACCCGGTTGGTTTCGGCCGATCAAATCGGCCCCACCCGGTGCGCTCCGGCCTCTTCGCTCCGACCTTCCGGTCTCGGCTGTTTTGTCCGTTCCGCGCTGGCAGAGAGAACATTACGCGGGACGCGCCGCCGCCCGCAAATCGGGGGGACGCGTCCCGCGTCACATCATGGTCAACTGCCTATTTCCGCAGCTCAGCACCGGCGATGGTCTTCTTGCCGCGGCGCAGCACCAGGTACTTGCCGTGCAGCAGCAGGTCCGCGGACACCGGGGCGTCGGCATCGGACATGCGCTCGTTGTTGATGTACGCGCCGCCCTCGGCGACCGCGCGCCGTGCCTCGCCCATGCTCGCCGCCAGGCCCGACTCCTTGAACAGCACCGCGACGCTGGGCAGCTCGTCGACCTCGACCAGGCCGGCTTCGGCCAGCGCCGAGCGGAGCGTCGACGGGGCGAGGTCGGTCAGCGCGCCGCGGCCGAACAGCGCCTGCGACGCCGTGATGACCTGCTCGCACTCGTCCTTGCCGTGCAGCAGCGTGGTCAGCTCCTCGGCCAGCGCCTTCTGCCCGGCCCGCGCGAACGGCCGCTCCGCGGTCTCCTTCGCCAGCTCCTCGATCTCCGCGCGGGAGCGGAAGCTGAACACCTTCAGGTAGTTCACGATGTCGGCGTCGGCCGCGTTGAACCAGAACTGGTAGAAGGCGTACGGGCTGGTCATGGTCGCGTCCATCCAGACCGACATGCCTTCGGCGCTCTTGCCGAACTTGGTGCCGTCGGCGCGCGTGATCAGCGGAGTGGTGAACGCGTGCACGCCGCGCACGCCCTTGCGCCGGTTGAAGTCGACGCCGGCGATGATGTTGCCCCACTGGTCGGAGCCGCCGTGCTGCAACGTCACGCCGTAGCGCTGGTGCAGCTGGTAGAAGTCGTGCGACTGCAGGATCTGGTACGCGAACTCGGTGAAGCTGATGCCGCTCTCCAGCCGCGCCTTGACCACCTCACGGGCCAGCATCTGGTTCACCGGGAAGTGCTTGCCGACGTCGCGCAGGAACTCGATCGCCGACAGCGGCGAGGTCCAGTCCAGGTTGTTGACCATCCGCGCCGCGTTGGCGCCCTCGAACTCGAAGAACGGCTCCACCTGCCGGCGGATCTTGTCCACCCAGCCGGCGACGGTCTCCTCCGAGTTCAGCGAGCGCTCGCCCTCGGCCTTCGGGTCGCCGATCAGGCCGGTCGCACCGCCGACCAGCAGCACCGGAATGTTCCCCGCCTGCTGGAGCCGGCGCGCGGTCAGCACCTGCACCAGGTTGCCGACCTGGAGGCTGGGCGCGGTCGGGTCGAAGCCGACATAGAACGTCACCGGCCCCTCGGCCAGGTGCTTGCGCAGCTCGTCCAGGTCGGTGGAGTCCTGCAGCAGGCCACGCCACTGCAGATCATCGAGGATGTCCGTCACGCCGTCGATTGTCGCGCATCGCGCGGACCGGCCGACAACCGGTTTCCCCACCGCCGAGCCGGGCCACCCGGCCCGGCTACCGTCGTCGCCGCTGGTCAGCACTCGCGACGGGGAGGCCGTGGGCCGCCACCACGTCGGCTCGCCGCCCTGGCTCGTCCCATGGCAGCCCGACAGACCACACGACCGCCGATTCCGGGCCGCCCTGCCGCGTCGGAGTCCGCGCGTTCGTGAACCTGGCATGATCGCGCGGTTGCGGCGATCGGGACGCGGGCATAGCGCGGGCATGGAACTGTCGTTTCTTCGCGCCATGTATGAGATCCCCGGCCCGTGGGCGTCGCTGTACATCGACGGGACCGATCACACCGAGGCGACCGCCGCGGCGCTGAAGCTGCGCTGGCGGGCCGCCCGGGAGACGCTGCTCGACGAGGGCATCGACGAGCCGACGCTGCTGGCGCTGGAGGGTGCGCTGGCCCAGTACCGGCGTCCGCGCGAGCGCCACGGTCTGGCCGTGTTCGCCGCACAGGGCCGGGTGCACTACGCCGAGGCGATGCCGCAGCCGTTGTGCACCGACAGCGCCGAGATGGCCCCGCTGCCGCATGTGACGCCGCTGCTGGCCATGCGCGACGGCGAGCCGCTGCCCGGCAGCACTGCCGAACCGGCCGCGTCGGGTGTCACCGACACCCTGGCCGCGTTCGAGAACCGGCAGGTCGAGGCGCTGCTGCTGGACCCGGCCGCGCTGGCCAAGGCCCGGGTGTGGATCGGCGACTCGCCGGCCGACCTGTCCGCGAGCGAGGAACGGCTGCGGCAGCTGGGGGCGTCCCGCGCCCATCCGGTACGCGCCGAGGACGCGCTGGTCCGCGCCGCGGTGCTCAACGACGCTGAGCTGATCATCGTCAACGCCGCCGAGGTCCGGCTCGACGAAGGCGTCGGCGCCGTCCTCCGCCCCGACCCCGCCTGACCACCACCGAGGACTACGACGGCCGCGGTGTGGGCGCGGTGCGGCGGCGAGGGGTGTGGCGGCGGTACGGGCTCACGGAGGGTTCGCCGTGCAGCCAGAAGCGCCACGGCCGGTCGTGCGCGGCGGCGACGCCGACCCGCGGACCCGACCTGACCAGCTCCGGCGACACGGCCGGGGCGGGGAGCAGGCGCGCGGGCCCGGTGCCGTCGAGCAGTGACGTGCGGTTCGCGGACCCGTCGATGCCCAGCGCCATGGCCAGCCGGGCCGGACCCCGGGCCAGCTCGCGGTCGGCGACCTGGCCGCGCCGCTCGCGGGCCAGGTCCACTCCCCCGACCACCGCGCCCGCGCGCAGCAGCACCGCGGCCGCTTCGCCCTCGTGGCCGGCGGTGACGTTCATGCACCAGTGCATGCCGAAGACGAAGTACACGTAGAGCACGCCGGCCGGGCCGAACATCACCGAGCTGCGCGGGGTGGGGCCGCGGTGGCTGTGCGAGGCGGGGTCCTCGCCGACGCCGGCGTACGCCTCGACCTCGGTGATCCTGATCCGCACCCCGTTGGCTTCGAGCTGCCAGCCCAGCAGGCCGCGGGCGGTGTCGGTGATCTGGGCGGCGGGCGCGTCGAGCAGCGAGTAGTCCACGCCACCAGGGAACTCCGGCGCGTGGCCGAATGCAAAATCCGTGCTGTCGTACCCGTGCGCGAACATCGGCGGATGTCGACTGTCTTCACGCGGGCCAGGGAGTTCGTGTTCGAGCAGGGGCGGCCGCTGGACCGGGCGCGGCTGCGGTTCCACTTCGAGTCCGGCCCGGCCCGGACGGTGCTCGACGAGCTGGTGTCGTACCAGAACGACGACGGCGGTTTCGGGCATGCGCTGGAGCCGGATCTGCGTACCCCCGTGTCTTCGGCGGTGGCGACCTGGTGCGCGGGCACGGTGCTGCACGAGATCGGCGCGGGCGCGGCCGAGCCGCTGGTCCGCCGGGCCGTCGGCTACCTGGTGGACACCTATGACGCCGCCGAGCGGCGCTGGTGGATCGTGGCCCCGGAGACGGAGGACTCACCCCGCGCGCCGTGGTGGACGTACGCGGACATCGGCGCCACCTTCAACGATTGTGTGCTCAACCCGACGGCGGGGCTGGCCGGGGTGCTGTGGGAGTACCGGGAGCTGGTCCCGCCCGCGCTGCTCGCGGAGCTGACCGAGACGGTGCTGACCCGCTTGGAGGACGGGGTCGCCAGGACGAGCGGGCTGGACCGCGGCGAGCTGACCGCGGCGGAGCTGTTCCTCCAGGCCCGGAACCTGCCCGAGGCGGCGCGGCGGCGGGCGCTCGCCGCGCTGCGCCGCGCCGCCGCCCAGCGGGTGGAGAACCGGCCGGAGGCGTGGACGGAGTACCTGCTGCAGCCGCTGGACGTGGCGCACACCCCGGACTCGCCGCTGTCGTCGGCGGTGGATCAGGCGTCGATCGCGGCGAACCTGGACTATCTGCAGGACCGGCAGCTGCCGGACGGCTCCTGGCCGCTCACGTGGAGCTGGGCCGAGGTCGACGCCGACGCGTGGCGGCTGGCCGAACGCGACGCCAAGGGCACTCTCGCCGTCGACCGCCTCCTGACCCTACGCGCCTACGGCCGCATCTGACCCGATCCCACCACCGGCCGCCGGCCAACCCCGGCCCACGCGCCGCCTGCCCGCCTGCCCGAACTCTTAACGACTTGCGGGCTCCCGGGGCCAGGAGGCCGCAAGTCGTTAAGAGTTGCGCCGGGAACGCGCGGCGGGAACGCGCGCCGCGAAGGCGCGGTCGGAGGCGCGGCGGGGTGGGCGCGCGGGTCAGTGGGGGACGACGGATTCGGCGGACCAGGTGTGCCAGGTCTTGAGCTGGTCGGTGACCGAGGCGAGCTGGTCGGCCACGGGGCCGGGGCCGGTGGAGCCGGGGGTGGTGCGGGCGGCCAGGGCCGACTTGACGGTGAGCACGTCGCGGACCGACGGGTCGAGGTGCTCGCTGACGGCGGCCAGGTCGCTGTCGCTGACCTCGTGCAGCTCGCATTCGCGCACCGAGCACAAGGCCACCAGCTTGCCGGTGATCTCGTGCGCGTCGCGGAACGGCACGCCCTTGCGGACGAGCCAGTCCGCCACCTCGGTGGCCAGGGAGAAGCCGACGGGCGCGGACGCGGCGAGCCGGTCCACCCGTACCGTCATGGTGGAGATCATCCCGGCGAGCGCGGGCAGCACGAGGGTGAGCGTGTCTACGGCGTCGAACACGGGCTCCTTGTCCTCCTGCATGTCCCGGTCGTACGTCAGGGGCAGGCCCTTGAGCATGGTCAGCACGTTGACCAGCCCGCCGATGAGGCGGCCGGCCTTGCCCCGGGCCAGCTCGGCGATGTCGGCGTTCTTCTTCTGCGGCATGATCGACGAGCCGGTGGCGAAGGCGTCGTCCAGCTCGACCCAGCCGAACTCGTACGACGTCCACAGCACCACCTCCTCGCCGAGCCGGGACAGGTGCACGCCGAGCAGCGCGGTGATGAACAGGAACTCGGCGACGAAGTCGCGGTCGCTGACGGCGTCCATCGAGTTGGGGAACGAGGTGCGGAAGCCGAGCTCCTTGGCGACCGCGCCGGGGTCGAGCGGCAGGCCGGAGCCGGCCAGGGCGCCCGCGCCGAGCGGGCTGACCGCGGTGCGCTCGTCCCAGTCGCGCAGCCGGTCCAGGTCGCGCAGCAGCGGCTGCACGTGGGCGAGCAGCCAGTGGCCGAAGGTGACCGGCTGGGCGTGCTGCACGTGGGTCAGGCCGGGGGCGGGGGTGTCGACGTGGCGGCCGGCCTGCTCGGTGAGCGCATCGGCGAGTTCGGTGATGCGCCCGGCCAGGTCGCGGGCGTGGTCGCGCAGGTAGAGGCGCAGGTCGGTGGCGACCTGGTCGTTGCGGGACCGGCCCGCGCGCAGCTTGCCGCCGAGGGTGCCGAGGCGCTCCAGCAGGCCGCGTTCGAGAGCGGTGTGCACGTCCTCGTCCTCGATGGTGGGCCGGAACGTGCCGGTGGCCACGGCCGCGTCGAGGTCGTCGATGGCCGCGAGCATCTTGCCGAGCTCGTCGGGGTCGAGCAGGCCGGCGGCGGCCAGGACCCGGGCGTGCGCGCGGGACCCGGCGAGGTCGTACGGCGCGAGCCGCCAGTCGAAGTGCACGCTGACCGACAGCCGTGCCAGTGCCTCGGCGGGTCCGTCCGCGAACCGCCCTCCCCAGAGCCGGGTCATGTCTGTTCCGTCCTTCGTCCTCAAGAGTTGATCATGAACTTATGGCAGCGACACGCCGTCGAACCCTGCCTTAAGTTCATGATCGACGCGTCGGAGCGGGGGTGGGTGGTGGGTCAGGTGAGGTCGTCGTCGAGGGGGGGTAGGTCGTCGGTGGTGTCCAGGCCGGCCCAGGTGGCGAATTTGGCGGCCAGGGCTTCGCCGCCGGCGGGGTCGCGGGCGACGACGAAGATGGTGTCGTCGCCGGCGATGGTTCCCACGAGGTCTGGCAGGCCGCTGCGGTCGATGGCGCTGGCCAGGTAGTGGGCCGCGCCGGGCGGAGTGCGCAGGACGGCGAGGTTGCCGCTGTGGTCGGTGCCGTTGAGGACCTCGCGGAGCAGGCGGATCAGGCGGGCCGGGCCGATCGTGGCCGGGCGCAGGGCCGGGTGGCCGTCCTCGGGGATCAGGTAGACCGCCGGTGCGCCGTCACGGCCGCGTACCTTGACCGCGCCCAGCTCCTCCAGGTCACGGGACAGGGTCGCCTGGGTCACCTGCACGCCGTCGGCCGCGAGCAGCTCGGCGAGCTGGGTCTGCGATGTCACCGCGCCGCTGCGGATCAGCTCCTCGATCCGGGCGTGGCGCGCGGTACGAGTCATCGGCGCGGTCATGCCTCAACCTCCGTCCGCTCGGGCGTCTCATGTGCACCGTAAGGCATGGCGGTGCGCCTCACGCGTGCTCCATGAGGAACGTCAGCAGCGCCTTCTGCGCATGCAGCCTGTTCTCCGCCTGGTCGAAGACCGCGCTCGCCGCGCCGTCCATCACCTCGTCCGTGATCTCCTCGCCGCGGTGGGCGGGCAGGCAGTGCAGCACGATCGCGTCCGGGTCGGCGTGGGCGAGCAGCGCGGCATTGATCTGGTACGGCAGGAACGGGGTGATCCGGTCCAGCCCGTCGCCCTCGTGGCCCATCGAGGTCCAGGTGTCCGTGGCGATCACGTCCGCCCCGGACACGGCGTCCTTGGCCTCGGTGAACTCGGTGACCGAACCACCCGTGCGCGCCGCGACCACGGCCGCCTGGGCCAGGATCTCGCGGTCGGGGGTGAACCCGAACGGCCCGGCGATGCGCACGTGCATGCCCGCCACCGCCCCGCCGAGCAGGTACGAGTGCGCCATGTTGTTGGCCGCGTCACCGACGTAGGTCAGCGTGCGCCCCTCGGTGTGCCCGAGCCGCTGCCGCACGGTCTGCAGGTCGGCGAGCACCTGGCAGGGGTGGAAGTGGTTGGTCAGCGCGTTGACCACGGGCACGGTCGCCGCGGCGGCCAGCTCCTCGATCCGGGTGTCCTCGAAGGTCCGGATCACGATCGCGTCGACGTAGCGCGACAGCACCTTCGCCGCGTCCGACATGGTCTCGCCCCGGCCGAAGTGCGTGTTCGTGGCGTCGATGAGGACCGCGTGCGCGCCGAGCTCGGAGATGCCGACCTCGAACGACACCCGGGTGCGCAGCGACGGCTTCTCGAACAGCACGGCGATCGACTTGCCCGCCAGGGCCTTGCGGTGCCCGCGCCGGTTCTCGGCGTACTCCTGGGCGAGCGTGAGGACCTGGTCCTGCTCGGCCGAGGTCAGGTCGTCGTCGCGCAGGAAGTGCCGTCTGCTCGGCGTGGCGGTCATGCGGAGGCTCCGGTCTCGGTGGGGGAACCGGCCTGCGCGACGATCGCGGGCTGGGCCGGTGTCTCGGGCTGGGGCGCGACGAGGTCGAGGACCGCGCCGAGCGCGGCCAGGAACGCGTCGGCCTGGGCGCTGGTGAGGATCAGCGGCGGGGCGAGCCGGATCACGTCCGGCTGCGCGGCGTTGACGATGAACCCGGCGTCCAGCAGCGCCTTCTGCACGGCCGGCGCCACCGGTGCGGTGAGCACGACGCCGAGCAGCAGGCCGGCGCCGCGTACGCCGGCTACCAGCGGGTGGCCCAGCGCCTCGACGCCGCGGCGGATCCGCTCGCCGATCCGCTTGACGTGGTCGAGCAGGCCGTCGGCGGCGATGGTGCGCAGCACCGCCAGGGCCGCGGCGCACGCGACCGGGTTGCCGCCGAAGGTGGTGCCGTGCTGGCCCGGGGTGAACAGCGCCGCCGCGCCGCCCGGGTGGGACTGGGCGAACGCGCCGTCGGCGAACGCGATGGTCGCGCCGATGGGCAGGCCGCCGCCGAGGCCCTTGGCCAGGGTGATCACGTCAGGCGTGACGCCTTCGGCCTGGTGGGCGAACCAGTGGCCGGTGCGGCCGACGCCGGTCTGCACCTCGTCGAGCACCAGCAGCGCGCCGTGCCGGGCGGTGATCTCCCGGGCCGCGGCGAGGAAGCCGGGCGGGGCCGGGACGACACCCGCCTCCCCCATGATCGGCTCCAGGATGACCATGGCGGTCCGGTCGCCGACGGCGGCGGCCAGGGCCGCGGTGTCGCCGTACGGGATGTGGGTGACGTCGCCCGGCAGCGGCCGGAACGGGTCGGCCTTGGCGGGCTGGCCGGTCAGCGCGAGCGCGCCCATGGTGCGGCCGTGGAACGCCTGCTCGCAGGCGACGACGTGGGTGCGCCCGGTGCGCCGGGCCAGCTTGAACGCGGCCTCGTTGGCCTCCGCGCCCGAGTTGGCGAAGAACACCCGGCCGGGCCGGCCGGTCAGCGCGAGCAGCAGCTCGGCCAGCGCGACCGGCGGCTCGGCGACGAACAGGTTGGACACGTGCCCGAGCTGCGAGATCTGCTTGGTGACCGCGGCGACGACGGCCGGGTGGCCGTGGCCGAGCGCGTTGACCGCGATCCCGGACAGCAGGTCGACGTAGGAGCGGCCCGCCTCGTCCACCACGACCGAACCGGCCCCGCTGACCAGGGCCAGCGGCGGCGTGCCGTAGTTGTCCATCAGCGACTGCTGCCACCGCTGCGTCAGCGTCATGGCTTCTCCCCGCTCGTGTCGTCGGCGCCGGGCCGCATGGTCTGGTCATCGGGGACGACCATGGTGCCGAACCCCTCGTCGGTGAAGATCTCCAGCAGGGTGGAGTGCGGGACCCGGCCGTCGACGACGACCGCGGACGGCACCCCGCCCCGCACGGCCCGCAGGCAGGCCTCCATCTTGGGCACCATGCCCGCCGACAGCGTCGGCAGCAGCGCGTCCAGCTCCTTGGCCGTCATCTTCGAGATCAGGCTGTCCGTGTCGGGCCAGTTCGCGTACACGCCGGGCACGTCGGTGAGCACGATCAGCTTGCGCGCGCCCAGCGCGATGGCGAGCGCGGCGGCGGCCGTGTCGGCGTTGAGGTTGTGCGCCACACCGTGCACGTCCGGGGCGACCGTGGACACCACCGGGATGTGGCCGGTCGCGAGCAGGGCGTCGACCAGCGAGGTGTCGACGCTGAGCACGTCGCCGACCTGGCCGATGTCGACCGGCTCGCCGTCGATGACGGCCGGGCGGCGTACCGCGGTGAACAGCCCCGCGTCGTCGCCGGCCAGCCCGACCGCGTGCGGGCCGTGGCCGTTGATCTCGGTGACCAGGTCCTTGCCGACCGACAGCAGCACCATGCGCACCACGCTCATCGCCTCGGCGGTGGTGACCCGCAGGCCGCCCTTGAACTCCGAGGCGATGCCCATCCGGTCGAGCATGGCCGAGATCTGCGGGCCGCCGCCGTGCACGACGACCGGGCGCAGCCCGACGGCGCGCAGGTAGGCCATGTCGGCGGCGAACGAGGCGCGCAGCTCGGGCGTGGTCATCGCGTGGCCGCCGTACTTGACCACGACCGTCTCGCCGCGCAGCTCCGTCAGCCACGGCAGCGTCGCCACCAGGTTGGCTGGATCCAGTCCGGTCATGACGAGTACGCCGAGTTCTCGTGCACGTACGCGTGGGACAGGTCGTTGGTCCAGACCGTGGCGCTGTCGTCGCCGGCGTTGAGGTCCACGGTGATGCGCACGTCGACCCCGGACAGGTCCACCTTGCTGCGGTCCTCGGCAGCGGCGCCCGCGCGGCAGACCCACACGTCGTTGATGGCCACATTCAGCTCGTCGGACTCGAAGACGGCGTCGGTGCAGCCGACCGCGGCCAGGATCCGGCCCCAGTTCGGGTCCTTGCCGAACAGCGCGGTCTTGACCAGGTTGTTGCGGGCGATCTCGTGCCCGACGACGACCGCGTCCTCCTCCGAGGCGGCGTTGACGACCTCGATGGCGATCTGCTTGGTGTGCCCCTCGGCGTCGGCGAGCAGCTGCTGGGCCAGCGAGTGGCAGGCCTGGGTGACCGCGGCGGTCAGCTCCTCCTGGGTCGGCTCGACGCCCGACGCGCCGGAGGCCAGCAGCAGCACCGTGTCGTTGGTCGACATGCAGCCGTCGGAGTCGAGCCGGTCGAAGGTGAGCCGGCAGGCCTCGCGCAGCGCCTCGTCGAGGGCGTCCGCGCCGGCGACCGCGTCGGTGGTGAGCACGCACAGCATCGTGGCCAGGGACGGGGCGAGCATGCCCGCGCCCTTGGCCATGCCGCCGACGGTCCAGCCGTCGCCGGTGATCTCGACGACCTTGGGCCGGGTGTCGGTGGTCATGATGGCCTCGGCCGCGGCGAAGCCGCCCGCCTTGGCCAGCGCCTTGGCCGCGCCGTCGACGCCGGCCAGCAGCTTGGGCATGGGCAGCCGCTCGCCGATCAGCCCGGTCGAGCAGACCGCGACCTGGCCCGCGCCCATGCCGCCGAGGCGGGAGGCGACGTACTCGGCGGTGGAGTGGGTGTCCTGGAAGCCGCCGGGGCCGGTGCAGGCGTTCGCGCCGCCGGAGTTGAGCACGACGACCTTGACCGCGCGGCCCCTGACGACCTGCTGCGACCAGAGCACCGGGGCGGCCTTGACCCGGTTGGCGGTGAACACGCCCGCGGCGGTGGCGTCGGGGCCGTCGTTGACGACCAGCGCGAGGTCCAGCGCACCGGTGCTCTTCAGCCCGGCGGCGACACCCGCGGCCCGGAAGCCCTTGGGGGAGGTGACCGTCATGCCGACACCCCGCTTCGCGTGCCGTCGACATGGACCCTGAGGCCAATGGTTCGCTCGCTACGCTCGCTCACGGCGCTACTCCGAAGACAGACAGGCCGGAGGTCTCCGGCAGCTCGAACATGATGTTGGCGCACTGGACGGCCTGGGCGGCGGCGCCGCGGCCGAGGTTGTCGATCGCGCTGACCACGATGATCCGGCCGCTGTCGACATCCACGGTGGCCTGCAGGTGAGCCGAAGCCGAACCCAGGGTGGCGGCGGTGTGCGGCCAGGCGCCCTCGGGCAGCAGGTGCACCAGCGGCTCGTCGGCGTACGCGTCGGCGAGCACCGCGCGGACCACGCCCGCGGTGATGTCGCAGTTGGTGGGCTTGGCGGTGACCGTGGCCAGGATGCCCCGCGGCATCGGCGCGAGCACCGGGGTGAACGACAGGCTCGTCGCGCCGGTGGCCTGCTTGATCTCCGGAACGTGCTGGTGCGCGCCCACCTTGTACGGGCTGAGGTCGCCCATCACCTCGCTGCCGAGCAGGTGCGGCTTGGCCGACTTGCCCGCGCCGGAGGTGCCGGAGGCGGCGACCACGACCACGTCGTCGGCCTCGGCCAGCCCGCTGTGCAGCAGGGGCGCGAGCGCGAGCGTGGTGGCCACGGCGTAGCAGCCGGTGGCGGCGACCCGGGACGAGCCGGCGATCAGCTCACGCTGGCCGGGCAGCTCGGGCAGGCCGTAGGTCCACGCCCCGGCGTGCTCGCCGCCGTAGTGGCGGGTCCACGCGGCCGCGTCGTGCAGCCGGTGGTCCGCGCCCAGGTCGACGACCTTCGCCGAGGCGGGCAGGGCGGCCGCGACCGCGCCGGACTCGCCGTGCGGCAGGGCCAGGAAGACGAGGTCGGTGTCGGTGAAGGCCTCGGGGGTGGTCTCGGTCAGAATGAGGTCGAGCCCGGTGAGGTGCGGGTGCACCGCGGCGACGGGCTTGCCGGCCTGGCTGTGCGCCGTGGCCGCGACGAGTTCGAACTCGGGGTGCCCGGCGATGAGGCGCAGCAGCTCGCCGCCCGCATAACCGCTCGCCCCGGCGACGCCGATCCGGATTCCCATACCTACCTCCGCATAAACATTCGCCATGAGCATACGACTCGGTGCATGTTCATGCAAATGAGGCCCGCGTCACTCATCGCCTACTCGTCAGGGAAACCGGTCAGCACCTCGTAGAAGCGGGTGCAGGCCGCGGCCTCGGTGTCGAGGACCTCGCGCACGTCGTACACCCCGCGCTCGTAGGAACCGATCTCCCAGCGCTCGCCGGCCGGGCGCAGGAACCAGAAGTCGGTCGGGATCGGCACGTGCTCGTGCACGCCCGGCACCTGGAACGACTCCGGCGGCTGCCCGGTCTCCAGCAGCGCGGTGACGAGCACGTGCCGATCCGGGATCACCCGCGCACCGCCGGCAGCTCCTCGACCAGATAGCCGTGGTCCAGCAGCCAGGTCACGCTCAGCGCCGTCCCGGCGTCGGGCAGGTACGCCGCCATCAGCTTGTACTGCATGCCCAGGCCGGGCTGGCCGAACCAGGGCGCGGTCATGCCCCCGTCCACGGTGAACGGCTTGGCCACGCAGTACACGTGGTAGTTCGCCTGCGGCGCGCCCTGCGGGGTGTTCAGGTTCTGCGGCGGCAGCGCCCGGTCGGCGTACGGCGTGCGCACCGGGGCCAGGAAGGACCCGCCCGCGAAGCCGAAGCGATCGAGCCGCGCGCCCGCGGCCAGCTCGACCGGATGGCGGTCGACCATGTCGCCATGGGTCATGAAGCCGTCGTTGGGCGGGTAGACCCAGTTCGCGCCGTCGCGGAACCGCGCGACGAAGTCGGCCTCGGCCAGCGTGCCGAACCGCTGGTAGCCGTGCAGCAGCGGGCCGACCACGCCGGAGCGCGGCAGCGGCTTCGGTCCCAGTTCCGGCCGGGCGGGGTCGAAGAACTTCGCGGTCGCCGGGGCGATCGCGGGCGTGCCGGGACGGCATTCGCCCCGGCCGTAGCCGAGTGCGGCGGACGCGTCGGCAGCCGGTGCGAGCGGGACGAGCAGCGCCGCGGCGAGCGCGGCGACCAGGAGACGGATTTTCACAAAACCCCCGTTAGTGAATCAATAGGCGTGATCACTAACGGCCGGGAGGGCGCTGGGGTTGCTCTACCGACTCCCCAAGAAACGTTTGGTGGTCTAGACTCCCCAACATGTCTTTGGGAGACGAGGAGCCGACCGGGCGTACGGTCACCGGCGACCTGCGCGCCCTGGCCCACCCGATCCGGCTGCGCATCCTGTCGCTGCTCACCGGTGCCGAGATGACCGCCGCCGAGATCGCCCGCGAGCTGGGCATCACCCACGCCAACGCGAGCTACCACCTGCGGCTGCTGCTCAACGCGCGCTCGATCGAGGTCGCCGGGGAGGAGAAGATCCGCGGCGGGCAGGCCAAGCGCTACCGGTACGACGTCGCCAAGGCCTTCACCCCGCGTGGCGACCAGGCGCACCCGCGACCCGACGACGTCCAGATCGTGTACGCCGCCCTCGCCGCCGAACTCCAGCGCCGCGCCCGCTCCATCGTCACCGGCCCCGCCGCCGTCGGCACCCTCACCGACGCCGAACTGTGGCTCGACCTCGACGAGTGGAAGGCGATC
Source organism: Catellatospora aurea (assembly GCF_042663325.1). Classification (NCBI taxonomy): domain Bacteria; kingdom Bacillati; phylum Actinomycetota; class Actinomycetes; order Micromonosporales; family Micromonosporaceae; genus Catellatospora; species Catellatospora aurea. The sequence continues at coordinate 13,519 of NZ_JBHTAC010000040.1, forward strand.
CGCGACCGGATCGCCCAGGCCAGCGAGCACATGCACCGCATCGCCCGGCGCCCGCACACCCCGGGCACCGTGCCCGTCAGCGCCACCATCGCCCTGTTCCGCCTGCAGGACGACAGCATCAGCGCCACGAGCGCCTCCCCCACCCCCGCCGAGGAGCAAGAATGACCACCTTCCGCGAGTCGCTGGCGCCGCTGCGCCACGCCCCGTTCCGCCACCTGGTCACCGGCCGGGTGGTCGGCCTGCTCGGCAACGCCGTCGCGCCCATCGCGCTGGCCTTCGCCGTGATCGACCTGACCGGCTCGGCCACCGACCTCGGCCTGGTCGTCGGCGCACGCTCGCTGGCCAACGTGCTGTTCGTGCTCTTCGGCGGCGTGCTCGCCGACCGGCTCCCCCGGCACCTGGTCATGGTCGGCTCCAGCGTGCTCGCCGCCCTCACCCAGGCCGCGGTCGCCGCGCTGGTGCTCACCGGGACCGCGACCATCCCGCTGCTGATCGGGCTGAGCGTGGTCAACGGCATGGTCAGCGCCATCGCGATGCCCGCGACCGCCGCGCTGCTGCCGCAGACCGTGCCCGCCGACCAGCTCGTCTCCGCCAACGCCCTCAACCGCCTCGGCGGCAACACGGCCATGATCGCGGGAGCCGCGGTGGGCGGCATGCTCGTCGCCGCCGTCGGCCCCGGCTGGGGCCTGGCCGCCGACGCCGCCACCTTCGCGCTGAGCGCGCTCGCCTTCGCCCTGGTCCGCGTGCCCGACGTGCGCGACCGCGCCACGCCGCGCGCGAGCACCCTGCACGAGTTGCGCGTCGGCTGGACCGAGTTCGTCTCGCGCAGCTGGGTCTGGTCGATCGTGCTGGCGTTCATGTTCATCAACGCGGCGCACAGCGGCGGCATGAACGTGCTCGGGCCCACCGTCGCCGACGCCACCATCGGCCGCTCCGGCTGGGGCACCGTGCTCGCCGCGAGCACCACCGGCATGGTCGCCGGGGCCGTGGTGGCGCTGCGCCTGCGGCTGCGCCGTCCGCTGCTGGTCGGGTGCGTCAGCACGCTCGGCTTCGCGCTGCCGACGCTGGCCCTGGCCGAGCTGCCGACCCTGCCGGTGCTGATGGTCGCCGGGTTCATCGCCGGGTTCGCCGTCGAGCAGTTCGCCATCGCCTGGGACTCCGCCCTGCAGCGGCACGTGCCCGCCGACCGGCTCGCCCGGGTGTACTCGTACGACATGCTCGGCTCGTTCCTGGCCATCCCGGTCGGGCAGGTCGCCGCGGGTCCGCTGGCCGCGTGGATCGGCACCCGCAACGCCCTGCTGTGCGCGGCGGGAGTGATGGTGCTCGGGGTGCTCGGCATGCTCGCCAACCGCGGCGTACGGCACCTGCGCGCCGACACGCCCGTCACGCCGGCCGCCCCGGCCCGCCAACCCGCCCCGACTGCGGCCTGACCGACCCCGCTCCGCTCCCGGCCGCCGCGACCCTCAACGGGCCGACACACCCCGCCGACCCCGCGCCCGTGCCCACGGACACGACCCGCCTGACGGGGCGCCACGACCAGGGCCCGCGCGGCGTGTACGGCGGGCGCGAGTCGCACCAAGGTCGTTCGACTTGCCAGGCACATGGGCGAATTCGCCTTCAAGATACGCACAGGTGCCAGGCAAGTCTGGCGATCTTGAGCGGGCGGGTCAGCGCGGGCGGGTGTGGCGGAGGAAGAGGTGGGTGCCGTCCGTCAGGACGTGGGCGGGGGTCAGGCGGTGGGGGGCGGACGGGGGGCCGGCGACGATGCGGACCGAGCCGGGGCCGGCCAGGGTCGGGCTGACCGTTAGACAGAGCTCGTCGACCAGGTCGGCGGCGACCAGGCTGCCGAGCAGGTGCGGTCCGCCCTCGCAGAGGATCTGGGTCAGGCCGCGGGCGGCCAGTTCGGCGACCAGCACGGCCGGGTCAACCGAGGAGTCGCCGCAGTCGATCACTTCGGCGGACGCGGGGTATGCGTGCGGCGCGACGGCGTGGGTGATGACGATCGGGCGTGCGGGCGGGTCGGCGAAGAACCGGTCCGGGACGTCGCCGCCGCGGGTCACCACGGCGAAGCGCGGATGCGGGGTGAGCCCCCGCGCGACCCGCCACGCCTGGGCTTCGGCGTCGAGCAGGGTCGCGCCGTAGCCCTCGACCCGGATCGTGCCCGCGCCGACCACGACCGCGTCGGCCTGCATGCGCAGCCGCTTCATCAGGTCCTGGTCGGCGGGGCTGCCCAGCGCCCCGGAGCGGCCCTCCACGGTGGCCGCCCCGTCCAGCGAGGTGATCATGTTGACCCGCAGCAGCGGCCGGTCCGCGCGCGGATACGCCGCGAGCAGCTCGGACTCGGACAGCTCACCGGCGGGTTCGGGCGACAACCTGCGCATACGCGGACCTCACATGTTGTGCACGGTGTAGGCCGGCTGCCGCCAGCCCAGGATCGCCTCGGTCATACGCACCGCGTCGACGGATTCGCGCACGTTGTGCATCCGCACGATCCGGGCCCCGAGCATGATCGAGGCGACGGCGGCGGCGAGGCTGCCGGACAGCCGCTCCCCCTGCGGGCGGTCGAGCGTCTCGCCGACGAAGTCCTTGTTGGAGACCGCGGCCAGCATCGGGTAGCCGACCGCGGCGATCTCCGGCAGTCGCCGGGTCAGCTCCAGCGTGTGGAACGTGTTCTTGTTCAGGTCGTGGCCCGGATCGATGACGATCTGGTCGGGGCGCACCCCCCGCTCCAGCGCGACCGCCACCCGCGAGCGCAGGAAGTCCGCGATCTCGCCCGCCACGTCGGCATACTGCGGGCGCGGGAAGTGCGTACGCGGCTTCGCCCGGCTGTGCGTCACGATCAGCTGGCTGTGCGGGTGCGCCGCCACCAGGTCGGCCAGCGCCGGATCGTGCAGGCCGGTGGTGTCGTTGACCACGTGCGCGCCCGCGTCCAGGCAGGCCTGGGCGACGTCGGCGCGGAACGTGTCCACGCTGATCACCAGGTGCGGGTGCCGCTCGACGGTGGCCTGCACCACCGGCAGCACCCGCTCCAGCTCGACGTCGGCGTGGACCTCGCCGCCCTCGGGGGAGAACTTCACCCCGCCGATGTCGACCCAGTCCGCGCCGGCGGCGGCCGCGGCATCCACTGCCGCGACCGCCGCGTCGAGCGCGTACGTGGCCCCCTTGTCGTAGAACGAGTCGGGGGTCCGGTTCACCACCGCCATCACCGCGACCTGGCGGTCGAAGTCGAACTCGCGTCCGGCGATGACCCGCTTGGCAGCGGCGATGTCGGGGACGAACATCAGGCGCCGCGCAGGACCGCGCCGAAGCGCGACGCCGTGACGGCCACCGCCGCGTCCCGGGCCGCGACCGCCTCCTCGACGGTCAGGGTCCGGTCCGGCGCACGGAACGTCAGCTTGTACGCCAGCGAGCGCTGACCGGCGCCGAGCTGCTCGGACGTGTACACGTCGAACAGCCGCACCGACTCCAGCAGCGGACCCGCGCCCTCGGCCAGCGCCGCCTCGACCTGCGCCGCGGGCACCTGCGACGGCAGCACGAGGGCCACGTCGATCAGCGCCGGCGGGTACGTCGAGAACACCGGCGGCGGGGTCGGCCCCGGCAGCGGCACCGCGTCCAGGTTCAGCTCCATCGCGCAGGTGCGCTTGGGCAGGTCCAGCGCGGCGCACACGGCCGGGTGCAGCTCGCCCGCGTGCCCGACGACGACGCCGTCGACCGAGATCGCGGCGCACCGGCCCGGGTGCCACGGCGACTGCTGGGCGGCGGCGACGCCGATCGACGCGTCCGGCACGGCCGAGGCCGCCAGCACGTCCCGCGCCGCCTGCACGGCGTCCGACCAGGACGCCGCCCGACCGGGACCCCACCAGCCGGAGCGCTCGAACTCCCCGGCCAGCACCACGGCCACGTGCCACGGCTGCACCGGGACGGAGGCGTTCGCCTTCTCCCACAGCGCCGGGTCGGGACGGCCCGCCACGCCCATCACCGGCGGCACACCGGCGGACAGGTCGGGCAGGAAGACCAGGCCCTGCTCGAACAGCGCCACATCGCGCTGCCCGCGGCCGACGTTGCGCTTGAGCGCGGTCAGCAGCGGCGGCAGCAGGCTCGTCCGCATCAGCGGTTCCTCGTCGGACAGCGGGTTGGCCAGCCGCACCGCGTCCGTCGGCAGGCCGAGCGTCGCCAGCGCGGTCGCCGACACGAACGGGTACGACAGCACCTCGACGTAACCCTGCTCGGCCAGGGCCCGGCCGACCGAGCGCTTGCGGCGCTGGGACGGGGTCAGGCCGTTGCCGGGCGGGGCGATCGGCAGCACGCTGGGCACGTTCTCGAAGCCGTCCAGGCGGACGACCTCCTCGACCAGGTCAGCGGGCTGGCGCAGGTCGGGCCGCCAGGACGGCGTGATCACGTCGACGCGGTCGTCGTACACCGCGACGTCGCAGCCCACCTCGGTGAGCACGTCGCCGACGCGGTCGACGGAGTAGTCCACGCCGATCAGCCGGCTGGGCTCGATCGCCGCCATCGAGATCATGACCGGGTCGCCGGGTTGGTTCAGGTCGAGGATCTCCTCGCCCGCCGTGCCACCGCCGTGCTCGACCAGCAACTGCACGGCACGCTCGATGGCGACCAGGCACAGCTGCCGGTCGACGCCGCGCTCCCAGCGCTTGGCGGCCTCGCTGAACAGCTTGTGCCGCCGCGCGGTGCGCCCGACCATCGTCGGGTCCCAGTGCGCCGCTTCGAACAGCACATTGACCGTGCCGTCGACGACCTCGGACGTCTGCCCGCCCATCACGGCGGCCAGCGAGATCGGGCCCGTGTCATCGCAGATCACCATGTCCTCGGCGGACAGCACGCGGGCCTGGCCGTCCAGGGTGGTGAGCTTCTCGCCCTCGGTCGCCCGGCGCACCACGAGGCCGCCGGTGATCCGGTCGGCGTCGAAGGCGTGCATCGGCTGGCCGAGTTCGAGCATCACGTAGTTGGTGATGTCGATGGCCAGGCCCAGCGTCCGGACACCGGCCGTGAGCAGGCGCTTGGCCATCCAGTCCGGGGTCGGCGCGGACGGGTCGATCCCGCGCACCAGCCGGGCCGCGAAGCGGTCGCAGCCCTGGGTGTCCTGGATGGTCACCGGCCAGGCCGGAGTCGCGGTGCCGCCGGGGGCGGGCGCGAGACCGGGGTCGGTGAACCGGGCCTGGAACGCGTGCCCCAGCTCGCGGGCCAGGCCGCGCACCGACATCTGGTATCCGCGGTCGGGCGTGACCGTGACGTGCACCTCGATGTCGTCGAGGCCGACCACCGGGCGCGCGTCGTCGCCCGGCTGCGCCGGCACCGACTCGGGCAGGATGATGATGCCGTCGTGGTCGCCGGACAGGCCCAGCTCCGCCGCGGAGCAGATCATGCCGTGCGAGTTGCGGCCGTACGTCTTGCGCGCGCCGATGGCGAAGCCGCCGGGCAGCACACCGCCGGGCAGGATCACCACGACGCGGTCGCCCTCGGCGAAGTTGCGGGCCCCGCAGACGATCTCCTGCGGCGCGCCGGTGCCGTTGGCCTGGCCCACGTCCACGGTGCAGAAGCGGATCGGCTTCTTGAACTCGGTCAGCTCCTCGATGGTCAGCACCCTGCCGACCACCAGCGAGCCCTGCACCGAGTGGCGCTGGTCCGCGATCTGTTCGACCTCGATGCCGAGGTTGTTCAGCGCGAGGTCGAGATCGGCCTCGGTGAGGTCCGCGGGCAGCTCGACATGCTCACGCAGCCATGACAGTCCGACCTTCATGGTCAGTGCACCTCCATGCCGAACGCGCGGGTGAACCGCACATCGCCTTCGATCATTTCCCGCATGTCGCTCAGGCCGTTGCGGAACATCAGGGTCCGCTCGATGCCCATGCCGAACGCGAAGCCGGAGTACACCTCCGGGTCGATGCCGCAGGCCCGCAGCACGTTCGGGTTGACCATCCCGCAGCCGCCCCACTCGACCCAGCGCGGGCCGTCGCGGTGCTCGGCGAACCACACGTCGAACTCGGCCGACGGCTCGGTGAACGGGAAGTAGTGCGGCCGCCAGCGGGTGCGCGCGTCCGGGCCGAACATCGCGCGGGCGAAGTGGTCCAGCGTGCCCTTCAGGTGCGCCATGGTGATGCCCTTGTCCACGACCAGGCCCTCGACCTGGTGGAAGACCGGCGAGTGGGTGGCGTCGAGCTCGTCGGTGCGGTACACCTTGCCCGGCACCACGACGTAGATCGGGGGCTTGCGGCTGAGCATCGTGCGCGCCTGCACCGGCGAGGTGTGCGTGCGCAGCACCAGGCCCGACTCGGTCGCGCCGGTCGCCGACTCGGCGGCCTTCACCCAGAACGTGTCCATCAGGCCGCGGGCCGGGTGGTCGGGCGAGATGTTCAGGGCGTCGAAGTTCGCCCACTCCAGCTCGACCTCGGGACCCTCGGCGATCTCGTAGCCCATGCCGACGAACAGGTCGCCGACCCGCTCCATCAGCGTGGTCAGCGGGTGACGGGCGCCGCGGGGGCGGCGGTCCCAGGGCAGGGTGACGTCGACGGCCTCGGTCTCCAGCACGCGCTGCGCCTGCTCGGCCTCCAGGATCACGTGGCGCGCGTCGTACGCGGCCTGGATCGCGGTGCGGGCCTCGTTGACGCGCTTGCCCGCGTCGGACTTCGCGGCCGGCGGCAGCGCGCCGATCTCGCGGCGGGCCAGCGACACCGCGGAGCGGTCACCCAGGTGCGCGGCCTTCTGCACGGCCAGCGCGTCGAGGTCGGTGGCGTCCGCGAAGGCCTTGTCCGCCGCGGCGACGGCGTCGTCGAGGGCGGCCGGATCGAGCATCGCGGCCTGCTTGGGGTCGTACGGATCGTGACGGTATGTCATCAGAACTCCAGATCGGCAACCGGATCAGTCTAGGCGTAGGGCCAGGACGGGCACGCGCGGCTTCGCCGCCGCCCACCGGTGCGACCTGAGAGGAAGAGCTGAGCGCAGTCAGTTCCGCCGCCCGCCACCGGCGGGCTGGCTAAAGGAACGGCGCGTCATTCTCGGCTCCCTCTCGGACATCGTCTCGCACCGGAGCATACCGCGCGGCGCGCTCGCGCCGCGCGCCCGTTACCGGCGCTGGGCGCGGGCGGAGGCGTAGAGGCAGACCGCGGCGGCCGCCGCCAGGTTGAGGCTCTCGGCGCGGCCGTGGATGGGCACCCGGACCGCGGCGTCGGCGGCGTCGCGCAGGTCGTCGGGCAGGCCGTGCGCCTCGGAGCCGAACAGCCACGCGGTGGGCCGGGCCAGCGAGCCGTCGTCGGCGAGGTCGTCGAGGTCGGTCGCGCCGTAGCCGGAGGTGGCCAGGGTGCGCAGACCGGCTTCGCGCAGGGCGGCCAGGGTCGCGGCGGCGTCGGGGGCGCGTACCACGTCGAGGTGGAACAGGCTGCCGGCGGAGGCGCGTACACACTTGGGGTTGAAGGGGTCCACGGCGTCGCCGGCGAAGATCACGGCGGTGGCGCCCGCGGCGTCGGCGGTGCGCAGCACCGTGCCGGCGTTGCCCGGGTCGCGGATCTCGACGGCGACCGCGACCAGCCGCGGCGCGCGGGCCAGCGCGGCTTCGAGGGGCACGTCGAGCAGGTCGCAGACGGCGATGACGCCCTGCGGGGTGACCGTGTCGGCCAGCGACTGCATGGCCTCGTCGTTGACCACGGAGAAGGTCGCGCCGCGCAGCAGCGTGCGGTGGCGGGCGCGGCCGTCCTCGGTCACGAAGATCTCGCGGACCGCGCCGGCTTCGAGGGCCTCGCGGACCGCCTGCGGGCCCTCGGCCAGGAAGCGGCCGGCCTTCTCGCGGTCGCGGCGGCGGTGGAGCTTGGTAGCGGCAACGACCCGGGGAGTCCGCTGCGTGAACAGCGGGTCCCCGGGTCGCTGGAAGTGCTGCGTCACCGACGAGCTCAGGCGGCCTGAGCCTCGGCGACGGCCTTCTTGGCCACCGCGACGATGCCGGCGAACGCGGCCTCGTCGTTGACGGCCAGGTCGGCCAGGATCTTGCGGTCCACCTCGACACCCGCGAGCTTGAGGCCCTGGATGAGGCGGTTGTACGTCATGCCGTTGGCACGAGCGCCCGCGTTGATGCGGGTGATCCACAGCTGCCGGAAGTCGCCCTTGCGGTCCTTGCGGTCGCGGTAGGCGTACTGCATCGAGTGGAGGATCTGCTCCTTCGCCTTGCGGTACAGGCGGGAGCGCTGGCCGCGGTAACCGCTGGCGGCCTCGAGCAGGGTACGGCGCTTCTTCTGGGCGTTGACCGCCCGCTTGACGCGTGCCATATCAGCTTCTCCTTCAAAAGTTCTTGGCTAAAAGGCGCGCGTCAGCGGCCGAGCATCTTCTTGATGCGCTTCTCGTCGGCCTTGGCCACCGGGACCGTGCCGCTCAGGCTACGGGTCTCCTTGGAGGACTTGACCTCCAGGCGGTGACGCAGACCGGTCTGCTCGCGCATGATCTTGCCAGAGCCGGTCACCTTGACCCGCTTGGCCATGCCGCTGTGCTTCTTCATCTTCGGCATTAGGAAGTTCTCCCTGTCACAAATCTCGCCGCACAGCGGGGGCTGTGCGGCAGGTGCCCATCGAGCGTCGTCAGGCCTGCGCCGAGGTCTCGGCCACGGCCTCCTCGGCCTCCGCACCGGTGCCTTCGTCGCCCTTGCGGGCGGCGAGCTTCGCGCTGCGGTGCGGCGCGAGCACCATGATCATGTTTCGCCCGTCCTGCTTCGCCGACGACTCGACGAAACCGACCTCCGCGACCTCTTCCTCCAGCTTGCGCAGGAGGCGGAAGCCGAGTTCCGGGCGGCTCTGCTCGCGACCGCGGAACATGATGGTCACCTTGACCTTGTCCCCGGCCTTCAGGAACCGCACGACGTGACCCTTCTTGGTCTCGTAGTCGTGCGAGTCGATCTTCGGCCGGAGCTTCATCTCCTTGATGACCGTCTGCTGCTGGTTACGCCGGGCTTCCCTGGCCTTGAGCGCGCTCTCGTACTTGAACTTGCCGAAGTCCATGAGCTTGCAGACCGGCGGGCGTGCCATGGGCGCAACCTCGACCAGATCCAGATCGACATCGGCGGCCAGCTGCAGGGCGCGCTCCAGCGGGACGATGCCCACCTGCTCGCCCTCGGGGCCGACCAGTCGGACCTCACGTGCCCTGATCTGATCGTTGATGCGTGGCTCGACGCTGATGTGGCCTCCCTCAATCGTGTTCCGCACCGCCGGATTCGCGGCGATGCGCTTGGCGTCTGACCGAAAGCAGAAGGCCCAGGCGACAGCCTGGGCCCGCTCGACCGGTCTGGGTGCACGCCAAGTGCACGACCTGAGATCAGGACAGAATAAGTCCCTCATCAGGTGACCGGACCCGCATCGCTCGGTGGCGAACGGGTGGGAGCAGGCGCTCCGCTTGCCTCCGGAGTGCCGGACCCTGCACTGGGCAAGATCACGGGCAACCGGAAAGGTCGACTGGCAAAGATTACCACAACCCGGGATTGCGCCCCCGGGCCGGGGAGGGTATGGCTCAGCTCACGGCCGGTGCGGGCTGCTCCGCGCGGGCGGCGGCGCGCAGCGCGCGCAGGGACTGCACCGCCTGCAGCGCGTACGCCCGGTCCACGGCCTGCACGGCGAGCACCGAGACGGTGTCGTCGTTCTCCAGCTCCAGGCTCATCCAGGGCTGGTTGCGCTCGATGTTGATCGCGCGCACGGCGCCCCACGGCAGCTCGTACCCGCCGATGATGTTGCGGACCCGCACGCCGTCGGCGTCCGCCTCGACCCGCGGCCGGGCCACGGCCATGATGGCCAGCGCGAAGACCACACCCAGACCGATCATGGCGTACTGGTCACCCGTGCGGAACACGCCCTCGCCGACCTCGGTCAGGGCGGTGCCGATGAAGGTGAAGAGCACCAGCACCGCGACCGCGGCGGCGATGCACACCTTCCGGGTGCGCTGGGGCCGGAAACTGACGCGCTGTCCCTCGCTGCTCACCCCGCCGAGTCTGCCACGCGCCCCGTCGGCCGCTGCGGTGGGCCGGGACGCGTGTGTGCTCGCGCGCCCCGGCCCACCATGGCTCAGAGGCGGCAGGCGTGGATGTCGGTGACCAGAATGGCGCGGGCGCCCAGGTCGTACAGCTCGTCCATGATCCGGTGCACCTCGGTGCGCTGGACCATCGCCTGCACGGCGACCCAGCCCTCGCGGTGCAGCGGCGACACCGTCGGCGACTCGATGCCCGGGGTGAGCGCCACCGCGCCCTCCAGCCGGTCGGCGCGCACGTCGTAGGCGAGCATCACGTACCGCCGGGCGACCAGCACGCCCTGCAGCCGGCGCAGCAGCTGGCTGACCGCCCCGTTGCGCTCCCCCTCGGGCCGCCCGACCAGCACCGCCTCCGAGACCAGGATCGGCTCGCCCACCGGGACCAGCCCGGCCTGGCGCAGCGTGCCTCCGGTGGCGACGACGTCGGCGATCACGTCGGCGACGCCCAGGCGCACCGCGTTCTCCACCGCGCCGTCGAGCTTGACGACATCGGCCTTGATCTCGTGGTCGGCCAGGTACCGCTCGACCACCCCCGGGTACGCGGTGGCGACCCGCCGGCCGGCAAGGTCGGGCAGGTCACGGACGGTCTCCGGGGGCGCGGCGAACCGGAACGTGGCCGGCGCGAACCCCAGCGGCAGCAGCTCGCTGACCGGCGCACCGGAGTCGACCAGCAGATCCTGCCCGGTGATCCCCAGGTCGAGGTCCCCGGAGCCGACGTACACCGCGATGTCGCGGGGCCGCAGATAGAAGAACTCGACCCCGTTGTCGGCGTCCACGCAGACCAGGTCGCGATCGTCGCCGCGCTGGCGGTAGCCGGCTTCCCGGAGCATGTCGGAGGCGGGTTTGGACAGGGTGCCCTTGTTGGGCACGGCAATGCGAAGCATCTCTGTGAACTCGATTCTGCGATCAAGGCTAGTTGATCATGAAGTTGTGGCACCGACACACCGTCGAGCCGTGCCATAAGTTCATGATCAACCCGGAGGAGACACGGGCGGGATCACAGATGTCGGTAGACGTCCTTGAGGGTGAGGTTTGCGGCGAGCATCAGGACCTGGGTCTGGTAGAGGAGTTGGGAGATCTCTTCGGCGGCCCGCTCGGGGCCCTCATGCTCGGCGGCCATCCAGGACTCCGCCGCTTCCTCGACCACCTTCTTGCCGACCGCGTGCACCCCGGCGGTGACCGCCTTGACGGTGCCGGAGGCCGGGTCACCCGCGGCCACCTTGGCCTGCAGCTCCTCGAACAGCTCCTCGAACGTCTTCACGCGGGTCATTCTGCCCGATCCCGGCGCCGACACCCGCAGCGCCCGGCCCGCGCGGCACATGCTGGGACGACCCCCGAACGAGGATCATGGGGGTATGACCGAACGCATGCTCGCCGTACGCCAGGACAGCCTGGGCGGGCCGGAGGTGCTCCGGCTGGCCGAGGTGGACCGCCCGTCGCCGGGTCCGACCGAAGTGCTGGTGCGGGTGCGCGCCGCCGGGGTCAACCCGGTGGACTGGAAGGTGCGCACCCGCGGCGGCACCTTCGGCCCCCCGCCGTTCACGGTGGGCTGGGACGTCTCCGGCGAGATCGCGGAGATCGGCGCGGGGGTGACCCGGTTCGCGGTGGGCGACGAGGTGTTCGGCATGCCGCGCTTCCCGCAGGCCGCGAACGCCTACGCGCAGTACGTCACCTCGCCCTCGCGCCACCTGGCCCGCAAACCCGCCGGGCTCGACCACGTGCACGCCGCGGCGCTGCCGCTGGCCGCGCTCACCGCCTGGCAGGCGCTGGTCGACACGGCCCAGGTGGCCGAGGGGCAGCGGGTCCTGGTGCACGCCGCCGCGGGCGGAGTCGGCCATCTCGCGGTGCAGATCGCCAAGGCCCGGGGCGCGTACGTGCTCGGCACCGCCCGCGCCGCGAAACACGAACTGCTGCGCGAGCTGGGCGTGGACGAGCCGATCGACTACACGGCGTACGACTTCGTCCAGGTCGCCAAGGACGTCGACATGGTGCTGGACACGATCGGCGGCGACTACGAGGACCGCTCCCTGCACACGCTGCGCCCCGGCGGCATCCTCGTCGGCATCCTGAACGCGGGCAGCGCCGCCGAGACCGCCCGCAAGGCGCAGGCGCTGGGCGTACGCGGCACCGGCATGCTCGTCGAACCCGACCACACCGGGCTGGAGGAGGTCGCCGCGCTGATCGAGGCGGGCCGGCTGCGCCCGCTGATCGCGGCGACGTTCCCGCTCGCGGAGGCGGCGCAGGCGCACGAGCTGGGCGAGACCGGGCAGACCACCGGCAAGATCGTGCTGACCGTCGACTGACCGGGTGGCGGGGCCGTTTCCCGGCCCCGCCACCCGGTTCACTTCACGGTGATCGTGTGGTTGTCGACGAACATCTTCGCGCCGTCGTTCTCCGAGATGTCGAAGACCTCGATCACGTACGTGCCGGTGGGCAGGGACAGCCGCAGTTTCGCCTCCCCCTGGGCCGGGCCGCCCGCGTCGAGGGTGATGAAGCCCTCGCGCACCACGGTGCTCCCCCGGCGGACCTCGTAGTTCATCGTGGCCTCGAAGACCATGCCCGCGACGTGCAGGGTGAAGTCCTGGGGCACGGTCGCGCCCTCCTGCGGGTCGATCAGCCATACCGGCAGCAGCGTGGTCGCGGCCGGAGCCCGGCGCAGCGGATCCAAGGTGGCGACGTGGCCCCACAGCTCGTCGACGGGTTTGCCGTCGAGGTGGATGCGCACCTTGGGTTTGCCGCTGACCGCCGTGGCGGTCCACACCAGCTGCTGCACCGCCTGGTGCGCGGCGAACGAGCCGGCGTCGCCGTTGATGCGCGCCCCGGACAGGTCGACGGTGACGGTGTCACCGCTGACGGTCACCCCCCGCACCCGGGCGCTGGCGGGCCACATGCTGGAGTAGTCCGGGTCGTACGCGGTGCGGCCGTCGAGCATCTCGGCGACCGCGGCCTTGACCTTCGCGGCGGCCGAGCCGTCGCCGGTGGACAGCCGGTGGAACTCGCGGACCAGCTTCGGCTCACCACGATCGTTGGCCAGGTAGTACACGGCCAGCGCCCCGCTGGTGCCCGCGGGCGGGGCGGGTTCCTCGGTGGAGGTCGGCGCGCTGGGGGAAGGTGCGGTGGTGCCCGGCGCGGCCGAGGCCGACGGCGCCGCTGACCCCGTGGGGTCCGGTGAGGGTGTGGTGGGGGTGCACGCCGCCGTGAGCGCGACGAGCGCCACCGACGACAGCACGCGGAACCTCAGCGGATACATACCTCAGGTGTACGACTCCCCCGCCACCTCCACCACCCACCGTTAAGGCGAAAGCAAAGCAAGGGCACCTTCTTGACGGACGTCCGTGTAGAAGGTGCCCTTCCTTCGCTTCGGTCAGCGGGCGAGGGTACGGAGGGTGACGGCGGCGTCGAGGGCGGCGACGACCGCCCCCCAGCCCTTGTCCTCGCTGGATTCGGGCAGGCCGGCGCGGTCGCGCGCCTGCTCGACGGTGTCCACCGTGAGCACGCCGTGGGCGACGGGGGTGGACTCGTCGAGGGCGATGCGGGTCAGGCCCTCGGTGACCGAGGAGCTGACGTACTCGAAGTGGGCGGTCTCGCCGCGGATCACCACGCCGAGGGCCACCACCGCGTCGTGCCGGCGGGCCAGGGCCTGGGCCACCACGGGCAGCTCGACCGAGCCCGCGACGTGGGCGACCTGCACGTCGGCGACGCCGCACGCCTTGGCCGCGGCCTGCGCCCGGTCGAGCATCTGCTCGACCAGCTCGGCGTGCCAGCGCGTGGCGACGATGCCGAGGCTGAGCCCGGTCGCGTCCACGGTCGAGAGTTCGGGGGCGCCGTGACCGGCCATCAGCTCAGCCCTTCCAGGTCGTCCAGGTCGGACAGGTCCAGCTCGTGGCCCATCCGGTCGCGCTTGGTACGCAGGTAGCGCAGGTTCTCCGGGTGCGGGCGGATCGGCAGCGACTCGCGGCCGGTCACCTTCAGCCCGTACCCGTCCAGCCCGGCGCGCTTGGCCGGGTTGTTGGTGAGCAGGCGCATGGTGCGCACGCCCAGGTCGTAGAGGATCTGCGCGCCGGTGCCGTAGTCCCGGGCGTCGGCGGGCAGGCCCAGGTCGAGGTTGGCGTCGACGGTGTCGCGGCCGGCGTCCTGGAGCTGGTAGGCCTGGAGCTTGTGCAGCAGGCCGATGCCGCGGCCCTCGTGCCCGCGCACGTACAGCACCACGCCGCGGCCCTCCTCGGCCACCTTGCGCAGCGCCGCCTGCAGCTGCGGGCCGCAGTCGCAGCGCACCGAGCCGAACACGTCGCCGGTCAGGCACTCCGAGTGCACCCGGACCAGCACGTCCTCGCCCTCGCCGATCTCGCCGTAGACCAGCGCCACGTGCTCGGCGTTGTCGTGCGTGGCGTGGTAGCCGACGGCGGTGAAGTCGCCGTACTCGGTGGGCAGGCGGGCCTCGACGACCCGGCTGACCAGCTGCTCGGTCCGGCGGCGGTAGGCGATCAGGTCGGCGATGCTGACCAGCACCAGCTCGTGCTCGGCCGCGAAGCGCTGCAGGTCGGGCAGGCGCATCATGGTGCCGTCGTCGTTGACCATCTCGCACATCGCGGCGGCCGGGTGCAGGCCGGCGAGCTGGGCGAGGTCGACGCCGGACTCGGTGTGCCCGGGGCGGCGCAGCACGCCGCCGGTCTTGGCGCGCAGCGGCACCACGTGGCCGGGCCGGGCCAGGTCGGTGGGCTTGGTGGCGGCCTCGCCGAGCAGGCGCAGGGTGCGGGCGCGGTCGGCGGCGGAGATGCCGGTCGTCACGCCCTCGCGGGCGTCGACGGTCACGCAGTACGCGGTGCCGCGGCGGTCCTGGTTCGTGTAGTACATCGGCGGCAGTTCGAGGCGGTCGGCCTCCTCCTCGGTGATCGCCACGCAGATGTAGCCCGAGGTGTAGCGCACGGTGAAGGCGACCAGCTCCGGCGTCGCCAGCTCGGCGGCGAAGATCAGGTCGCCCTCGTTCTCGCGGTCCTCGTCGTCGACCACGATGACGGGCTTACCCGCTTTGATCGCCGCGATGGCGTCTTCGATCGTATTCAGGCCCATGTTCACTTCGCTCCCCGCTGCGCTGCGACCAGCTTCTCGACGTACTTGGCGATGACATCGACTTCCAGGTTCACCAGCGCGCCGGGCTGCTTGCGGCCGAGCGTGGTGAGCTCCAGCGTGGTCGGGATCAGGCTCACCGTGAAGGACTCGTCGTCGACCGCGACCACGGTCAGCGAGATGCCGTCCACGGTGATCGACCCCTTCTCCACGATGTACCGGGACATGCCCTCCGGGAGCAGGATCCGGACATCTTCCCAGCCGCCGCCGGGGTTCTTCGAGGCGATCGTGCCCACGCCGTCCACGTGGCCCTGCACGATGTGCCCGCCCAGGCGGGTCGCCGCGGTGACCGCGCGCTCCAGGTTCACCCGCTCGCCGGGGGCGATGGAACCGAGCGAACTGCGGTCGAACGTCTCCTTCATGACCTCGGTCTCGAAGGTGTCGCCCGAGGTGGAGATGACGGTCAGGCAGACGCCGTTGACCGCGATCGAGTCCCCGTGCTTGGCGTCGGACACGACCAGCGGGCCGCGTACGGTGACCGTGGCCCCGTCGCCCTCCCAGGCCAGGCTCACGACCTCGCCGAGCTCTTCCACGATGCCGGTGAACACTCGTTCCTCCTCGCGTGCCGGCGACTGGCGTCCGGCCGTGTCACAAAGTGCCGCTGTCCGCGCTCACGCGCGGCCGGGCGGTCAGGCGCAGATCTGGCCCGACACGGTCAACATCTAGCACCTCGAGGTCGATGGCGTCCGTGATGGTTGTCACCCCCGCGCCGACGAGTGCGGCCGGGCCGTCACCGAGCAGCTTCGGCGCGACGTACGAGATGATCAGGTCGACGAGGCCCGCGGCCAGGAACGCTCCGGCCAGCCGGGGGCCGCCTTCGAGCAGCACGCTGCGGATGCCGCGGTGGTGCAGTTCACTGAGCACCGCGCGCAGGTCCACCCGGCCCTCGGCGTCGCCGCCGAGCAGCGCGGTGGTGGCGATCAGGGTCGGCGCGGCGCCGTCGCGCACCCGGGCGCCGGCGGGCGTACGCCCCTGCGAGTCGATCACCACGCGCAGCGGCTGCCGGATGGCCAGGCTGCCGGTGCGCAGGTCACGGGTGGTCAGGCGGGGATCGTCGGCGAGCACCGTGCCGACCCCGACCATGATCGCGTCCACGGTGCCGCGCAGCCGGTGCACGTCCATGCGGGCCGCCTCGGAGGTGATCCACATGCTGGTGCCGTCGGCGGCCGCGGAGCGCCCGTCGAGCGTGGAGGCGGTCTTCCAGATCACGTAGGGCCGCCCCCGGCGCACCGAGGTGAGCCAGGCGATGTTGCCCTCCTCGGCCTCGGCGGTGCGCACCCCGGTCAGCACCTCGACGCCGGCGTCACGCAGGGTCTGCTCGCCGCCCGCGGCCAGCGGGTTGGGGTCGTCCACGGCGATCACGACGCGGGACACGCCCGCGCGGATCAGCGCCTGGACGCACGGGCCGGTGCGGCCGGTGTGGTTGCAGGGCTCCAGGGTGACCACGGCGGTGCCGCCGCGCGCCTTCTCCCCCGCCTGGGCGAGCGCCACGATCTCGGCGTGCGGTCCGCCCGCGTACGCGTGGAAGCCCTCGCCGACGACGTGCCCGGCGGAGTCCAGCAGCACGCAGCCGACGACCGGGTTCGGGCTGGTCGTGCCCAGTCCGCGCGCCGCCAGCTCGATCGCCCGCGCCATGGCCTTGTCCTCGGCCGGGCTCACCGTGGGTAGCTGCCCCATCCGCTCGTACCTCCCTGCAGATGTCATGCTCGCCTGCGTGCACAGCCGCGACCCGCACTCCGCGTCGCTGCGGACGGCGCCGAGCGGCTGCTCCAGCAGGCGACGTGTCCCCGACTGGCACGCCAGTGTGTCACGCGTGCGGGCCGGTTTCGGCGGCGGTGTCGCTCTCTGTGACCCGCTGCTGGGGCAGCCCGGGCGCGGCATCCTCGGCGGGCCGCCGCTGGGGCAGCGGCATCTCCCCCGCGGGCCGCCGCTGGGGCAGCGGTTCGGCCTCGTCGCCGGGCTCGGCGGGGCGGTCAGAGCGCTGGTCGATCGCGACGTAGTTGCCGTACTTCTTCTTCGCCGCCGCCTTCATCTCCGAGGCGACCGCGACCACCTCGCTCGGGTGGCCGAAGTTGCGGCTCGTCGACACGGCCACCCCGATGGAGAGGGTGACCAGGTTGACCACGAACACCTTGCCGCGCCGGTCGACGACCTCCAGGTAGCCGCGCGCCGAGTCGATCGGGTCGTACAGGGCGTCGGCGGCCTGCTGGAAGGCGTAGATGGCGTAGCTGGTGATCTCCTGCACCTGGGACGGGTGGCAGACCACCACGAAGTCGTCGCCGCCGACGTGGCCCAGGAACGCCGGGGGCAGGCCCACCGACACCGTCGCCCGCCGCATGGACCGGGCCAGCGCGCTGATGAACTGGTCACCGCGGCCGAAGCCGTACACGTCGTTGACGCTCTTGAACCGGTCGATGTCGACGTAGCAGACCGCGTAGTCGTCGCCCGCCTTGAGCCGGTCGGCGATCTCCCGCAGGATGCGGGTGTTGCCGGCCAGCCCGGTCAGCGGGGAGACCTCGCGCGCCTCCTGGTTGCGCCGCAGCGTCGCGCGCACCCGCGCGATCAGCTCCGAGGTGTCGAACGGCTTGACGATGTAGTCGTCCGCGCCCGCGGCGAGGCCCGCCACCTTGTCGGAGGTCAGCGCCTTGGCGGTGAGCACGATGATGGGCAGCGCGGTGACCATCGGGTCGGCGCGCAGCCGCCGGGTCAGCTCCAGGCCGTCCATCTCCGGCATCATCAGGTCGACCAGGGCCAGATCGGGCCGGCGGTGCTCCAGCAGCGCCAGCGCCTCCGGGCCGCTGTGCGCGCTCATCACGTCGAACCCGTGCAGGCGCAGGTTGACCTCGACCACGCGCACGATGTCGGGGTCGTCGTCGACGACGAGGATCACCTCGGCCTGGCCGGCTGCCTGCGGCTCGGTGGTCAAACTGTCGTGCCTCCACTGTCCGATGTGGTCTGACGGGCGACGGCCGCCTGCGCCAGAGCACGCAGTTTACGACAGGCTTCGGCGGGATCGTGGGCTCCGTACACCGCGGTTCCGGCGACGAACGCGTCCGCGCCCGCCAGCGCCGCCGCCTCGATGGTGTCCGCGGCGATGCCGCCGTCGACCTCGATGCGGATGTCCAGGTGGCCGGCCTTGGCGTGGCGGCGCGCGGCCCGCACCTTGGCCAGCAGCTCCGGCATGAACGCCTGGCCGCCGAAGCCCGCCTTGATGGTCATCACGAGGATCGTGTCGAAGTGCGGCAGCAGTTCCAGGTACGGCTCGATCGGGGTGTCGCGGTCCACCGCCAGCCCGGCCAGCGTGCCGGCCGCGCGCAGGTCCTTGGCCAGCGCCACCGGGTCGTCGCACGCCTCCGCGTGGAACGTCACGTTGCACGCCCCGAGCTGCGCGTACGCCGGAGCCCAGCGTTTCGGGTCCTCGATCATCAGATGGCAGTCGAAGGGGATGCCGGTGGCCCGGCGCAGGCTCTCCACCACGGGCGGGCCGATGGTCAGGTTCGGCACGAAGTGGTTGTCCATCACGTCGACGTGCAACCAGTCCGCCGCGCCCTCGACCGCTTCCGCCTCGGCGGCGAGGTTCGCGAAGTCCGCGGCGAGGATGCTGGGGGCGATGATGATGTCGGGCGTCACACGATCAGCTTACGGAGCGTGAAGCGGGATTCGCTCGCCGCGTCCCCCTCCCGCCGTCACACGACGGGAGGGGCTTCTCGGGCGTTCGGCCGTTGCGGCGGCGGGTACTGCGCCCTTGCCGCCGACCGGGTCCGGCCGCGGCCCTCGGGGTCTCGCCGCGGCAGGGCCGGGGCGCGTGGCTCAGGACTTGCGGCGCAGCAGGGCGAGGAACATCGCGTCGGTGCCGTGCCGGTGCGGCCACAGCTGCACGGTCGGGCCGTCACCCAGGCCAGGCATACCGGCGGGCAGGGACTGGCGCGCATCGACGAACTCGACGTCCATTCCGGAGCGGCGCACCGCCTCGGTCACGCTGACCTGCGTCTCCACCAGGTGCGGGGAACAGGTCACGTACGCGACCAGGCCACCGGGACGCACCGCGCGCAGTGCTGCGGCGATCAGCTCGCGCTGCAGCTTGGTCAGCGGCGGCAGGTCTGACGGCTGACGCCGCCAGCGCGACTCCGGCCGCCGCCGCAGCGAGCCCAGCCCGGTGCACGGCGCGTCGACGAGCACCCGGTCGAAACCGCCCTCGGGCAGGTCCCGGTCGGAGCCGACGCTGCGCCCGTCGGTGCAGACCACCGTGGCGGGCAGGCCGCGCACCGCGTTGGCGACCATGTTCGCGCGGTGCTCGGTGACCTCGACCGCGGTGAGGTGCGCGCCGCGCTGGGCGGCCAGCGCCGCCAGCAGGCCAGCCTTGCCGCCGGGACCCGCGCACAGGTCCAGCCAGCGCTCGTCGGAGCCCTCCAGCGGGGCCTCGATCAGCGCGCTGGCGACGAGCTGGCTGCCCTCGTCCTGCACGTGCGCCCGGCCGGTCTTGATCTCGACCAGCTCGCCGGGCGAGCCGCCGCCGAGGTAGACCGCGTACGGGGAGAACGCGCCGGGCTGGCCGCCGACGGCGTCGGCCAGCTCGACCGCGTCGGCACGGCCGGGCCGCGCGCACAGGTGCACCTCGGGCCGGTCGTTGTCGGCGCTGAGCAACTGGGCGGTCTCGGCGAGATCGCCGCCGAGCGCCTCCCGGAACGCCCGCACGATCCACTCCGGATGGTTCTCGACCACCGCGAGGTGGCCGACCGGATCGTCCTGTTCGGACGGCGCCACCTGGGCCAGCCAGGTGTCCAGGTCGCGCTCGGCGATGCGGCGCATGACCGCGTTGGCGAAGCCGGCCGCGCCGGGCGCGACCGAGTGCACCAGGTCGACCGTGGAGGCGACGGCGGCGTGCGAGGGCACGCGGGTGTGCAGCACCTGGTACGCCCCGAGGCGCAGCGCGTCGCGGGCCGGCGGGTCGATACGCGAGATGTCGCGGTCCGCCGCCACGGCGATGATCTTGTCGAGGGTGCCCCGGGCGCGCAGCGTGCCGTAGGTCAGCTCGGTGGCGAACGCCGCGTCCCGGCCGAACAGGCCGGCCTCGCGCAGCAGCCCCGGCAGCACCAGGTTCGCGTACGCGTCGTCGCGGTGCACCGCCAGCAGCGCCTGGTACGCCGTCATCCGGGACGGGTCGTGGGCGGGCCGCCCCGCCCGTGGCCCACGCCCGCCCCGGGCGTCGCGGTCGTGCTGGCGCGGCTTGGCCGCACCGGAGCTGCTGCCCCCGCGGAACGATGTCACGAGAAGCTGTCCTCACCCTCGACACGGACCCCGCGGGCCCAGTCCACTGCCGACATGGGCTTCTTGCCCGCGGCACGTACCTCGCCCAGCTCCACCGGACCGGTGGCGGTGCCGACCAGCACCCGGCGCTTCTCCACCAGCAGGTCGCCGGGCTTGAGCGCGGGGCCGTCGGCCACCGGCAGCACCGGGCCGAGCTTGACCCGCTCACCGCGGAACGTCGTCCACGCGCCGGGCCCCGGCGTGGTGGCGCGCACCCGCCGGTCCACCGCGAACGCGGGCTCGTCCCAGCGCACCTCGGCATCCTCGACGGTGATCTTCGGAGCCAGGGTGATGCCGTCGGCCGGCTGCGCCACGGCCCGCGCCGCGCCCGCGCCGATCGCGTCGAGCACCGTCACCAGCAGCCCCGCGCCGTCCACGGCGAGGCGCTCCAGCAGGTCGCCGGACGTGTCGCGGGGACGGATCGTCTCGGTCAGCGTGCCGAACACCGGCCCGGTGTCCAGGCCCGCCTCCAGCTGGAACACCGACGCGCCGGTGAACTCGTCGCCGTGCCAGACCGAGTGCTGCACCGGGGCCGCGCCACGCCACGCGGGCAGCAGCGAGAAGTGCAGGTTCACCCAGCCGTGCGCGGGGATCTCCAGCGCCACCGGGGGCACCAGCGCGCCGTACGCGACGACGGGCACGCAGTCGGGGGCCAGCTCGCGCAGCCGGTCCAGGAACTCGGGCTCACGGGGCCGGGCCGGGGTGAGCACCTCGATGCCGCGCTCGTCGGCCCAGGCGGCCACGTGCGAGCGCACCATGCGCCGCCCGCGGCCCGAGGGCGCGTCGGGGCGGGTGACCACGGCCAGCAGCTCGTGGCCGGACTTGTCGATGGCGTCCAGGGAGGGCAGCGCCACCTCGGGCGTGCCGGCGAAGACCAGGCGCACGGGTTACCTCCCCAGACCGAACGGGCTCGGCGCGGCGTGCGGGGAGACCTTCACGACCGTCCGGCTGGGGTCGTACCAGTCGGCGCGGCGGATGTCGCGCAGCGCGGTCTTGCGCGCCTGCGCGTCCAGCCGCTCGATGAAGATGACACCGTCGAGGTGGTCGGTCTCGTGCTGGATGCAGCGCGACATCAGACCGGTGCCCACGATCTGCAGCGCGTCGCCGGACTCGTTGAAGCCCTTGGCGATGACGTTCTTGCGGCGCTTGGTGTCGTAGTACAGCCCCGGAACGGACAGGCAGCCCTCGTCGCCGTCCATCTCCTCCTCGTCGGGGAAGTGCAGCACCGGGTTGATCAGGTGCCCGACGACGTCGTCCACGTCGAAGCTGAACACCCGCAGCCCGACACCGATCTGCGGCGCGGCCAGCCCCACGCCTCCGGCGTCGCGCATGGTCTCGGTCAGGTCGCGCACGAGCCCGCGCAATTCCTTGTCGAAGGTGACCACCTCGTCGGCGGGGGTGCGCAGCACCGGATCCCCGAAGAGTCGGATGGGCTGGACGGTCACAGGGGTCGTCTCCTCGAGTACGAAGGGCAGTGCTGATCAGTCTACGGAGTGGCCCGTGCCTGCCTGCACGATCGGTCGCGCGGCGGGGTGTTTGTCCGCTTATCGACGCCGCACATCACACCTCACGCGGATCGCACGGATGCCGGAGCCGTGGGGCGGGTCAGAGTTCGTGCGGGTCCAGCTGGATGCGGACCGGGTGGGGGGCCTTGCGGAGGCTGCGCACGCCGGCGGCGTCGTGCAGGGCCTTGGCCAGGGCAAGGCCACCCGCGCGGCCGGTGCGCAGCAGCATCCGCTCCTCGTCGTCGCCGACCGGCAGCGGGCCCAGCACCTGCACGCCGTCGGGCAGCCTGGCCAGGTCCAGCAGGTCGTTGACCGCGTCCGCCTGGCCGGTCAGGGTGGCCATCCGGGCGGCGGGCGGGAAGCCCAGCTCGCGCCGCTCCCCCAGCTCTCGTTCGGCCAGCCAGGCCGGATCCCAGCGCACCAGCGCCTGCACCGTGGCCAGGCCGCTGTCGGCCACCACGACCACCTTGCCGCCCCGGCCACCCGGGCGGGCCAGCGCCGCCGCGTTGAACCAGCGCCGCGCCGCCTCCTCGGTGGCCCGCAGGTCGGCCCGGGTCAGCAGCGCCCATGCGTCCAGCAGCAGCACCGCGCCGTAGCCGCCCTCGGCGACCGGCTCCGCGCCCGGCGTGGCCAGCACCAGGGCCGCCTCGGCGGGCACCGAGGCCAGCACCGCCTCCCGGCCGGAGGTGCGCACCGGCACGCCGGGCAGCGCCCGGCCCAGCTCCTCGGCGGTACGCCGCACGCCGGTCACCGCGGCTCGCAACCGCCGCCCGCCGCACGCCGGGCAGGTCCAGCCCGCGGCGGGCCGGGCACACCAGCGGCACGTGGCGACGGCGTTGGCGCTGCCCAGCGCCAGCGGACCCGCGCAGTGCGCGCAGCGGGCCCGCTCCCGGCACTCCTGGCAGGACACCGCCGGCACGTACCCGCGCCGCGGCACCTGCACCAGCACCGGCGCACCCGCCGCCAGGGCGTCGCGGGCGGCCAGCCAGGCGGCGCTCGGCAGCCGGGCCGAAGCGGCGGCCGGATCACGGGCCAGCTGGTTGTCGTCGGCCGGCTGCACCACCGGCGCGTACCGCCGCAGCTGGTCACGGTTGGCGGCGATCTCCTTCGCCCAGCCGGTGGCCAGCAGCAGCTGCGCCTCGGCGGTCCGGGCGAACCCGCCCACCAGCACCGCCGCGTCCTGCTGCTGGGCGCGGGTGAGCAGCACCTGCCGCGCGTGGGGGTACGGCGAGCGCGGCTCGGCGTGCAGGTCGTCGCCGTCGTCCCAGATCGCCACCAGGCCCAGGTCCGCCACCGGGGCGAACGCGGCCGCCCGGGTGCCGACGACCGCCGCGACCTGGCCGCGCCGCGCCCGCAGGAAGCGGCGGTAGCGCTCGGTGGGCCCCAGCGCCGCGGCCAGCGCCACGTGCCGGTCCGGCCCCAGCAGGGCGGTCAGCGCGGTGTCCAGGCGTTCCAGGTCGCGGGCGTCGGCCACCACGACCACCGCGCCCCGGCCCGCGTGCAGGGTCGCGGCGACGGCCTCGGCGATCCGGTCCGGCCACTGCTCGCCGGGCAGCGCCGACCACACCGCCCGTGGTGCGCGCCCCGCGCCCAGTGCCCGCAGGAACGCCTCCCCGGCCGGATAGCGCTGCCAGCCCTCGTGCGGCGGCTCCGGGACCCGGCCCGTCGGGGCGTCCGGGACCGGTTCGGCCTCGACCTTCGCCTGCCGGGGCGGCACCGCCAGGCGCAGCACGTCGGCGAGGCTGCCCGCGTACCTGTCGGCGACCTCGCGCGCCGCGCGCAGCACCTGCGGGTCGAGCACCGGCTCCGCCGAGACGACCTTCTCCAGCCAGGACAGCCGGCCCTCGTGGGAGGTGTCCTCGACGCGGTCGAGCAGCCAGCCGTCGACGAGCTGGCCGCTGAAGCGCACCTTCACCCGGGTGCCGGGCCACGCCGTGACGTCGAGGTCGGCGGGGACGCGGTAGTCGAACGTGCGGTCGAGATGCGGCAGGGGCACATCCACGCACACCCGCGCGACGGGCAGGCGCTCGGCCGGCTCACGATCACGTTTCGGGCGGGGAGTCACCAGAAAGTCTTAGCAGACCCGTCCGACGCCCGGACCCGCGCTCGCCCCGCCGACGGCGGACGTCGTCCTGGCCGGCTGGCAGCGGCACCAACCGCCACACCCGCCAGAGTTAGGAAGGGCACCTTCCACAACGCATTGCGTTAAGAAGGTGCCCTTCCTTTGCGTGGGGCCGGGTGGGTCAGCTGACGGCGGACTTGAGGTCGGCGACGCGGTCGGTGCGCTCCCAGGTCAGGTCCGGCAGCTCGCGGCCGAAGTGGCCGTACGCGGCGGTCTGCTGGTAGATCGGGCGCAGCAGGTCCAGGTCCCGGATGATCGCGGCCGGACGCAGGTCGAAGACCTCGCCGATCGCCCGCTCGATGCGCTCCACCGACACCGTCTCGGTGCCGAAGGTCTCCACGAACAGGCTCACCGGCTTGGCCTTGCCGATGGCGTACGCCACCTGGACCTCGCAGCGCTCGGCCAGCCCGGCCGCGACGACGTTCTTGGCGACCCAGCGCATCGCGTACGCCGCCGAGCGGTCGACCTTCGACGGGTCCTTGCCGGAGAACGCGCCACCGCCGTGGCGGGCGTAGCCGCCGTACGTGTCGACGATGATCTTGCGGCCGGTCAGGCCGGCGTCGCCCATCGGGCCGCCGATCTCGAAGCGGCCGGTCGGGTTGACCAGCAGCCGGTAGCCCTCGGTGTCCAGGCCCAGGCCGTCGAGCTCGGGCGCGATGACGTGCTCGCGCACGTCCGGCGTGAGCAGCGACTCCAGCGAGATGTCGGGCGCGTGCTGCGACGAGACCACGACCGTGTTGAGCCGGACCGGCTTGAAGCCGTCGTACTCGATGGTGACCTGGGTCTTGCCGTCGGGGCGCAGGTACGGGATGGCGCCGTCCTTGCGGGCCGCGGTGAGGCGGCGGGCCAGCCGGTGCGCGAGCGCGATCGGCAGCGGCATCAGCTCGGGGGTCTCCGAGCAGGCGAAGCCGAACATCATGCCCTGGTCGCCCGCGCCCTGCGCGTCGAGGCTGTCGGCGCCCTCGCCGGAACGCTGCTCCAGCGCGCTGTCGACGCCCTGCGCGATGTCGGGCGACTGCGAGCCGATCGACACGCTCACGCCGCAGGAAGCGCCGTCGAAGCCCTTCTTGGAGGAGTCGTAGCCGATGCCGAGGATCGTGTCGCGCACGATGGTCGGGATG
Source organism: Catellatospora aurea (assembly GCF_042663325.1). Lineage (NCBI taxonomy): Bacteria > Bacillati > Actinomycetota > Actinomycetes > Micromonosporales > Micromonosporaceae > Catellatospora > Catellatospora aurea. The sequence continues at coordinate 38,715 of NZ_JBHTAC010000040.1, forward strand.
TCGGCGTACGCCTGGGTGGTCACCTCGCCGGCGACGTGCACCTGGCCGGTGGTGATCAGCGTCTCCACGGCGACGCGGCTGCGCGGGTCCCGGGCGAGCAGCGCGTCCAGGATGCCGTCGCTGATCTGGTCAGCGATCTTGTCCGGGTGACCCTCGGTGACCGACTCCGAGGTGAACAGGCGACGTGCCACTCGATTTCTCCAATACAGCGCTTGATGACGATGGATGGACCGTAAGGCCATCGGCGTCCTGGCGAAAGTCTAGTTCCCTACAACGCCGCAACGGCGCAAGCCCTGCCGAGAGTCCGCAGGACGGGACGGTGGTCACAGCAGGGCGACGACCTGATCCCAGACCGCGTCGGCGAGATCGTCCTTGCTCCGCGACGGCAGATCGCGGCGCGAGCCGTCCGCGCCGAGCACGACCGCCTCGTTGTGGTCGGCCCCGAAGACCAAGCCCTGGCCGACCTCGTTGACCACGATCAGGTCGGCGCGCTTGCGCACCAGCTTGCCGCGGGCGTGCTCCAGCGCGTCGTGGGTCTCGGCGGCGAAGGCCACCAGCACCTGGCCAGGGCGCTTGTTCGCACCCAGTTCGGCCGCGATGTCCGGGTTCAGAGCCAGCTCGATGACCGGGGCCGCGCCGTCGTCGGTCTTCTTGATCTTCTGGCCGGCGTACGCCGCCGGGCGGAAGTCGGCCGGGGCGGCAGCCATGATCACGGCGTCGGCCTCCTTCGCCGCGCCGATCACCGCGTCGCGCAGCTCGGCGGTGGTGCCGACGCGGACCAGGTCCGCTCCGGCGGGCGTGGGCAGCGACACGTTGGCGGCGACGAGCGTCACCCGGGCGCCCCGGGCGATCGCGGTGCGCGCGAAGGCGTACCCCTGCTTGCCGGAAGATCTGTTGCCCAGGAAACGCACCGGGTCCAGCGGCTCACGGGTCCCGCCGGCGGTGACCACGACGTGGCGGCCGGCCAGGTCGGCGCGCGGCTCGACGCCGCGGGCCAGCACCCGCAGCGCCACCTCGAAGATCTGCTCCGGGTCGGGCAGCCGGCCCTTGCCGGTGTCCTTGCCGGTGAGCCGGCCGACGGCGGGCTCGATGACCAGCGCGCCGCGGCGGCGCAGGGTGGCCACGTTGTCGGCGGTGGCCGGGTGCTCCCACATCTCGGTGTGCATGGCCGGAGCGAACACCACCGGGCAGCGCGCGGTGAGCAGCGTGTTGGTGAGCAGGTCGTCGGCCATGCCGTGGGCGGCCTTGGCCAGCAGGTCGGCCGTCGCGGGCACGACGAGCACCAGGTCGGCGCTCTGCCCGAGCTTGACGTGCGGCACCTGCGGCACGTCCGACCAGACCTCGGTGGCGGCCGGCTGGCCGGACAGCGCCTCCCAGGTCGGCGCGCCGACGAAACGCAGCGCTGCGGCGGTGGGCACGACGCGCACCGAGTGGCCGGACTCGGTGAGCAGGCGCAGCAGCTCGCAGGCCTTGTAGGCGGCGATGCCGCCGCCTACACCCAGGACGACGCGAGCCATGTCGGGAGGCTCAGGCCTCGTTGGTCGGTTCGGCGGTGAGCAGCCCGGCGTTGATCTCGCGCATGGAGATGGACAGCGCCTTCTCCTGCGGAGTGGTCTCCACCAGCGGGCCGACGTACTCCAGCAGGCCCTCGCCGAGCTGGCTGTAGTAGGCGTTGATCTGCCGGGCACGCTTGGCCGCGAAGATCACCAGCGAGTACTTCGACGAGGTCTTGTCGAGCAGCTCGTCGATGGGCGGGTTGGTGATGCCTTCGGGTTGGGCGACGGTTCCAGCCACGTTCCAGTCCTTGTCTCAGAGAGTGTGCCGGGCGCTAAACGCGCGGACGTGCGGCAGCGAGCGCCGGCGAACCGAGCAATCCTACCAACTCGTCCGCGGCGCGCTCGAGGTAGTCGTTCACGACAGTCACGTCGAACTCGGACTCCGCGGCCAGTTCCTCGTCGGCGTGGGCCAGGCGGCGGCGGATGGTCTCCGGGCTCTCGGTGCCCCGGCCGATGAGCCGGCGGCGCAGCTCCTCCCGGCTGGGCGGGGCGAGGAAGACGAGCTGGGCGTCCGGCCAGGTCTCCCGGACCTGGCGGGCGCCCTGCAGGTCGATCTTCAGCAGGGCGGGGATGCCGGCGGCGATCCGGCCCTCGACCGCCGCGCGTGGCGTGCCGTAGAGGTTGCCGGCGAACTCGGCCCACTCCAGCAGCATGCCGGTGTCGGCCAGGCGCTCGAACTCGGTGCGGTTGACGAACGTGTAGTGCTTGCCGTCGATCTCGTAGTCACGCTTCTTGCGGGTGGTGACCGAGACGGACAGCCATACCCAGGGCGAACGCTTGCGGATGACCTCGATGACGGCATCCTTGCCGACACCGGAGGGACCGGAGAGCACGGTAAGGCGGGCGGGCGCGGCCGCTCTGGCGGCGAGCGGTACGTCGTCTTCCATTCTCAAGTTCTACCCAATCGCGGAGCGGAGGTGGGAGCCGGGCCCCTGTTTGAGCAGTACGTCACCAAGTCTTAACAGGGGGTTCCGGCCCGGATGGGGCCTTCCTGCCCGCATAAACGAACCAGCGGCGCTGCCGTTTCGACAGCGCCGCCGGGCGACGATCTGCGCAACGCCCCGCTCACCCGATGGTGTGAGTGTCACTCACACCGAAGTGGCAGGTCGTTGCGGCGGGCAGGCGGTGGAGCCTCGGCACACCGCTGCCCGTTCACCGCGGACGGGGCGTCCGCCCGCGGCGCGGAACGCGGCGACACCGTGGCGCGCCGCTAGGAGCGGCGGCGCGCCGGGACACGCGTTGTTCCGGGGTCTTTCCGCTGACGAGGTTCGTCGGCTCAGGCCGCGAACTCGGCCAGCAGCGCCTTACGCTGCTGGTCGCCCAGCCCGCGCAGGCGGCTGGAGTCGGCGATCTTCAGCTTCTCCATGATCTGCGTGGCCCGGATCTTGCCGATGCCGGGGAGCGCCTGCAGCACGGCCGAAACCTTGAGCTTGCCGACGACATCGTCGCCCTCGGCGCGGTCAAGCACGGCGGCCAGGGTGGTCTTGCCCTGCTTGAGCTGCTCCTTGAGCTCAGCCCGAGCCTTGCGGACCTCCGCGGCCTTCTCCAGCGCGGCAGCGCGCTGCTCTGGGGTCAGTGACGGGAGCGGCACCAGTTCTCCTCAGGTCCTCTTGGTCACGCCGACGGGATCGCCGGCGTGTGGTGCGTCGGGCCCAACCACACTCGGTGGTTGACCTTCGGCACCCGTTGCTGGTGAAAACCCGCGTGACTGGTGGGCCACGCGAGCAGATCAGCCCAGCGCGGGGAAACCTAGCGGTCGACGGCGTTTTCGGCAACGTCACCGCGCATGATCACGGAAAGGTCACGACCGGCCCGGACGTCCCAATGCGTCCCGGCAGGCATCGAGAGTCCGAGATGCCGCGTCCCGCAGCGCGGGCACGTCGGGGCCCGCGCCGAGCACTTCGCGCGACGACGACGGCAGCACGGCGCCGAGGTTCCCGGCGAAGATCCGGCGAAGATCGTCGGCCGTTCCGCCCTGCGCACCGAGGCCCGGAACGAGGAACGGGCCGTTCACCTGGGAGAGGTCGTGACCGGTTTCGCCGATGGTCGCTCCGACCACGAGTCCGAGGCTGCCGAGCGGCTCCACACCCTTGTTGAGCTGGGAAATCTCGTCGATGATCGTCTGCGCGACGGTACGGCCGTCGATACCCCGAGCGTGCTGCACGGCCGGACCCTCCGGGTTGGACGTGAGAGCCAGAACGAAGACGCCCCCGCCGTGCTCAGCCGCCATGTCGAACATCGGCGCGAGCGATCGCAGACCCAGAAACGGGCTCGCGGTGATCGCGTCTACATACATGGGCTTCGATGGGTTCAGATATGCGTCGGCGTATGCGGCGGCCGTCGAGCCGATGTCGCCCCGCTTCACATCGAGGAGCACAAGGGTTCCGGCCTGCCTAAACTGTCGGATAGTTGACTCAAGAATCTCCACTCCGCGGGACCCGAATCGCTCGAAAAAGGCCGACTGCGGCTTGACGACGGCGACCCGACCGGCCAGCGCGTCGACCGTGATCCGGCAGAACGCGGCCACCCCGTCGGCGTCGTCGGGCAGGCCCCACGCCTTCAGCAGCGAGCTGTGCGGGTCGATCCCGACGCACAGCGGGCCGCGCTCATCCATCGCCCGCGCCAGGCGCGCACCGAACGGCTCCATGAAATCTCCTCACTCACTCTCGGATGTGACCGTCGCACCCGCACGGTCGCGCCCGGCGACCGCGCGGGCGGCGGTCATGACGAACAGGCCGCCGCGGCCGCGTACATCGCTTGGGTGATCGCCGACACATCCTCATCGGAGCTGACGAACGGCGGCATCGTGTAGATCAGGTCGCGGAACGGGCGCAGCCACACGCCCTGCTCCACCGCGGCGGCCGTGGCGGCCGCCATGTCCACGTCGTGGTCGAGCTGCACCACGCCGATCGCGCCCAGCACCCGCACGTCGGCCACACCGGGCAGCTCGCGCACCGGCGCCAGGCCGGCCCGCAGCCCCGTCTCGATCCGGCGCACCTCGGACCGCCAGTCACCCGACAGCAGCAGCTCGATGCTGGCGTGGGCGACCGCGCAGGCCAGCGGGTTTCCCATGAACGTGGGCCCGTGCGCGAGCACCGGCACCGCGCCCTCGGAGATGCCCCGGGCCACCTCGGCGGTGCACAGCGCCGCGGCCAGTGTCAGATATCCGCCGGTCAGCGCCTTGCCGACGCACATCACATCGGGGGTCACCCCGGCGTGGTCGGCGGCGAACAGCTCGCCGGTGCGCCCGAAGCCGGTGGCGATCTCGTCGAACACCAGCAGCACGTCGAACTCGTCGCACAGGTCCCGCAGTGCGCGCAGGTAGCGCGGGTCGTGGAAGCGCATGCCGCCCGCACCCTGCACCACCGGCTCGACGATGACCGCGGCCAGCTCGTGCGCGTGCGCGGCGAGCGCCTGCTTGAGCACGGTCACATAGGACTCGTCGTACCGCGCCGGAGGCGCGTCCACGAACACCTGGCGGGGCAGCGCGCCGCCCCAGAGGGAGTGCATGCCGCCCTCGGGATCGCACACGCTCATCGGCTGCCACGTGTCACCGTGATAGCCGCCGCGCCACGTCGCCAGCCGCCGCTTGGCCGGGCGGCCCCGCGACACCTGGTACTGCAGGCACATCTTGATCGCGACCTCGACGCTGACCGAGCCCGAATCGGCCAGGAACACGTGCTCCAACCCCGACGGGGTGATGTCGACGAGCTTCCTGGCCAGCCGCACCGCCGGTTCGTGGGTGAGCCCGCCGAACATGACGTGACTCATCCGCCCGAGCTGGTCGGTGACCGCGGCGTCGAGCACCGGGTGCCGGTAGCCGTGGATCGCGGCCCACCAGCTCGACATGCCGTCGATCAGCTCACGCCCGTCGGCCAGCGTCAGCCTCGTGCCCTGCGCGCCTGCCACGACGAACGGCGTCTGCCGGCCCGGCATGGGGCCGTACGGGTGCCACACGTGCGCCCGGTCCAGCTCCAGCAGCTCGTCCTGGGTGAAAGGAAGGGCACCTTCACCACGCTCCGCGTTGTGGAAGGTGCCCTTCTCAACCTCGTCGGTCACCGGGTGGCCTCCGGGGCCCGTCGCGCGGCGGCGCGTACGAGCGCCGGGCCGTGGTAGATGAATCCGGTGTAGAGCTGCACCAGGCTCGCGCCCGCGTCGAACATGCGGGCCGCGTCGTCGGCGCTCATCAGGCCGCCCACGCCGATGATCGGCAGGCGGCCGTTCGTCTCACCGTGCACGAACGACACGACCTTGTGCGCCCGCTCGGTCAGCGGAGCGCCGGACAGCCCGCCCGCCTGCGCCGCCGTGGCCTGGTCGGCCGGGGCGACCCCGTCCCGGCTGAGCGTGGTGTTCGTCGCGATCAGACCGGCCACACCCCGCGCCAGGCACACTTCGAGCAGCTCGGCGATGGCGTGGTCGGTCAGATCAGGAGCGATCTTCACCAGGATCGGCCGCTCCCCCGTCAACGCCGCCAGGATCGCGTCGAGCTGGTCGCGGTCCTGGAGACTGCGCAGACCGGGCGTGTTCGGCGAGGAGACGTTGACGGCGAAGTAGTCGCCATAGGACTTCAGCGCGTCATACGATGCCCGGTAGTCCGCGACGGCCTCCTCCAGCGGAGTCACCTTGGACTTGCCCAGCGAGATCCCCAACGGCACACCCAGCGGCCCCAGCGCGGCCAGCCGCCCCGCGAGCGCGGCGGCGCCCTCGTTGTTGAACCCCATCCGGTTGATGATCGCCCTGCTGTCCGGCAACCGGAACAGCCGCGGCCGGTCGTTGCCCGGCTGACCCAGCGAGGTCACGGTGCCGACCTCGACGAACCCGAACCCGAGCGCGGGCCATGCCTTCAGCGCGACCCCGTTCTTGTCCATCCCCGCCGCCAGCCCGACCGCGTTCGGAAACCGCACCCCGAACACGTCCACCGGCCGCTCCACCGCATAACGCCGCCGGAGCAGGCTCAGCACCGCCGGCTGCCGGGAGATCCCGGCCAGCCTCCGCAGCGTCCACTCATGCGCGTGTTCGGCGTCCCCGCCCCCGATCCGGAACAACCGGGGGCGGACCGCCTTCTCGAACAGGGTCACGCGGACAGCTCCGGGCGGATGACGGCATGCAGGTGTTGCAGAGGGCGGACCGTCATGTCGCCGCGGATCAGGGCTTCGATGCCCATCACCGCTGCCGCCGCGCCGGGGACCGTGGTGCAGCAGGGGATGTCGGCGGCCACGGCGGCGGAGCGGATCTCGTAGCCGTCGGAGCGGGCCTTGGCACCCGAACCCTGCGGGGTGTTGATGACCATCTTGACCTCGCCGGAGGCGATGAGGCTGACCGCGTCGCGGTCGGCGTCGTCGCTGTGCTTGCCGACGACCTCGCAGACGATGCCGTGGCGGCGCAGCACCTCGCCGGTGCCGACGGTGGCGACGATCTCGAAGCCCAGGTCGGCCAGGCGCTTGACCGGGAAGATCATGCCGCGCTTGTCCCGGTTGGCGACCGAGACGAAGATCTTGCCGCTGGTCGGCAGGGTGCCGTACGCCGCGGCCTGGGACTTGGCGAACGAGTGGCCGAACGCCATGTCGATGCCCATGACCTCGCCGGTGGACTTCATCTCCGGCGACAGCAGGGTGTCGACGCCCTTGCCGGCGGGGGTGCGGAAGCGCTTGAACGGCAGCACCGCCTCCTTGACGGCGACCGGGGAGTTCTCCGGCAGCAGGCCGCCGTCTCCCTCGGCGAGCAGCATGCCCTCCGCCCGCAGCTCGGCGATCGTCGCGCCGAGCATGATCCGGGCGGCCGCCTTGGCCAGCGGCACCGCGGTCGCCTTGGAGACGAACGGCACGGTACGCGAGGCGCGCGGGTTGGCCTCCAGCACGTAGAGCATGTCGTCCTTGAGGGCGTACTGCACGTTGAGCAGGCCCTTGACGCCGACGCCGCGGGCGATCGCCTCGGTGTACTCGCGCACCACGTCCAGGTGGCGGCCGCCCAGGGTGATCGGCGGCAGGGCGCACGCCGAGTCGCCGGAGTGGATGCCGGCCTCCTCGATGTGCTCCATCACGCCGCCGATGTAGACGTTGCCGTCGGCGTCGCAGAGCGCGTCGACGTCGATCTCGATGGCGTCGTCGAGGAACCGGTCCACCAGCACCGGGTGCTCCGGCGAGATGTCGGTGGCGCGGCCGATGTAGTCACGCAGCGTGGCATCGTCGTAGACGATCTCCATGCCGCGCCCGCCGAGCACGTACGACGGCCGGACCAGCACCGGGTAGCCGACCTCGTCGGCGATCTTCTTCGCGTCGGCGAAGCTGGTCGCGGTGCCGTGCGCCGGGGCGCGCAGCCCCGCCTCGGCCAGCACCCGGCCGAACGCGCCCCGCTCCTCGGCGAGGTGGATCGACTCGGGGCTGGTGCCCACGATCGGCACCTCGGCGTCCTTGAGCCGCTGCGCCAGACCCAGCGGCGTCTGCCCGCCGAGCTGCACGATGACGCCGATGACACCGGGGCCGCCCGCGGCCACGCCGGAGCTGTGCTCGGCGTGCACCACTTCGAGCACGTCCTCGAAGGTCAGCGGCTCGAAGTAGAGGCGGTCGGCGGTGTCGTAGTCGGTGGAGACCGTCTCCGGGTTGCAGTTGACCATGACGGTCTCGTAGCGGCCTTTGAGCGCCATCACCGCGTGCACGCACGAGTAGTCGAACTCGATGCCCTGGCCGATGCGGTTCGGGCCGCTGCCCAGGATCAGCACCTTGGGCCGGGCGCTCGGGGCGACCTCGGTCTCCTCGTCGTAGGACGAGTAGTGGTACGGCGTGGCGGCGGCGAACTCGGCGGCGCAGGTGTCCACGGTCTTGTAGACCGGCCGTACGCCGAGGCGGTGGCGCAGCGTGCGCACCCCGTCCTCACCGGCGAACTCCGGGCGCAGCGCGGCGAGCTGGCGGTCGGACAGGCCGGCCCGCTTGGCCTTGCGCAGCAGCGCCAGGTCGACCACGGGCGCGTCGAGGATCTCGGTGCGCAGCTCGACCAGGCCGAGGATCTGGTCCACGAACCACGGGTCGATGCCGCCCGAGGCTTCAGTGACCTGGGCGACGGTCGCGCCGTGGCGCAGCGCCTCCTCGACGGCGTACAGGCGGCCGTCGTGCGGGGTGCGCAGCGCGTCCAGCGCCTCCTCGACGGAGCCGAAGCGGTCCGGCGCGGTCCAGAAGCCGCCGGCCTTGGTCTCCATCGAGCGCATCGCCTTGTTCAGCGCCTCGGGGAAGTTGCGGCCCAGGCTCATCGCCTCGCCGACCGACTTCATCGTGGTGGTCAGCTCCGGGTCGGCCCCGGGGAACTTCTCGAACGCGAAGCGCGGGATCTTCACCACCACGTAGTCGAGGGTCGGCTCGAACGCGGCCGGGGTCTTGAGCGTGATGTCGTTCGGGATCTCGTCGAGGGTGTACCCGATGGCCAGCTTCGCCGCGATCTTCGCGATCGGGAAGCCGGTCGCCTTGGACGCCAGCGCCGAGGAGCGCGACACCCGCGGGTTCATCTCGATGACGACGATGCGCCCGTTCTCCGGGTTGATCGCGAACTGGATGTTGCAGCCGCCGGTGTCGACGCCGACCTCGCGCAGCACGGCGATGCCGAGGTCGCGCATGTCCTGGTACTCGCGGTCGGTCAGGGTCATCGCCGGGGCGACGGTGACCGAGTCGCCGGTGTGCACGCCCATCGGGTCGATGTTCTCGATCGAGCAGATGACCACGACGTTGTCGTGCTTGTCGCGCATCAGCTCCAGCTCGTACTCCTTCCAGCCGAGCACGCTCTCCTCGATGAGCACCTCGGTGACCGGGGAGGCGGCCAGGCCGCTGCCCGCGATCAGGTCGAGCTGCTCCGGGGTGTGCGCCATGCCGGAGCCGAGGCCGCCCATGGTGAACGACGGCCGGATGACGACCGGCAGGCCCAGCTCGGCGACGGTGTCGCGGACCTCGGCCATGGAGTGGCAGACCCGGCTGCGCGGCACCAGGTCACCGGTCAGCCCGAGCCGCGCGCCGGCCTTGGCGACGATGTCCTTGAACAGCTGCCGGTCCTCGCCGCGCCGGATCGCCTCGATGTCGGCGCCGATCAGCTCGACGCCGTACTTCTCCAGCACCCCGGACTCGTGCAGGGCGACCGCGGTGTTCAGCGCGGTCTGGCCGCCCAGGGTCGGCAGCAGCGCGTCGGGGCGCTCGGCCGCGATGACCTTCTCCACGAACTCGGGCGTGATCGGCTCGATGTAGGTGGCGTCGGCGAACTCGGGGTCGGTCATGATGGTCGCCGGGTTCGAGTTGACCAGGCTGACGCGCAGGCCCTCGCTGCGCAGCACCTGGCACGCCTGGGTGCCCGAGTAGTCGAACTCGCAGGCCTGGCCGATGACGATCGGCCCGGAGCCGATGACCATGACGTGCTTGAGATCAGTCCGCTTCGGCATCTCACTTGCCTCCGTTGATGAGCTGCTTACGGACCTGGCCGGGGCGTTCCACGAGCTCCACGAACCGGTCGAACAGGTAGTCGGCGTCGTGCGGCCCCGCTGCCGCCTCCGGGTGGTACTGCACGGTGAAGGCGGGCACGTCCAGCGCGCGCAGGCCCTCCACCACGTTGTCGTTCAGGCACACGTGGGACACCTCGACCCGGCCGAAGCCGGTGTCGGCCACGCCGTCGAGCGGCGCGTCGACCGCGAAGCCGTGGTTGTGCGAGGTGACCTCGACCTTGCCGGTGCTGCGGTCCATCACCGGCTGGTTGATGCCGCGGTGTCCATAACCCAGCTTGTACGTGCCGAAGCCGAGCGCGCGGCCCAGGATCTGGCTGCCGAAGCAGATGCCGAACAGCGGCAGGCTGCGCTTCATGACCTCCTGCGCCAGCATCACCGCGTGGTCGGCGGTGGCCGGGTCGCCGGGGCCGGGCGAGAAGAACACCGCGTCCGCGCCGACCGACAGCAGGTCGCCGAGCGTGGAGGTGGCGGGCAGCACGTGCGTGGTCACGCCGCGGGCGGCCAGCCGCCGCGGCACGTTGCGCTTGATGCCGAGGTCGAGCGCGGCGACGGTGAAGCGGTGCTCGCCGATCGCGTCGACGGTGTACGCCTCCGGCGTGGTGACCTCGGCGGACAGGTCCGCCCCGGTCATCTGCGGCTGCTCCAGCACTCGGGCCAGCAGCGCCTGCGGATCGCGCTCGACGCTGGACACGCCGACGCGCATCGCGCCGCGCTCGCGCAGGTGCCGGGTCAGCGCCCGGGTGTCGACACCGCTGATGCCGACCACGCCGGAGCGCTCCAGCCGGGTGCCGAGGTCCTCGGTCGAGCGCCAGTTCGACGGCGTCCGGGCCGGGTCGCGGACCACGTAACCGGCGACCCAGATCCGGTCGGACTCGTCGTCCTCGTCGTTGACGCCGGTGTTGCCGATGTGCGGCGCGGTCTGCACCACGACCTGGCGGTGGTACGACGGGTCGGTGAGGGTCTCCTGGTAACCGGTCATGCCGGTGGTGAAGACCGCCTCGCCGAACGTCTCGCCGACGGCCCCGTAGGACTCGCCCCGGAAGACGCGGCCGTCCTCCAGGACCAGAATCGCCTCTGCGCTCATGCCGCAACTCCGCTTCGCGCAGTTCCGGCCTGAGCGCTGTGACCGCGCTCCATGATTCGCTCGCTGAGCTCGCTCATTTCTGCACCTTTCCGTCGAGCACCGTCGGCACACCCCGCAGGAAGGTGGCGACGATCCGGCCGGGCACGGTCATCCCGGCGTACGGCGTGTTGTGGCTGAGACTGGCCAGCCCGGTCGGGTCGACGCTCCACCGCACCGTGGGGTCGACCAGGGTCAGGTTCGCGGGCGCGCCCGCGGCGATCGCGTTGCCGTGCCCGTCCAGGCCCGCGATACGGGCCGGGGCGTACGACATGCGCTCGGCGATCAGGGGCCAGTCCTCACCCAGCACGTCGAGGACGATCGGCAGCGCGGTCTCCAGGCCGAGCATGCCGGGGCGGGCGTACGCCCACTCGCACTCCTTGTCCTCCGCGGCGTGCGGGGCGTGGTCGGTGGCCACGATGTCGATCGTGCCGTCGCGCAGGCCCTCGCGCAGCGCCTCGACGTCGGCGTCGGTGCGCAGCGGCGGGTTCACCTTGTAGACGGGATCGTAGGACTCCGCCTTCTCGTGGGTGAGCAGCAGGTGGTGCGGTGTGACCTCGGCGGTGACGCGTACGCCCCGGGCCTTGGCCATGCGGATGATCTCGACGCTGCCCGCGGTGGACACGTGGCAGACGTGCAGGCGCGCGCCCACGTGCCCGGCCAGCAGCACGTCCCGCGCGATGATCGACTCCTCGGCGACCGCGGGCCAGCCCGTCAGGCCCAGCCGGGCGGAGACGTCGCCCTCGTGCATCTGCGCGCCCTGGGTGAGCCGGGGCTCCTCGGCGTGCTGGGCGATGACCCCGTCGAACGCCTTGACGTACTCCAGCGCCCGGCGCATCAGCCGCGGGTCGGCCACGCAGAAGCCGTCGTCGGAGAAGACCCGCACCTTCGCCGCGGAGTCGGCCATCGCGCCGAGCTCGGCCAGCCGCTCGCCGGCCAGCCCGACGGTGACCGCGCCGATCGGCTGCACGTCGACCAGTCCGGCCTCCTGACCCAGCCGGTACACCTGCTCGACCACGCCCGCGGTGTCGGCCACCGGCGAGGTGTTCGCCATCGCGCAGACGGCGGTGTAGCCGCCCAGCGCCGCGGCGCGCGAGCCGGTGTACACCGTCTCGGCGTCCTCGCGGCCCGGCTCGCGCAGGTGGGTGTGCAGGTCGACCAGGCCGGGCAGGGCCACCAGGCCGGTGCCGTCGACGACCTCGGCGCCCTCGGCGGCCAGGTCCGGGCCGATCTCGGCGATCACGCCGTCGCGCAGCAGCAGGTCGGTCGGCTCGCCGCCCAGCACGCGGGCGTTGCGGATCAGGATGGTCACGGGCGTCCTCCGGACGGTCATCGGGCTCCTCCGAGGAGGAGGTAGAGGCAGGCCATCCGCACGGAGACGCCGTTGGTGACCTGCTCGACGATGGTGGAGCGGGGTGAGTCGGCCACCTCGGGGGTGATCTCCATGCCGCGGTTCATCGGACCGGGGTGCATGACGATCGCATGCGCGGGCATCCGGCGCAGCCGGGCGCCGTCGAGGCCGTAGCGGCGGGAGTACTCCCGGGCTGAGGGGAAGTAGGAGTCGGTCATACGCTCGCGCTGCACCCGCAGCATCATCACCACGTCGGCCTGCGGCAGCACCGCGTCGAGGTCGTAGGCGACCTGGACCGAGGCGTTGAGGTCGGTCGGCACCAGCGTCGGCGGCCCGACCAGGGTCACCTTCGCACCCAGGGTGTTGAGCAGCAGCACGTTGGAGCGGGCCACCCGGCTGTGCAGCACGTCACCGACGATCGCCACGTGCAGGCCGTCGATGCGGCCCATCCGCGAGCGCATCGTGTACGCGTCCAGCAGCGCCTGGGTCGGGTGCTCGTGGGTGCCGTCGCCGGCGTTGAGCACACTGCCGGTGACCCAGTTGGCCAGCCGGTGCGGCGCGCCCGAGGCGGGGTGCCGGATGACGACCGCGTCGGCGCCCATGGCCTGCAGCGTCCAGGCGGTGTCCTTGAGGCTCTCGCCCTTCTCCACGCTGGAGCCCTTGGCCGAGAAGTTGATCACATCGGCGGACAGGCGCTTGGCGGCGGCCTCGAAGGAGATCCGGGTGCGGGTGGAGTCCTCGTAGAAGAGGTTCACCACGGTGCGGCCGCGCAGGGTGGGCAGCTTCTTGATCTCGCGGCCGGAGACGCTGGCCATCTCGGTGGCGATGTCGAGGATCTCGGTCGCCGTGGCCGCGTCCAGGTCGGCCGTCGACAGCAGGTGCTTCATCGGATGCCGCCCTTCGCGCCGGTGGCCAGGACCACCTCGTCGTTCCCGTCGATCTCCACCAGCTTCACTTTGACCTGCTCGGACAGGGCGGTGGGGATGTTCTTGCCGACATAGTCGGCCCGGATCGGCAGCTGCCGGTGGCCCCGGTCGACCAGCACGGCCAGCTGCACGGCGGCGGGGCGGCCCAGGTCGGACAGGGCGTCGAGGGCGGCGCGGATGGTGCGGCCGGAGAAGAGCACGTCGTCGACCAGGATGACCTTGCGGCCGTCCACGCCGCCCGCGGGCTCCTCGGTGCGCCCGACCGCGCGGACGGAGCTGCTGCGCAGATCGTCGCGGTAGAGCGTGATGTCGAGGATGCCGACCGGGAGCTGCACGCCCTCGAAGGCGTGGATGCGCTCGGCGAGGCGCCGGGCGATCGGGACGCCGCGGGTGGCGATGCCCATCAGCACCACGTCGGAGGCCCCGGAGGTCTTCTCCAGGATCTGGTGCGCGATGCGGTCCAGCACGCGGGAGACGTCCGCGGCGGAGAGAACGGTCTTCGTGGGAGCCGGCCCGGCCGGCTGCTGCTGGTGCGACTCGTCTGTCATTGGGCGCGCCAAGGCAGACCTCCTTCCCCGCCTCACCGGACGGGTCGTTAAAGGATGTCAGGGTCATGATCGCCGACCGTGGCCGGCGACCATCTGATCAGTAAACTTAGCAGTGAGGCGGGCGACCTCGACGCGCGGGGGTGAGTCAATCCGCAGGTCATACCGTTGACACTGGCGGATCAGTTCAGTTGATCAAGCTAGTCGGATGAGGTTGTCTCAACTTGGTGGTCAACGAGCACTTGACCGCGTGTCTTCCGCGCCGTACCGTCACGCTGCGTAGCGATCGTCGGGGAACCCGCCCCGGCACATAGCTGGGAGTGTCGGAATGCCGTCTGATTACGCCAAGTCCCTCGGTGCGCGACTGCGCTCCATCCGCCAGCAGCAGGGCCTGTCCCTGCAGGGCGTGGAGGAGAAGTCGAACGGGCGTTGGAAGGCTGTGGTCGTCGGCTCGTACGAGCGTGGTGACCGTGCTGTCACGGTGTCCCGACTGGCCGAGCTGGCCGACTTCTACCGCGTGCCCGTGGGCGAGCTGCTGCCCGACGGCCCCGCCCCGCGCCAGGAGGCGACGAGCAAGATCGTCCTCGACCTGGAGCGCCTCTACGACGGCGCCAAGGAGGACCTCGCCTCCGTCGCCCGCTACGCGCGCGCCATCCAGCAGCAGCGTGGCGACTACAACGGCCGGGTGCTCTCGATCCGCGCCGTCGACCTGCAGGCGCTGGCCGTCTTCTACGACTGCACCCCCTCCGAGCTGATCGAGCGGCTGGCCGACCACGGCGTGCTCGTCGCCGACCCGCGCGCGTTCTTCGCGAGCTGACACTCTCCCGCACGACGAAAGCGGCCTTTCACCCCCGGCGGGGTGGAAGGCCGCTTTCGCATGGTGTGGTGCTCAGTGGCGCGGCGCGTAGTCCGCGATACGGCCGAGCAGACCGTTGAGGAAGCGCGGCGAATCGTCGGTGGAGAGCTCCTTGGCCAGCTCGACGGCCTCGGTGATGGCCACCGGGTCGTCGATCTCGGGCACGTAGAGCAGCTCGTACACCGCGATGCGGGCGAGGTTGCGGTCGACCACCGGCATCCGTTCGATCGTCCAGCCCTCGGCGAAGGTGGCGATCGTCTCGTCGATGTCGTCCAGGTGCTCGTTGACGCCCTCGGCCAGCGACACCGCGTACGGCAGGTGTTCCGGGCGCGGCGACTCCATCCGCTCCAGGTATGCCGACAGCACGGTGCGCACCGGCAGGTCGCGCAGATCCGCCTCGTAAAGCACGTCGAGTGCCCGTTTGCGTGCCTTGCGGCGCGCGGGCATCTGCGACTTCGGTCCCTCAGCCACGAGCAGTCCCCCCGACGGGCACGAAGCCCATCAGGCCCGGCCCAGGTAACGGCCGTCGCGGGTGTCGACCTTGATCTTCTCGTCGGTGACGATGAACAGCGGCACCTGCACGGTCGCGCCGGTCTCGATGGTGGCCGGCTTGTTGCCGCCGGTGGAGCGGTCGCCCTGCAGGCCCGGCTCGGTGTAGGTGACCTTGACGATCACCGAGGTCGGCAGTTCGACGTACAGCGGCACGCCCTCGTGCGTGGCCACGACGACCTCAGCCTCGGGCAGCAGGTAGTTCACGTTGTCGCCGACGGTCTCGCCGCTGACGTGGATCTGGTCGTAGGTGTCCAGGTCCATGAAGACGAAGTCGTCGCCGTCGGCGTACAGGTACTGCATCGTGCGCTTGTCGACGTTCGCGGTCTCGACCTTGGTGCCGGCGTTGAACGTCTTGTCGACGACCTTGCCCGTGAGCACGTGCTTGAGGGTCGTCCGCACGAAGGCCGGACCCTTGCCGGGCTTCACGTGCTGGAACTCGACGACGGCCCAGAGCTCCTTGTCGAGGTTGAGCACCATGCCGTTCTTGAGGTCGTTCGTGCTAGCCACAGCCAGGCTCCCGTACATGATCAGATACTTGACAAAGAACAGACCTGACTACTTTACCGGCCCGTGATCTCAGGCCGGGCGCGCGGGTGGCCGGGGACACCCTGTGACCGTCGCCGGTCGCGGCCACCCGCTCCCAGCGGCCGCGCTAGCCGGGCGAGCACTCTGGTTGCTAGCCTCGCCGCCGTGCGGGTGCTGGTGGTGGAGGATGACCCTGAGGTGCGCGGGGTGGTCGTGACGGCCCTGCGCGCGGTCGGGTTCGCCGTCGACCAGGCGGCCGACTGGAGCCAGGCCGACGTGAACATGAGCGTCAACGACTACGACTGCCTGGTCCTGGACCGCATCCTGCCCGAAGGCGACTCCGCCGGCCAGCTGCGCCGCCGCCGCGAGGCCGGCCTGGGCGTGCCCGCCCTCATGCTGACCGCCCTGGACGACGTCACCGACCGCGTCGCCGGCTTCGAAGCCGGCGCCGACGACTACGTCGTCAAACCCTTCATCGCCGCCGAACTGGTGCTCCGCGTCCGCGCCCTCTGCCGCCGCCGCGGCACCATGCTCCCCCCGGTGATGAGAGCCGGCGACGTCGAGGTCGACACCGCCCGCCGCGAGGTCCGCCGCGACGGCGTCCTGCTCACCCTCACCCCCAAGGAGTTCTCCGTGCTGGAGATGCTCCTGGTCCGCCGCCCCGCCGTGGTCACCCGTTCCGACCTCTTCGAACACTGCTGGGACGAACAAGCCGACCCCACCTCGAACGTCGTGGACGTCGTCGTAGGCCAACTCCGCCGCAAACTGGGCGAACCACCCCTCATCACCACCGTCCGCGGCACCGGCTACCGCGTCGACCTGGCCGGCCGCTGATGAAGGCAGCGGTATGAGGCGGGAGACGCGGCAGCTGCAGACGGCGGAGCGGCTGGCGGGGCTACGGATGCGGTTGACGGCGCTGCTGCTCGCGCTGAACATCATCGGGTTGGCGGGGATGGGGGCGGTGGCGCTCGTCGTCGATGAGCGGCAGCGGGCCGAGGCGGTCGCGGCCGACCTGCACCGGACCGCAGGGACGGCGGTGGCGCTGCTGTACTACGACTCGGGTGCGCTGCTGCTGGACAAGCTCTACGACAACGCCATAGCGCAGGGCTCCACGGCGGTGTACGTGTACGAGGCCGACCGGACCGACGTCACCCTGGTGTTCGCGCACCCGGCGCGGCTGGCAGTCATCGCGCCGCCGACGCTGCTCGGGCCCGCCCGGCAGGTGCGCTCCGCGGGCGGCGAGCTGAGCGAGGCGGTGCGGGACGAGCGGCAGGAGGTCGTGCACCTGCTCGCGGTGCCGTTCCGGCACGCCGAAACCGGGGCGATCGCGGGCACCGTCGTCGCGGTCGCCGACCCGGGGCCGGGGCAGGCCGCTCACCAGCGGCTGGCCCTCGCGTTGATCGTCGGCGGCACCGCGTTCACGGTGATGACCTGTGTCGGTGGTTACCTGCTGGCCCGCCGCGGCACCCAGCCCATCGCGGACGCGCTCACCCAGCAGGAGCGCTTCGTCGCCGACGCGGCGCACGAGCTGCGTACGCCGCTGACGGTGATCCGGGCGGTGTCGGAGTCGGCGCTGGACTCCCCCGCCGGGCAGCCGGACGCGCTGCGCCGGGTCATCGCGGCCACCGACCGGCTGACCGACGCGGTCGCCGCGCTGCTGACCCGGGCCCGGCTCGTCGCCGGCCTGCGCCACCTGGAGCGCCAGCGGTTCCGGCTGGACCAGCTCGCCGAGGAGGTGCTGGCCGACACGGTGCAGCCGCCGCACACCGCGACGGCGTACACCCGGCCCGCGGTCGCGCTGGGCGACCCCACGCTGGTCCGCATCGCCCTGCGCAACCTGATCCACAACGCGGTGCAGCACGGCCGCGACGGCGAGGCCCCCGCCACCATCACCCTGACCGTCGCACCGGGCTCCGTCGTGATCCGCGACGCCGGCCCCGGCCCCGGCGCCGACCTGCCCACCGCCAACGGCGAGCGCTTCCGCCCCGGCTCCCCCAACGGCACCGGCCTGGGCCTCGCCATCGCCCGCTGGGTAGCCGACCTCCACAACGGCTCCCTCACCCTCCGCCCCGCCGAAGGCGGCGGCACCGAAGCGACCCTCACCCTCCCCACCCCCTGACCCCCGGCCCCAAGATCACGACGATCTTGGTCAGGCGGGGGTGGGGCCGGCGCGGGTGCCGATGGGGGTGACGGCGTACCAGTGGCCGTTCAGGCCGTGGCCGTTGGTGTCGCCGGGCATGCGGTCGCCGGTGTAGCCGTAGAGCGGCCAGCCGGCGAGGGTGAGTTGCCGGGTGCCGTCGGGGCGGGTGAGGGTGCCGATGAGCTGGCGGTCGATGCCTTCGACGCGGATCGGGTCGGCGGCGGGGACCGGGAGCCACTGCTGGATGCAGGAGCCGGTGCACGCCGACCGGGAGGGGCGGTTGGCGTCCAGTTCGCTGCGGTAGAGGACGTAGCCCTGCTCGTCGATCACTATCCAGCCCAGGGTGTCGGAGCTGATGCCGAAGAGGGCAGGTTGCAGGCCCGAGGGGCGGCCAGGGGCGGGCGCCAGGGTGGGCTGGACCGTCACCTGGCCGCTGCTGCAGGCACCCAGTAGGGTCGCGACCAGCACAAACACGGCCGCCACCCGCTTGCGGGCAGCCGGCCACGCCGTTTCCACCGGGTTACTCATGCAATCCTCACGCTCATCCGGGCAGGATAGGCGCACCCTACGTCGAGGAGGTCGGCTGTTGCGAGGGCCGTACGCACGGGTTGTCTCGACGCTGGCGCTGCTCGCGCTGGCGGCGACGCCCGGCTGCGACGCGGCAGCAGGCACCGCGGCCCCGCCGACCCGGCCGTGCGGGTTGAAGATCGCCGTCATCGGCCCGCTCAGCGGGGCCTCGGCGGATCTCGGCACGAACATCCGCTCCGGCGCCGCGCTGGCGGTCGAGCAGTACAACGGCCGGCATCCCGACTGCCCGGTGACGCTGCAGGACTTCGACTCGCAGAGCGACCCGAAGCAGGCCACCGCGCTGGCACAGCAGATCGTGGCCGACCCCGCGATCCTCGGCGTGGTGGGGCCCGCCTTCTCCGGCGAGTCCGCGGCCGCCCTGCCGCTGTTCGACCAGGGCCGCCTCACCGTAGTCAGCCCGTCGGCGACCCGCACCAACCTCAGCCAGCGCGGCTGGTCGACGTTCCACCGCGTGATCGGCAACGACGCCGCACAGGGCCCGGCGGCCGCCCGCTACATCGACACCGTGCTGCACGCCCGCAAGGCGTTCGTCATCGACGACACCGGGGCGTACGGCCGCGGCCTGGCCGACGAGGTCGCCGCGACGCTGTCCGGCAAGGTCGTCCAGCGGGCCGCGGTGCCGCCCCGCCAGGTCGACTTCTCCTCGGTGGTCAGCCAGATCCGCTCCGCCGGGGCCGACGTCGTCTTCTACGGCGGCTACTACTCCAGCGGCGGCGCCCTGCTCAAGGCGATGCGCGACGCGGGGCTGACCGCCACGTTCGTGGGCGGCGACGGGGTCAAGGACGCCGGCTTCATCCGCGCGGCGGGGGTGCGCGCCGCCGAGGGGGCCGTCATCACCTGCGCCTGCCTGCCGCCCGAGCGCGCGTCCCGGGACTTCCCGGTGCGGTACCGGGCCGGGTTCGGCAAGGACGCCGGCACCTACAGCGCCGAGGGGTACGACGCTGCGTCGATCTTCCTGGCCGGCTTCGAGGCCGGCCGCACCACCCGCCGCGACATGGAGGCCTTCGTGGACACGTACGCCCACGACGGTGTCACCGGGCGGCTGCAGTTCACCCCACAGGGTGAGCTCGTGGACAACGCCATCGTGGTCTGGGCCTACCGAGTCGCCGACGGCGCCGTCGTGACCGACCGCGAGATCCCCCGCACCTGACCTGCCTGAGAGGAGACCGTCCCATGTCAGCGACCCTGCTCACGGACCTCCCCCCGCTCGCCGCCCCGGCGGAGGCCGCGCCCGCGGACACCTCCCGGGCCGAGATGGCCCCGCTGGACCGCGCCCTGTCCCAGGCTCCACTGGGGGCGTACCCGCTGCTGGAAGCGGCGTTCGGCTGGCAGGAGCTGCGCCCGTCCGGGTGGCACCGCCCCGCGGCGGCGACCGCCATCGCGTCGACCTCCTCGCCGGCGGCGGCGGCCCGGCTGGCCAGCCTGCTGTCCACGCTCACCTGGGCCAACGTGGTCCGCACCGAACGTGACGGGTTGCGAGTCGAGGTGTCCGCCGGGGCGTACAACCGGATCGTGCGGGCTCTGACCGGGGCCTGGCGCAGCCGGACCCAGCTGCTGGCGGCGTCGCCCGCCGTGCCGGAGTCGCGCCAGGCGGCGCTCGGCCTGTGGCGGATGGCGATGCTCACCGGTGGCGTCGACGCCCACGCCGGCCAGCTCACCGTCCGGGCCGGCTCGCCCGCCGCGGCCCAGTCCCTGGTCACGGCAGCCGCCATCCTCGGCATGCCCGCCGTGGCCGACCGCCCCCGCGAAGGCGGCCACCCGGTCCGCGTCACCGGCCGCGCCCAGGTCTACCAGCTGCTCACCGAGGCCACCGGCCAGCGCTGACCCCCGGAGATCACGACGATCCCCGCGCGAGCCGTCGCCCCGGTGACCGCGCCTGGTCCACGCCGGCTCGGGTATACCATCCGAGCGCATTTGCTCTGCACCCAAAGCCTTGCTCTGCACCCATCGGCGCAACAGGCGCGCACTCCGTTGCGTATGTGGGTGCAGAGCAAGCAAATGGGTGCAGAGCAAATGCGCTCGGGACGTAGTCCCGAGTCTGCGCGGCACGCTGCCGTCGCGTGCAGGATGGTTGCCCAGCGGCCGCGGGCACCCGTTTCACCCGCGTCGCACCAGCAATTCATGCTAGGTCGGCGCAGTGGGTGGGGGTCGGGTCAGTCGGTGACGCGGTGGAAGAGGTGTTCCAGGGCCAGGCGGTAGCCGTCGACGCCCAGGCCCGCGATGACGCCGGTGGCGACGGCGGAGACGACCGAGTGGTGGCGGAACTCCTCGCGGCTGTGGATGTTCGAGATGTGGACCTCGATCAGGGGGCCGTTGAGCATCGCGCAGGCGTCGCGGACGGCGTAGGAGTAGTGGCTCCACGCGCCCGGGTTCAGGACCACCGCGGCGTGCTCGTCGGCGGCCTGGTGCAGCCAGCCCACCAGCTCGCCCTCCAGGTCGGTCTGGCGGCACTCGACATCCAGGCCGAGCAGCGCGCCCGTCTTCTCGCACAGCTCCACCAGCGTCGCGTACGTGGTGACGCCGTACACGTCGACCTGGCGGGTGCCGAGCCGGCCGAGGTTGACCCCGTTGAGCACGTACACCTTCATGGCGGTCTCCTTCAGGAGGCGACGGACAGGTAGGCCTCGGCGAGCAGGGCCTCGTCGTCGACGGGCACGGTGACCGGCTCGGCGATGCCGTTGAGCAGCACGAAGCGCAGCGCCTTGCCGCGGGCCTTCTTGTCCACCGACATCGTGGCGCGCAGGTCGTCCCAGGCGTCGGCGGGATAGGACACCGGCAGGTCCAGCGAGCGCAGGACGGCGGCGTGGCGGGCGGCGACGGCCTCGTCGAGGCGGCCGGTGAGCACGCCCAGGCGGGCGGCGTACACCAGGCCGACACTGACCGCGTGCCCGTGCGACCAGCGGTAGTCCTCCCGGCGCTCGATGGCGTGGCCGAGCGTGTGGCCGTAGTTGAGGATCTCGCGCAGGCCCGATTCGCGCAGGTCCTCGCTCACCACCCGGGCCTTCACCGCGATCTTGCGTTCGATCAGCTCGCGCAGCACTGGGCCGGCCGGGTCGACGGCGGCCCGCGGGTCGCGCTCGATCAGGTCGAGGATCACCGGGTCGGCGATGAAGCCGCCCTTGACCACCTCGGCCATGCCCGCCAGCAGCTGCGCGGTGGGCAGGGTCGCCAGCGCCTCGGTGGCGCAGAGCACCCCGGCGGGCGGGTAGAACGCGCCGACCAGGTTCTTGCCGGCGGCGGTGTTCACCCCGGTCTTGCCGCCGACGGCCGCGTCGACCATGCCGTTGATGCTGGTGGAGACCGGCACCCAGCGCACGCCGCGCAGCCAGCAGGCCGCGACGAACCCGGCCAGGTCGGTGACCGCGCCGCCGCCGACGCCGACCACGACGTCGTTGCGGGTGAACGAGGCCCGGCCCAGCTCGTCCCAGCAGCGCTCGGCGACGCCGATCGACTTGCCGGCCTCGGCGTCGGGCACCTCGATCATCACCGGCTGGACGCGGGCGTCGACCAGGTGCGCGGCGGCCTGCTCGGCGTACGCCCGCACCGGCGGCGCGTACAGCACCGCGGCCCGGTCGGCGCCGGCGACCAGGGCGGGCAGCTCGGCGAGCACGCCGGGGCCGACCAGCACGTCGTACTGCTGGTCGCCGCCCACGGCGATCCGGGTCAGCTCCGACATCTCAGCCCTTCAGCAGCTCGACCAGCTCGGCGGTGATCTCCTCCGGGGTGCGCCCATCGGTGACCACGGTGTACGTCGCGACCTGCTCGTACAGCGGCCGCCGCTGGTCGAGCAGGAAGCGCAGGGTGGCCCGCGGGTTGAAGTTCAGCAGCGGGCGGCCCTGGCCCAGCCCGACTCGCGACACCGCGTCGGACAGGTCCACGCTCAGGTAGACCACGGTGTGCCCGGCCAGCAGCGCCCGGTTGTCCTCGGCGAGCACCGCGCCGCCGCCCAGCGCCAGCACGCCGTCGTGCTCGGCCAGCGCCGCCGCGACCGCGGCCGTCTCCATGGCCCGGAAGTGCGGCTCGCCCTCGTCGATGAAGATCTCCGAGATGGGCTTGCCGGCGGTGGCCTCCACGTCGGCGTCGGTGTCACGGAACGGCACCCCGTACGCCTGCGCCAGCAGCTGCCCGACGGTCGACTTGCCGGCCCCAGGCGCGCCGACCAGGACGCACAACGGCTTGCTCACGATGTTCCCCTCCCCCGGTCCACGGCGCGGACCCGGCGGTCTGTCAGCGGATCAGCAGGTTGTCCAGGTAGCCGGCGAGGTTGCGGCGGATCTCGGTGACCGAGTCGCCGCCGAACTTCTCCGTCGCCGCCTCGGCCAGCACCAGCGCCATCATCGACTCGGCGACGACCGCCGCCGCGGGCACCGCGCACACGTCGGAGCGCTGGTTGATCGCGGTGGCGACCTCGCCGGTGGTCACGTCCACGGTGGACAGCGCCCGGTTCAGCGACGAGATCGGCTTCATCGCGGCGCGCACCCGCAGCGGCTCGCCGGAGGTGATGCCGCCCTCCAGGCCGCCGGCCCGGTCGGTGACCCGCTTCACGCCGTCGGGCGTCGGCACGATCTCGTCGTGCGCCACCGAGCCCCGCGAGCGGGCCTGGGTGAACGCGTCGCCGATCTCGACACCCTTGATGGCCTGGATGGACATCAGCGCGGTGGCGATGCGGGCGTCGAGCTTGCGGTCCCACTGCGTGTGCGTGCCCAGGCCCGGCGGCACGCCGTAGACCAGCACCTCGACGATGCCGCCGAGGGTGTCGGCGTCGCGTTTGGCCGCGTCGACCTCGGCGACCATGCGCTCGCTGGCCTGCGGGTCCAGGCAGCGCAGCGGGTCGGCGTCGATGCGCTCGGTGTCGCCGGGCACCGGCACCAGGCCGGACTTGGCGACCACGGAGCCGAGCTCGACCACGTGGGACAGCACGTCCATGCCCAGCGCCTGCTTGATCAGGGCCTTGGCGACGGTGCCGACGGCGACGCGGGCGGCGGTCTCCCGGGCGCTGGCGCGCTCCAGGATCGGCCGGGCGTCGTCGTGGCCGTACTTCTGCATGCCGGCGAGGTCGGCGTGGCCGGGCCGGGGGCGGGTCAGCGGCGCGTTGCGGGCCTGCGCGGCCAGCAGGTCCGGGTCGACCGGGTCGGCCGACATCACGGTCTGCCACTTGGGCCACTCGGAGTTGCCGACCTGGATCGCGACCGGGCTGCCCAGGGTGCGCCCGTGGCGCACGCCGCCGAGGATCGTCACCACGTCCCGCTCGAAGGCCATGCGCGCGCCGCGGCCGTAGCCGAGGCGGCGGCGGGCCAGCTCGTGGCCGATCTCGTCACTGGTGATCTCGATTCCGGCGGGCACGCCGTCGAGCACGGCGACCAGCGCCTGCCCGTGCGACTCCCCTGCGGTCAGCCAACGCAACACGATCACCAGTCTGTCACGGCGGCCCGGCCGCCTGCCCGCCACGCCCCGCCGGTGTCACCAGACGGGACGTAGGTCACGTGAGCTGGACAGGTCCGGTTCCACCAGGCGGGCGGGTCATTTCAGCGTGATCGTCACGGGTTCGCTGCGGTCGCTGCCGACGCGGGCGACGATCTCGTACGTGCCCGCGGCGGGCGACGCCCCGGCCGGCACCCGGCGGCCCTTCTTCTCACACGTGTTGCTGGCCTTGCCGTTCCACGTCGCGCTGTAGGAGCGGGACTGGCCCGGCGCGAAGCGGACCACCTGGCTGCCGCGCACCGGCCCGCAGTCGTCGGACGACCACAGCTTCTCCCCGTCGCGCAGCAGCTGCAGCTCCTGCAGATCGGCGCCGACGTCGCGCACGCAGGAGCGCTTCGACGTGTTCTGCACCTTCAGGCCGATGGTGAGCGAGGTCTTGCGGGCGAGCGTCGTCTTGGCGGGCGCCGCGGTGATCTTCAACTCGTCGTCGGTGCACAGCTTCTTGTCCACCTTGGCGTCCTTGGGCGCCGCGCCGGCCGCCTCGGCGTAGCGGACCCGGTAGAGCTTCGCCTTGGCCGCGTACGGGCCGTCCTTGGCGTCGTCGGGGTAGAGCGCGCTGAAGTACAGCCCGTCCGTCCCGGCGGCGATGCCGGCGATGGTCGACTTGCCGTTGCCGTTGTACTCCACCAGGGTCTTCGGTCCGGTGACCTTGCCCTTGGCGTCGAAGGCGAACATCACGATGCGCTTGCCGCGCACCTGCGGTCCGGTGGCGTAGGTCGGGCCGCTCTCGGAGATGTACGCGTTGCCGTACAGCTCCTTCGGAAAGCCCGCCCCCTGGTTGTTCTCCTCCTGCACGAAGGTCACCCCGACCGGCGCGTGCGCCACGGTCCAGTTGTAGAGCGCCTTCTTCTTCATCGCGCTGTCGCCGACGTACCACTCGAAGTCCGCGCCCCGGGTGACCCGGGCGAACCGGTCCACCGAGGGTCCGTTCTCCACCGAGTAGTGCTGCCCGTCGGCGGCCCGCCACGCGCCGCCGAACGGGTTGCGCAGGCCCAGGGCGTAGACGTAGTCCCGGGCCTTGTCGCCGTTGCCGGCCTTGTAGAACGGGTTGTCCTCGGGCGCGCTGCCGTCCAGGTTCATCCGCAGCACCTTGCCGCGGAAGGAGTCCTTGTCCCGGGCCGTCTTCGGCTCGAACGCGTCGGCGACGTGCACGTACAGCTTGCCGTCCGGCCCGATGGTGAGGTTCGAGATCTGGTGCGAGGCCACCATGTCCTCGCCCTTCATGTCCAGCACCGTGGTGACCTTGGTCGCGCTCATCCCGTCCTCGGAGCTGGTCAGCCGGACCACCTTCGGGTAGAGCTTGCTGCCCGTCTTGTAGACCATGGCGGCGAACAGGTCGCCGGTCTGCGGTTCGACCACGATGCCGCCGAGGCCCATCTCGCCGTCGCCGGGGAACTTGTCGGTCGGGTCGAAGTTCAGCAGATCCTTGGCGTACGTCGCGACGCTGAAGTCGCCGCGGACCACCTTGATCTGGCCGTAGAGCTCGTTGACGTAGAAGCGCGGGGCGTCCGGCGAGGCGGGCGGGGTTGCCGCCATGGCGATGCCGACGGGCAGCGCGAACCCGGACGCGACCTCCTCCACCACGTAGCCGTCCTGCATGGTGCGCCACTGCGGCGCGCCCGGCAGCGGTTCGAGCTGCACGTCGGTGCGGAACGGGCGGACCGAGTACGGGCTCCACTGCGTGCCCGGGTCGGCCGAGGACGACCGGAACCGGGCGCGCACCTCGAACGCGCGGCCCGGCGGCAGTTCGGCCGCCCCGGCCAGCGAGCCGGTGAACGTGCCGTTGCCCAGGTGGGTGTGCAGGCGGGACGCGCCGTGCACGCACTCGGCAGCCCACACCCGCTCGACCGGCTCGGGGGCGGCCGACCAGATCTCCCAGTCGCTGCAGGCGTGCTCGTCGCGCACGTCCGCGTCGGCGAACGGCTGGGCTTCCATGTGCACGTCGGCCCCGTTGAGCAGCTGCCCGTCCGAGGACGGCTCGCTGATCTCCGGGGCGAGCGGCGGGATCGACGCCACCGCGGCCGGGCTCGCCGGGGTCACGAACGACAGCAGCCCCGCGACCGCGATCACCACGATGGCGAGCGCCACCTCACCGGCCATGGCGACCTTGCGCGCGCTCATCCTCGACTCCCGATCGGCTCCGGCAACGGACAACCGCGCCAGAGTACCGAGGAAATTCGGATATTAAGGACTAAACACGCTGATATCGCCAAGATGCGCACGGCCACCGCGGCGCTCGCCGGTCCGGTGGCCGTGCGCCGCCGCTCAGGCCCGGTGCAGCGCGCGGGCCAGCACGCCCAGGTCCGGGTCAATCGCAGGAGTTGCGGGCCAGCTTCTTGTTGCGCACGGCGATGTCGTTGTCCCGGCAGAACTGCTCGTAGTTCGTGGAGAAGGCCGAGTTGCCCTTCTGGTCGATCGCGACGAAGAAGTACCAGCCGCCCTTCGCCGGTCTCGCCGCGCCGGCCAGCGCCGCCCGGCCCGGGTTGTTGATCGGCGTGGGCAGCAGCAGCACGTTGTGGTTGTACGGGTTCTTCTTGTCGTTCTGCTCGGCGCTGGTCATCTGCCCCGACCCGATGGGCTCCAGCCCCTTCGTCTCGCGCCAGTAGTTGATGGTCACGTCGAACTCCAGGCAGGTGCAGACACCCGCCTTCGGCTGGAAGATACGGTTGTAGGCGACCCGGGCCACCTTCGGCAGGTCGGCCGCGGTCCCCGACTCCGCCTGGGCCAGCGAGGCGACGATCAGCATCTCGTACGGGGCGACCTTCAGCCCGCCGCGCACCGACTCGGTGAACTTCAACTCACCGGTGACGGCCAGGAACCGCCGCACCATCGTCTCCAGCGCGGACCGCGCGGTGACGTCCGGCGGGAACTCGTACGTGTCCGGGAACAGGAAACCCTCGATCGACTTCGTGACCTTCCTGCCGTCGCGGTCGAACCACGACTCCGGGACGCCCAGCTTCACCGGGTCCGCACCCGCGTCCTTGAAGTCGGCCTCGGGGATGCCCAGCTTCTCCGACAGCAGTTTGTAGATCTTGAACGAGGAGAGCCCTTCGCGGACGGTCACACCCTTCACGATGCGCCGGGCCGGGTCGAGCAGCATCGTGATCGCATCGGCGGCGCTGAGCCGCAGGCGCAGCCGGTAGTGGCCCGGCTGGATCGTCGCGGCTTTCGGGTTCTCCTTCCAGGCGTCGAGGAAGGCCTGCTCGCTGGCGATCACGTCCTTGGCCTTCAGCACTTCGGCCATCTGCCCCCCGGTCGCCTTCTCCGGGATCTCCAGGGTCACCTCGGCGGTGCCCTCGGCGGAGGTGTAGTCCGGCGTGCCGAACCAGCCCTTGACCCGGTCGAAGCCGAGATACACCACGGCTCCCGCACCGGCCAGCAGGAACAGGGTGAGCATCCCGGCCAGCACGGCGCGGTTGCGGCGGCGCCTGCGGCGTTTGCGGGGACTTCGCCCACCGGCCGGGCGGCGTGGCCTGCGCTGCTCGGGCTCGTCACCGAACGCGATGAAGAACTCTTCCGTCACCGGTCTGCCTCCCCAGGGTCGCACCGACCCGGACAGGCTAGCCGCGACGGGCGTCCCGCAGTGCCCCGCGCATCGCCTCGACCGGCGCGACAACCCCCGTGAACTGCTCGAACTGGCCCAGAGCCTGATTCAGCAGGAGATCCAATCCGGATACGACGCGGTTTCCGGCTCGCTGCGCCGAGGCGGCCAGCGGGGTCGGCCACGGGTCGTAGAGCGCGTCGAACAGCACCGTCTTGGGCCGCCACGGCACCTGCAGGTGGTCGGCGACGCCCTTGGGCACGGTCGAGATGACCACGTCGGCGGTGGCGCACTCCTCCGCCGCCGCCCAGCCCGCGCCGGTCAGCGGCACACCGAGCGCGTCGGCCACCGGGCGCAGCTCGTCGATCGCCTCGGGACGGCGGGCGTACACGATGAGGGACTCGGCCCCGAACCGCGCCGCGGCCGCCACCGCGGCCCGTGCGGTGCCGCCCGCGCCGAGCACGGCGACCCGCGCCGCCGTGCTGACCCCCGCCTCGCCCAGCGCGGCGACCATGCCGGGCACGTCGGTGTTGTCCGCGTGCCAGCTGCCGTCAGGCTGGTGGACCAGGGTGTTCGCGGCCCCTGTCGCGGCGGCGACCGGGCTGACCGCCGTCGCGACGGTCAGCCCCACCTCCTTGAGCGGCATGGTCAGCGACAGCCCCGCCCACTCGGGCCCCAGGCCCGCCACGAAGGCGGGCAGGTCGGCCTCGGCGCACTCGATCGCGGTGTACGACCAGCCGGTCAGTCCCGCCGCCGCGTAGCCCGCGTTGTGCAGGACGGGCGACAGCGAGTGGCTGACCGGCTTGCCGAGGACCGCTGCGCGCATCAGCAGGAACTCCGCTCCAGCGCGCCGTTCTTCACAGCCGTCTGGTTGTCCTTGCAGAACTGGGTGTGGGTCGACGAGAAGGCCGAGTGGCCCTCCTTGTCGATGGCCACGAAGTAGATCCAATCACCCTTCGGTGGATCGGCCGCCCCTTCGAGCGCCTTCTTGCCCGGGTTGTTGATCGGGGTGGGCGGCAGACCCTTGGCGTTGCGGTTGTACGGGTTCTTCGGGTCGGTCAGCTCGGCCTGGGTGAGGTCGCTGGAGTGCACGGCCTTCTTGCCGGCCATCTCCCGCGAGTAGTTGACGGTGACGTCGAACTGCAGGCAGTGGCAGGTGCCGATCTCGGCCACGGCCTTCTCGCTGAAGACGCGGTTGTAGGACACCCGGGCGACCTTGCCGAGGTCGTCGGCGTTGCCCGCCTCGGCCTGGGCCAGCGACGCCACGATCAGCGCCTGGTAAGGCGAGATGTTCAGCGCGGCGGCCTTGTCGGCGTAGCCCATGTCCCCGGTGACCTTCATGAACCGCTCGACCATCATCGACAGGGCCGACTTGGCGGTCACGTTCTTCGGGAACTCGTAGGTGTCCGGGAACAGGAAGCCCTCGATCGAGCGGCTCTCCTTCTTGCCGTCCTCACGCTTGAACCACCAGGCCGGCACGCCCAGCCCGATCGGGTCCTTCGCGGCGGCCTTGAACTCGGCCTCGGGGATGCCCAGCTTCTCCGACAGCAGCTTGTAGATCTTGAAGGTCGACAGGCCTTCGGCGATGAGGATGCCGTTGACCAGTCGGTTCTTGGTGTCGAGCAGCATCGTGATCGCGTCGGCGGCGCTGATCTGCACACGCAGCTTGTACAGACCGGGCTGGATCTTCTTGGCGTCGGGGTTGTTCTCCCACGCCTCGACGAACGCCTGCTCGCTCTTGATCACGTCGTGCTGCTTGAGCACCTCGGCCATGTCCAGGCCGCGGGAGCCCTGCTTGATCTCGACCTCGACCTCGGCGGAGGTGGCCGCGCTGGTGTAGTCGGGGGTGACCAGCAGGTTCTTGATCTTGTCGTAGCCCAGGTACGCGCCGCCGGCCAGGCCGCCGAGCAGGAACAGCGTGAGGAAGAGGGCGAGGAAGGAGCGGCCGCGCTTCTTCTTCTTTTTCTTCTTCTTGTTGTTCCGGCCACGGTTGTTGTCCACCCCGTGCCGACGCCGCTGTTGGCCGCGCTCGGGATGTTCCTCGAACGACAGGAAAAGCTCGTCAGTCATCGGTGCCCTCTCACGTACGGGTCGCCATCGGCGGCTACGTTACACGTGAAGGGTTTTGCACACCCCCGGGCGGACGGTGGGTTTTCAGCCGCCACCCAGGATCTAACGGGCTTATTCGGACAAGGCAGGCGGCTCAACAAGAGCTCTGCTTGAGCACCTTGTTCTTCACGGCCGTCTCGTTGTCCTCGCAGAACTCCTCGAAGGTCTCCGAGAAGGCCGAGTGGCCCTCCTTGTCGGTCGCCACGAAGTAGTACCA
Source organism: Catellatospora aurea (assembly GCF_042663325.1). Lineage (NCBI taxonomy): Bacteria > Bacillati > Actinomycetota > Actinomycetes > Micromonosporales > Micromonosporaceae > Catellatospora > Catellatospora aurea. Next base: position 68,695 of record NZ_JBHTAC010000040.1, read on the forward strand.
GTCGCCCTTGGGCGGCGACATCGCGCCCTCCAGCGCCGCTTTGCCCGGGTTGTTGATCGGCGTGGGGATCATCCCCTCGGCGTTGCGGTTGTAGGGGTTCTTCTCGTCGGTCAGCTCGTCGTGGCTGAGCCCGCTGGACGGCTTGGGGTCCTTGCCGGCCAGCTCGCGCGAGTAGTTCACGGTCACGTCGAACTGGAAGCAGGCGCACGTCAGGTCGGGGATCCGCTTGTACACCCGGTTGTAGGCGACCCGGGCCACCTTGCCGAAGTCGTCGGCGTTGCCCGCCTCCGCCTGGGCCAGCGAGGCCACGATCAGCGCCTCGTACGGCGCGATCCCGCCGAGCTGCGCCGGGACCGTCTCGGCGAAGTTCATGCTGCCGGTGACGGTGAGGAACCGGTTGACCATGACCCGCAGCATGCTCTCGGCGGTGGCGTTGGGCGCGAACTCGTAGGTGTCGGGGAACAGGAAGCCTTCGACCGACGGCTTGACCTTCTTGTCGTCGGTGCGGTTGAACCACCAGTCGGGCACCCCGAGCGCGATCGGGTCTTTCGCGGCGGCCTTGAAGTCGTCCTCGGGGATGCCGGTCTTGGCCGACAGCAGCTTGAACACCCGGAACGAGCTGAGCCCTTCCGGGATCGTGATCCCGTTGACGATGCGGTTCTTCAGGTCCAGCAGGCGCAGCACCGCGTCCTCGGCGCTCATGTGGGTGCGCATCCTGTAATAGCCGGGCTGGATGCGCAGCGCGTCCGGGTTGCGCTCGCCCGCCTCGATGAAGGCCTTCTCGCTGGCGATCACGCCCGCCGCCTTCAGGGTGCGGGCGATCTCGGCCTGCGTGTCGCCGCTCTTGATCTCGATCTGCACCTCGGTGCCGTCGGCCGAGGTCTCCCAGTCGGAGGTGCCCAGCGCCCCGCTGATCTTCTGGTACACCACCACGGCGCCGATGCCGAGCGCCCCGAGCAGCACCAGGGCCAGGCCCATGGCCAGCACGGACCGCATCCAACCGAACCGCCTGCGTTGACGACTGGCCTCACCCGGCGGCAGTTGCTGCCGGGGATCTTCGTCGTGGTCGTCGTCGAAAGCACGGTCCAGTTCGTCGATCATCCTGCTCGCCTTCGCTGCGCGTCGAGCCAACCCTGCAGGATCTCCACCGCGGCCGCCTGGTCGACGACGGCACGCTGCCGCTTGCCCCGGACACCGCGGTCGGCGAGCCGCCGGGTGGCCGTGACGGTGGACATCCTCTCGTCAGCGAGCACCACCGGCACCGGCGCGATCAGACCGGCCAGGGCGTCGGCGTATGCCCTCACGTGCTTGGCGGCCGGCCCCTCGACCCCGGCGAGGTTGATGGGCAGTCCCACCACCACCTCCACCGTGCCATGGTCGGCCACCAGGCGCGCGATCTCCACCATATCAGCCGAAATGTCAGAGTCGTCCGCTTTGGCCTGGCGAGCCACGGTGACCAGCGGAGTTGCCAGGATTCCGTCCGGATCGCACACCGCCACCCCGATCCGCACCGTGCCCACGTCGATCCCCAGCCGCACCCCACGGGTCCATGTCATGACTACTCCTCCACACGAAAAGACCGGAGCCCCACCCACTGCCGGGAAAGCAGGGGGTGGAGCTCCGGAAGGACTACTCGGATCAGCGGGTCTGCACCGCGTTCTGGACGGACCCCAGCAGGTGCGGAGCCTGGTCGGCGGGAACGCCGCCGCCCTGGGCCAGGTCGGCGTTGCCGCCGCCGCGGCCCGACAGGGCACCCTTGACCAGGTCCTGCGCGGACAGGCCGCGGGACTTGGCCGCGTCGTTGACCGCCACGATCAGCGACGCCTTGCCGTTGGCCCGCGAGGCCACCGCGACGACCGCGGGCCGGTCCGCCGGGAAGCGGCCGCGCACCTCCTGCGCCAGCGTGCGCACGTCGTTGACCGCCGCGCCCTCCGGCGCCTCGGTGCCCACGTACGCCACGCCGCCCAGGTCGAGCGCGCCCTCGGCCAGCGCCGCGGCCCCGCCGAGCACCAGCTGCGCGCGCATCTTCTCCAGCTCGCGCTCGGCGTCGCGCAGCTGCGACACCGTCTGCTCGACCCGGTCGCCGACCTCCTCGCGCGGCACCCGGTACAGCTCGGCCAGGCGCGACACCAGCAGGTGCTCCTTGGCCAGGTGCCGGAACGCGTCCATGCCGACCAGCGCGTCGACCCGGCGCACGCCGGAGCCGATCGACGCCTCCGACAGGATCTTCACCAGGCCCAGCTGGCCCGAGCGGGCCGCGTGGGTGCCGCCGCACAGCTCACGGGCGTACTCGCCGACCTCGACGACGCGCACGTACTCGCCGTACTTCTCGCCGAACAGCGCCATCGCGCCCAGCCGCTTGGCCTCGGCCTGCGAGGTGACGAACGCGCGCACCTCGAGGTCGCTCATCAGCACCTCGTTGACCTGCTGCTCGACGTCGATCAGCACGCTGGCCGGCACCGCGCCCGGCGTGTTGAAGTCGAACCGCAGCCGGCCCGGCGCGTTCAGCGAACCCGCCTGGGTCGCCGACTCGCCGAGGAAGTTGCGCATCGTCTGGTGCACCAGGTGCGTCGCGGTGTGCGCGCGGGAGATCGCCCGGCGGCGCTCCACGTCGATCTGGGCGTAGCCGGCCTCACCGGAGCGGACCTCGCCCTCGACGACCCGCGCCTTGTGCACGATCAGGCCCGGCAGCGGCTGCTGCACGTCGAGCACCTCGACCTTGCCGCCGCCGACCGTGATCAGACCCAGGTCGGGCAGCTGGCCGCCGCCCTCGGCGTAGAACGGGGTGACGTCGAGCACGACCTCGACCAGCTCGCCCTCGCCCGCCGACGTGATCAGGCCGCCGCTGCCGATCAGCGCGCGCACCTTCGACTCGCGCGACACCTCGGCGTAGCCGGTGAACTCGACCGCGCCGCCCGCGTCGAGCGCGCCCCGGTACGCCGACAGGTCGGCGTGACCCGTCTTGCGCGCCTGCGCGTCGGCCTTCGCCGCCGCCTTCTGGTCGGCCATCAGCCGCTTGAAGCCGTCGACGTCGACCGTCAGACCCTGCTCCGCCGCGATCTCCAAGGTGAGGTCGATGGGGAAGCCGTACGTGTCGTGCAGCTTGAACGCCTTGTCGCCCGCCAGGACCTTGCCGCCGGACTTCTTGGTGTCGGCGACCGCCACGTCCAGGATCGTGGTGCCCGCGCGCAGCGTGCTGCGGAACGCCTCCTCCTCCGCGTACGCGTACTGCGAGATGCGGCCGAAGTCGGTCGCGATCTCCGGGTACGACGGCGACATGCTGTCGCGCGCCACCGGCAGCAGCTCCGGCAGCGCCGGGTCCTCGTAACCGAGCAGGCGCATCGCCCGGATCGCCCGGCGCATGATGCGCCGCAGCACGTAACCGCGGCCCTCGTTCGACGGGGTCACCCCGTCACCGATCAGCATCAGCGAGGTGCGCACGTGGTCGGCGATGACGCGCAGGCGCACGTCGTCGGGGTGCGATTCAGCCGCGGTGGTGGTGTGGCTGACGTTGTATCGCTTGCCGGTCAGCTCGCACGCCTTGTCGATCAGCGGGCGGACCTCGTCGATCTCGTAGAGGTTGTCGACGCCCTGCATGATCGACGCCATCCGCTCCAGGCCCATGCCGGTGTCGATGTTCTGCGCCGGCAGCGGCCCCAGGATCGGGTAGTTCTCCTTGTCGGTGCCCGGACCCCGCTCGTACTGCATGAAGACGTTGTTCCAGACCTCCATGTAGCGGTCCTCGTCGACCTCCGGACCGCCCTCGCGGCCGTACGCCGGACCGCGGTCGATGTAGATCTCCGAGCATGGTCCGCACGGCCCCGGGATGCCCATGGACCAGAAGTTGTCCGCCTTGCCGCGGCGCACGATGCGCTCCGCGGGCAGGCCGACCGCGCGCCAGAACCCGATCGACTCGTCGTCGTCGAGATACACCGTCGCCCAGATCTTGTCCTGGTCGATGCCGAACCCGCCCGCGTCGAGGGGCTTGGTCATCAGGTCCCAGGAGAGGCGGATCGCCTCCTCCTTGAAATAGTCACCGAAGGAGAAATTGCCGTTCATCTGGAAGAACGTGCCGTGCCGCGACGTCTTGCCGACCTCGTCGATGTCCGGCGTCCGGATGCACTTCTGCACGCTGACCGCGCGCCGGAACGGCGGGGTCTGCTGGCCCAGGAAGTAGGGCACGAACTGCACCATGCCGGCGTTGACGAACAGCAGGTTCGGATCGTCGATGGCCGGCAGTGGAGCGCTCGGGACCACGGTGTGCCCGTTGGCCTCGAAGTGCGCCAGAAACCGTCGCTTGACTTCCGCGGTCCTCATCGCTGCTGCTCGCCTTCCTGCTGCTGCTTGAACTGATAGAACTTGCTGCCGACCCCGTGCGCCCAGGGCAGGTCTACGGGCTCGATCGACACGCCGTCGGAGAAGGCGGCGAAGAGCTGGTCCTCACGGTCGGCCATGCCGTCGCGGACGTCGTCCATAAAGCTTCGCACCGAGCCCGCGGCGTGACCAATGGATTCCTGGGCGGTCCCGGCCAGCCCGGCCGGGGTGAACTTGCGCGCCTGGCGGGTCACCAGCCGCACCACCACGACACCGACGCCGATGCCGACACCGAGCCACAGCAACCTGCGGATCATGGCTCAGCCCCGCCGGGTGCGCTTGCGCGCCTTGAGCTCGTCACGCACCGACTTCGCCTCGTCGGCCTCCTTGCGGGCCGCCGTGGCACGCCGTACGCCGTACGTGAACGCGGCCGCCTTCACCAGCGGGCTGGCCGCGGTCGCCGTGACGACGCTCACCAGGTTCGACACGTTCGCCGTGGTCGCCGCCAGGTGCTGGGTCATCACGTCGACCTTCGCCAGCTGCACGTTCACCCCGTCCAGCGTGACCTGCGTCTGGCCGAGCGCCGTGTTGACGTTGTCGACGGTCAGGTTCACGTTGTCCAGGATCGGGCCCGTACGCTGGCTGACCTGCCGCAACGTCACCGTGGCGGCGTCGACGGTGTGCCGCAGCCGCAGGATCGGCACGGCAAGCACCAGCACCAGCATCGCGAACGCACCCGCCGCGATCAGCGCCGCGATCTCGCCTCCAGACATGCCACATCCTCCGCACGTCGCACTTTGTCCTGACGTGCAGACCCTACCGCCCGCCGCGACGGCGCTCGCAGCAGCCGGGCTCAGCTCGCCGACGGTGTCGGGGCAGGACTCTCCGCACCGGTCTCCTCGTCCCCGCCGGCGCCCTGCTCGCCGTTCGGATCCGCGGTGAACCGGATGCGGTCGTCGGCGACCGTGTTCAGCACCTTGATCGTCACCGCGGAGCCCTTGCAGGCGTCCGGGTCACCGGCCGGCGCGGCCGACGGGGCCGCCGAAGGATCGGCGCTCGGCTGCGCCGGCTCCTGGCTCGGGCCGACGGTCGGCCGGTTGCGCAGCAGGTCCGTGCACTCCGGGGTGGTGATCGGACGGACCCACAGGTCCAGCGTGAACTCGTCGCGCCGCCAGCACGAGAACTTGCCCTCGGTGCCCTCGTCCAGCACGCAGCTGGCCACGTTCCACCGGGACCAGCCCGCGTCGGTGAGCGCCTTGGTGTACGCCTCGGTGGTCTCGTCGATCCCCCGCTGCGACTCCAGCGAGCGCTCGCGGTAGCGGCATTCGATCAGGCACCAGCGGCTGCCGTAGATGTTGTCCTCGGTCTTGCCGGAGGTGACCGCCCAGGACGGCACGTCCAGCGCGTCCAGCGTGGTCAGCACCGGGTCACGGGTCGCCGCGCGCAGCACGAAGTAGAACGGCAGCGCGCCCACGACGACGGCCACCAGCGCGATCAGCGTCCACATGCGCAGCCGCTGCTGCTCGCGCAGCTGCTTGCGCACCTCTGAGCGGGCGCCGCGGATGGCGTCGACACCCGCGGCGAGTCCGGCGCGGCGGTCGCCGGCGGGCGGCACCACGGCGTTCGGGTCCGGCGGGCGCACCGCGATCGGCTCGGGGCGGCCCGGCGGACGGCCACCACCGGTGGGCCCGGGGCCCACGGCGGGACCGCCCGGCTTCGGGCCCGGACCCGCGTGCGGGCCGGGTATCGGGCCGGCGGGAGCGGGTCCGGCGTGCGGAGCGGCAGGTCCGGGGCCCGCGTGGGGACCGGCCTGCGGCGGCATGCCGCCGAGCGGAGCGGGGCCACCCTGCGGCGGCGGACCGGCCGGCGGCACGGGCACGCCACCGCGGTTCGGGCGGGCCGGGGAGACCGGGGCGACGGCCGGGAAGCCCGCACGCTGCGGTTCCGGGCGGGCGGGCGGCGTCACGGGCTTGCCGGCCGGGCCGGCCGGCATGCCGGGCCGG
>NZ_JBHTAC010000041.1:0-61983 GCF_042663325.1 Catellatospora aurea
GGCACCCGTCCGCGACGGGTGCCGCACCGCAGCCGGGCGAGGCCTCAGCAGGTGCCGGGGCCGGATGCGCAGCCGCCGCCGGTGGGGCCGCCCGGTGCACCCTCGATCGGGCTGGGCAGGTCGGGGCGGGTCTCCGGGTGGGCCTTGTTCCAGCCGGCCGCGATGACGATCGCCCCGGCGTGAGTGGCGGTGTCCTCACCCGAGAACAGGGAGATCAGGTCCCGGTGGTGCATGGCCGCGTCGACGTCGTCATCGGTCACGACACCGATCACGTCGGGGGCGTCCTGGACGGGGGTGACCGTCGCGCCCTTCATCGTGAGCATCTTCTCCAGGGCCGCGGCCACCTCCTGGTGCGAGAGCCAGGCCGTGCCGGGCAGCGGCGGGCCGGTGACGTCGTCGCCGGTGGTCATCGCGTCAGTGCAGTTCTCGCCCTTGGCGTCGCACTTCTGGGTCTTCTTCGAGGAGGACTTCTTGCCGTCCTTGTCTTCCTTCTTCTCCTCGTGGGTCTTCTTCGTCTCGGTGACCTTGCCGTTCTCGTCTCGCTTGTACTCGGTGGTGTCCTTCGTGACCGTCTTGTTGCCCTCGCTGTCGGTCCGGTGGACGATGTGCACCTGCTTGGTGACGTTGCCGTTCTCGTCGCGCTGCGTCCGTTCGATGTGGTAGCCGCCGTTCAGGTCGACCCACGTCTTCTCGCTGGAGTAGCCGACCGTGTTGAGATCCTTGTCGTAGTACTCGGTCTGAGTGCTCGACGTGCAGGTGAGCTCGCACTCGCCTTCCGTCGTGACCGACGTGGACCCGTCGCCGTAGCTGGTCCTCCTCGTCCCGTCGTCGTCGGCCGGCCAGGAGTCGGCACCGCCATGGCCGGCCGCCCACCACGAGGTCACACCGTCGTACGCGCTGTACCAGCTGCCGTTGAACCGGCCCAGGTCGATGCCCAGGTCCTTGCCCGCGTCGTCACGGGCGGACAGGCCGAAGGTCAGGCCGTTCACCCACGGCATCTCGATGCCGGCCTGCTTGAGCAGCCCGTCGTCGATCCCGGCGAGCGCCAGGCTGCCCTGGCGCGTGGGGATCCCGAAGACCTCCGACGGCAGGGTCGGCGGGAGACCCCCGGGCAGGTCCTGGCGGGCCAGCCAGTTCTTCTCCAGACCCCGGACGAACTCCTCCGGGAACACGGCCCACGTGCCGTACCCGAGCTCGTAGGTCGGCAGTGTCCCGGCGATCGTCGCGTCCAGGATGACCTTCAGCGGCGGGGTGCTGGCCGGGTCGAACGGGTCGTAGCCGGCGGTGGTCTCGTCCGCGTCGGACACACCGTCAGCGTCGGAGTCCACCACCCGAAGCACCAGGTAACAGGCGGACAGGTCGCACACCCTCAGGTCGGACAGGTCGCCGCCACGCCGGCCGTCTTCGGCCCACGCCGGGGACGCGAGGACCGCGGGAAGCATGAAGGTGCAGGTCAGGGCCGCCAGCGCGGCCCGGAGCCGCGTGCCGGACCCTAGGCCCGATCGATAAGACAACATATGGCCGAACTTAGAGAGCGGCCGCAGGCATGTCCTGAGTGGTGTGTACTCAGATGCGCGGGCGCGGACCGGATGTGGCACAACACGAACCGCGTTCACGCCGCTCAGGGGCCTGCCGTTGTCGTCGCGGCCGTCCGTCGGCAGGCGTCGTGACGATTCGATGGCCTGGTGGCGGTGGCGTACGTCGGCTGTCGGTGTGGGCGTCGCCGGTGCGGCGTCGCCACCATTCATCGATCATCGCCGCCGGCTCCGTCACCGCCTGCCGGTGATCGTCGACCGACAACCGGGCGGTACGCGGCGGCCGGACCACTACTGGGAGCGTGCACCGCTTGCCGCCCGCCCAGATCCGTCCCCCGCTCGTTGACGCCAGACGTTCAACGATCAATCGGGTGACCCGGACGTACTCGCGCCCTCACGGCGTGGGCACCGGGGCTGGCGGCTGCGAGCGCAACCGGGTGGTCCGCCACGGCACGTCCAGATCTCCGAGCGTTGATCCTCAGGACCTTCGGCCCCCACCGGTGCCGTGGGCATCCCCCGGGCCACGCCCCTCGTCCGCCCGGGCCGTCGCCACTACCAGGGCGTACACTGAAGAGGGAATATCGCATTCGTCGATACCGTAACGGGCACTCGCCCGTGCATGTTGAGTCGGCGGCGGCGCGGCATCCGCACCTTGCGGTTTTGCTGAGGGCCACCAGCGTCACGCTCCTGGATCTTCGGAAGAACGGCTCGGCCGGTTCTCACCGCAGACACCCGAGGAGCGATTGTGTACGCCATCGACCTTCCGGCAGCCCCACCAACTGCCCGCTCATACGCCGCGCACCGCGCTCATGACAGGCAGGCCCGGCGGCTGCTGGCCGAACTGGGTCCCCGATTCGCCGGCGGAACCGTGCGCGTATTGGTGGACGGCGACATGGTCGCCGTCCACCGCGTCCACGACGGCCCGGACGGTGAGCACGCCGGGTTCGACATCTTCCGCGTCACCGACGGTGCGCTCGCCGAGCACTGGGCCGCGCACCAGCCGGTCATCGCCGACACGGCCAGCGGGCACAGCCAGACCGACGGCCCCGCCGAGGTCACCCGGCCCGGGCAGAGCGCCCGCAGCGGCAGGCTGGTCGACTACCTGATCGACACCATCCTCATCGGGGGCAAGCCCGACCGACTGCGGCACTTCTTCAGCTCGCGCCTGATCCAGCACGACCCGCTGGTCGGCAACGGCCTGCAGGCGATGGCAGACGACTGGCGGTCCAACCGTACGGTCTATGACCGCCGCCTGATGACCGTCGCCGAGGGAGAGTTCGTGCTCACCGTGTCCACCGGCACCGAGCGCCACGCGCCGCGGTGGTTCTACGACCTGTTCCGGGTCGACCGCGGGATGATCGTCGAGCGCTGGAACGTCGTCACCATATCGGGCACGCCATGACGGCACGGATCGGCCCGCCGGACCTCATGGGTCTACTGCCCGCGTCGGCGCAGCGTGCCGAACGGCTGCGCGTCGAACCCACCCACACCGCAGCCGGAATGCTCGACGGCGGATGGTGGCCCTACTCGACGGACCCGGCCGAAGCGCTGCCCGGCCTGGCCCTGGCGCTCGACCCGATCCATGGGCCGGTCGTGCGGTTCGTGCTCGGCGTCGGCGGCTGGAGCCCACGTCCGGAGCAGGTCCACGTCGGCGGCCGCCGGATAGGCGTGGACTACCACGCCAGCCAGCCGGCCAGCCTGCTCACCGCCCTGAGCGCGCGCGGAACGCGAGTAGATCTGCTGGTCGTGCCACCGTGCACGTCACGGGACGTCGCTGCCAGGTCTCTGCTGCGGGCGGCACAGGCAGGCAACCGCGTCACCGCGCCGCGCGTCACGCGGTACCCGTGCGACGCCTCGACCGACGTCGCGGATGCCGCACCGGCCACACGAGTCGCGCTGGGCCAGCCCCACGCGGCCAGGGCAATGACAGCCGCAGGCGGTGTGCCGCCGCCGCCCGTGAGAGGCATGACGTGACCGCCTCGCCCGCCACACCGGTCGCGACACCGCGGAGTCTCCGGGGGCTGGACGAGCCAGCTTCCGCATCCGTCGGCCACGCCCGTGCCCGAGTCCGAGCCGGCGCGCTGGATCGACGACAGGTTCAGCACGCCCTGATAGCCGGGCGATCCCGCCCGCCCCGGACGGACGAAAGCCCAGCTCGCTGACGAGCCGGGCTTTCGCTGATCGGACATCTCCGATATGCGGTGGACTACCCGGGACTCGAACCCGACCTCCCGGATGGCGCAAGCATTGTCAGAAGTCCGGGGCGAAATGGGTGGCGGCGGCGGTGACCGACGCGGTGATCTCGTCTTCGGTGGCGGTGCCGGAGGCGCGTACGGCGTCGGCCCAGGCCTGGATGGAGCGGCGGGAGAACTCCTGGCCCGGTAGGGAGTTCTGGTCGGCGAGCGGGTCGGCGATGTGCTCACCGCCGAGGTGCCGGGCGAGCATGAGCAGGCCCTGGTCCCAGCCGGGGCCGACGTAGAGCGCCCCCGCACCGCTGCCGGCCATCGCGACGGGCACGGTGTGCTCGACCTCAAGGTCGGTGACGTCTTCGCCGGCCGAGGCCAGCCGGACCTCGACGATGCTGTTCGGGCCGCCGTATGTCATCCGCAGCAGCTTCGGGGGGCGGCACTGGAGGATGTCGCCGGAGGCCATGTTCTCGACCTGGAAGCTGCCGCCCTCGCGGAAGTCGCCCGTGACCGGTGCGAACCAGCGAGGCAGGCGCTCCTTGCTGGTGATGGCGTCCCAGACGTCCTCGACGTCGGCGTGGTAGGTGCGCTTGACCAGCACGGCGACCAGCTCGCCGAGGTCGCCGCCGTCGCGCCGCGCGACCTCGCGCCGGATCGCCTCAAGCTGCTCGGTGATGTCCTTCATCGGGCTTCTCCTTGTCTTCTGATTCGCGCAGGCGGCGTTCGCGGCGGCCCCGGGCGAGCTCGGTGCCCAGCGCGTCGAGGCGCTGGTTCCAGAACCCGCGGAAGTGGTCCAGCCAGTTGTCCACTTCCCGCAGCGGGGCGGCGTCAACCGCGTACAGCCGGCGGGTGCCTTCGGCGCGCACGTTCGCGAAGCCGTTGTCGCGCAGCACCTTGAGGTGCTGCGACACGGCGGGCTGCGAGATGCCGAACTCCGCCTGGACGACCTGGGTGAGGGCGCCGGAGGTCTGCTCGCCCCCGGCGAGCAGTTCGAGGATCCGCCGCCGGACCGGGTCGCCGAGTACGTCGAAGGCGTGCACGGCCCGAAGTTACAGCTGTGACTTATATAAGTCAAACCCGGTATTAGCCGAGCGGCAGGTCGAGCAGGCTGTCGGCAAGCGACGCCGCGCGCTCGGTCTCGTCGTCCAGGGCGACGACGAGCACGCTCAGCCCCCGGGCGGGCACCCGGGCCAGCACGGTGCGCACACCGGGCCAGCCGCCGCCGTGGCGATACACCGTCAGCCCGTGGCGCTGCCGCACGCCCATACCCCAGGCGTAGTCCAGCACCGTGCCGTCGTCGAGGCGGCCCGGGGCCTGCATCAACCCGCTGACGCCGAGCCGGCTGTCGTTGAGCGCGTCCGCCCAGCGCAGCAGGTCGGCGGGGGTGCTCCAGAGCCCGCCGTCGCCCAGCGACAGCGGTGCGGGCGACAGCGGTTCGGCGTCCGGCGGGGCCGCCCCGGGCCCGTCCCAGAGGCGCGTGTCGGCAAGTCCCAGCGGCTTGAACAGCAGTTCCTCGGCCAGCGCGGGCAGCTCGGTCCCCGCGGCGCGGCGCACCGCCTCGGCGAGGCAGACGTAACCGGCGTTGGAGTACCCGTACGCGGTGCCGGGTGGGCGCGCGGGTTCGGGCAGCGCCCGCAGCGCGGCCAGCACCCCGGGCCCGGTGCGGTTCCCGGTCAGGGCGAGGTCGACCAGGTCGTCGCCGGGCAGGCCGCCGACGTGGTGCAGCAGGTGGCGCAGGCGCACCGACTCCGCCCACACGGGCAGCTCGGGCAGCCGCCGCGACAGCGGCTCGTCCACGGCCAGGCCGCCCTGGCGCATCACCAGCGCCACCAGCGCCGCGATGACCTGCTTGGACAGTGAAGCCGCATAGACGGAAGTGCGCTCGCCGAACGGCCGCCCCGCCGGGGTCGAGCCCGCGCACGCGTACACCGGCGGCACGTCCCTACGCGAGACGCCCGCCACCAGCGGCTCCGCCGCGTCGTAGCCCGCCTGCCGGGCAAGCAGCCCGACCTCCCGCACGGAGACCGGACGCAACCCGCGGATCTCCCGCGCAGGTGCGGACGAGCGACGGGCATCCTGCGGGGGCATCAGGCGCAGCCGCTGGGCAGGTTCGCGATGTAGCTGGAGGTGGCAGCGGCCAGCATGCCGAACGGGACCAGGGTAAGTGCCCAGCCGGCCAGCATGGCCCACCGGTTGCCGTTGGTACGGCGCAGCGCGCCCGCCAGCAGCGCCCCGCCCAGCAGCAGGTCCAGCAGGACGGCGAGGCCCCAGCCCGCGGCCAGCCCGTCCGCCCTGTCGCAGCCCTCGAGCCGCAGCAACGACAGCAACCCGTAGACGAGCGCGGCGAGCACGTGCACGAGCGCGCCGATCGTCAGGTTGGCCGTCAGCCCCTGCGGTCCGGGGAGCCGGTGCACCGTGTGATCCGCCACGTGTCCGCCTCATCACTGCCGTCGCGCCGGCTCCGTCAGCCTGCGGCGAGGCAGTGTCCCACCGTCAGGTTACCGTTCGTTTACTCGTCGTCGTAGAGCCCTTCCAGCAGGCGCAGGCGTTCCACGACCTCGGCGGCGAGGTCGAGGCTGGCCGGGGACAGGCCGCTCACCCGCTGCAGCAGCCGGCGCACCTTGGTGTCGCGCAGTGCGCCGAGCAGCTCCAGTTCCCGATCGACGACCGCGGCCCGCTCAGGGTCGAGGAAGTAGGCCACGTCCACGCCGAAGTGCGCGGCGATCCGCCCGACCAGCTCGTGACCCGGGTTGGTGCGCTTGCCGGTGCGCAGCATGCCGATGTACTGCGCGGACACGTCGACGGCACGGGCGACCATCTCGTCGGTCTGGCGTACGCCGCCGGGTTGGATCGCGTCGAGCAGCCGGTTGTAACGCAACGCGAACATCGGCAACACGGGGCGTGATTGCATCTGGACATCATCTGACGGGCAGGCCGGGCCGGACATGTTCACTCCATTTAGGACACGACGCCGTCGGCGGTCCCAGGGTCAGTCGGGCGAAGGGCTCAGGTGCTTCAGCTGGTGCGCGAACGCCAGGATCACGGCGTCGAACTGCGCCTCGATGGCCGGCAGGTTCGACCGGGCCGCCTCCAGCGAGCGCAGGCAGGTCGCCAGCATGGCGACGTCGCGGGCCTCGCGTTCGCGGTCGGGGCTGTACGCGCCTCCGGCACTCGCCCGGTAGCTGGCCGCGGCCCGGTCGGCGTCGCGGCGGGCGGCGTCGAGGATGTGCGCGGCCTGCTTCTCCGCGCTCTCCACGATCAGCCGGCTCTGCTGCTGCGCGGCCGCGATCACGGTGTCGGCCTGGGCCTGCGCGCGGGCGGTGAGGGTGACCGCCTCCGCGGCGACCTGCCGAGCCCGCACCGCCGGGTCGACGGGCTGCAACCGGTCGCCGAGCCGCTTGACCCGGTCGAGTTCGGCCTGCTGGGCGGCGATGTAGGCATTGAGCGCGTCGACGTCCTCGGCGAGCGTGCGCCGCAGCCGGTCGACGGCCTCCTTGTCGTATCCGCGCCGCCGGCCGGTGGCGTCGGGCAGGTGGTGGCGGACGATCGACTCCGGCGTGTGCGGCACCCGCTTGCGCAGGTCCGGCTGCTCGTACGCGCTGACTGTGGTCACTGCTCCCCCTGTGCTCATCGGATCGTGCTCATCGGATCGCGGCGGCGCTCGCCGCGGGTGCCTGGGACGGCTGGTAACGCGCGCCGTCGTAGTCCTCGAGGTGGATCTGCGCGGCGGGCACACCCGCGGCGGCGAGCGCCTCGCGCGCGTTCCAGACCAGCGCGGGAGGCCCGCACACGTACACCTCACGCTCGCCCAGGCGTGTGGTGCGCAGCGCCGCGCCGAGCACGTCGTCGCCGCCGCGCTCCTCCGGGGTCACCGGCAGCACGCTCAGCCAGCGGTGCGCCGCCTCCAGCCCGCGCAGGGTCGGCAGGTCGTAGAGGTCGCCGACGCCGCGGGCGCCCGCGAACAGCTGCACGGACCGGGCCGGCACCCCGGCGGCGGTCTCGACCTCGACCTGCTCGACCAGGGCCCGCAGCGGGGCCAGGCCGGTGCCCGCGGCGATCAGCAGCAGGTCGCGGCCGCCGCCCGGGGTGAGGGTGAGCCGCCGGCCGAGCGGTGCGCCGAGCCGCACCTGGTCGCCTTCGCGGAGCTGGTGGACGAGCGCCGGGCTGAGCTCGCCGCCGGGCTGGGCGCGTACGTGGAATTCGATGGTGCCGTCGGCCCGCGGGGTGTTCGCGGGCGACAGGTAGCGCCAGACCCGGGGCCGCAGCGGGCATTCCAGGGCCACCGACTGGCCGGGCCGGTAGGTCAGCGGCATGGTCGGGCGCACGGTGAACACGGCCAGGTCGGGGCCGCGGCGTTCGTGTTCGAGCACGTCGGCGGTCCACCAGGCGGGCTGGCTGCGGGCGGCGTGCTCGGCCGCCCGCAGCATGGTGCCCGACACCAGTTCGTACGCCGCCGACCACTGCGCGGCCAGGTCGTCGGTCCACTCCTCGCCCAGGAAGTGCTCCAGGGTGGCCAGCAGCGCCTGCCCGACCTGCGCGTAGTGCGCCCCGACCACCGAGAACCTGCGGTGGTCGCGGCCCAGTCCTTCCAGGTACGGCACGGCCTGGTCGAGCTGGTCGACGTGGGACACGACGTGCCCCAGCGCCTGCAGCAGCCGGTCCCGCTGGCCGGCCATGGACACCGGGAACAGGTCGCGCAGCTCCGGATACGCCACGAAGAGGAAGGCGTAGAAGTGCTGCGCGGCCCGGTCGCCGTGGGCTTGCACGGCGGCGAAGCTGCTCTGCAGACGCTGCGCGTCCATCCTCAGACCGCCGCCGGCTCGGCGACGATCAGGGGCTGCACGCTGGCCAGCACCTGTCCGACCTGGAGGATGACGTCCATCGGGACGTGCAGTTCGAACAGGACTCCGGCGGCGTACTGCGCGACCCGCTGGTAGTGGGCCGCGCTGATGTTCAGCCGGGCGTGCGCCGGCCCGAGGTTCTCCACCGGGTATCCGGTGGGGCCCCCGAGCACGTGGGTGAGCAGCGCGACCATGTGGCTCTTGAGCCTGGGCAGGTCGACGCCGTCGAAGTAGTCGGCGAGCTGCTCGTCGGCGAGCAGGTAGGTGTAGAGCCGGTCCACCGCCTCCCGCACCGACGGCGCGCCGCCGATGAGGTCGTATGCGCTGGTGGCCGTGGTGGTAGCTCCTGGACTGTCTGACATTGTTCCGCCTCCGTCATCGCAGTGGTGAGCTGCGCGGAGCCGGCATTCGCCCGGTCCGGGCCCGCACCCGGTTCGGACGTGGTGGAGCACACCGGCACAACCAGCGGTTTGCCCGAAGGCCGCCAATCAAACCACTGGTTATCCGCGCACCATCAGGATATATAGATGCGTCACTTTGGTGTCAACCAGTAGTCGGTTAATATACGGCGTGTGTTTTAGAACACATGTTCGATAACTGTCCACATCGTACGATGCAGCTCATCGATGGTGTGCGGCGGCCCGTCATCCGGCACTGGTGGCCTCGAACCGTGCGGTGAGCGTGCCGCTGATCCCGTCGGCAGCTCGGGTGCCGCGCACCGTCAGCGACAGGTCACCGGTCAGCGTCGCGCAGTCCCCGGCACGCGGCGTGAACCGCCCCTGGACCGCCGTCTTCACCGGCTCGGACGGCTGGTCGCCGACGACCCGTTCCAGCGCGCTCGCGGAGTACGTGAAGGAAACCGCGCCCGCGCCGCCCACCGGTGGACCCACCCCGTCGAGCGTGGCGACGACCTGCCGGTCACCCACCGCGCCGGTCAGGTCGATCACCTGCTCCACCTCGCCGTCGACGACGTTGCCACCCGCCACGACCAGCCGGAACCTGACCTGGCCACCGTTGGCGCGCAACGTCGCGCCGGCCACCCGGACCGTGCCCGACAGCGTCGCGGCGCCCGACCACTCACCGTCGGTGAACGTGGCGCAGTCCTCCACGCCGTGCCAGGTGGCGGTCACCGGCAGCGTCGCCACGGGCCGCGGCATCGGCGCCAGGAACGCGGCCAGTCCTGCCGGCGCACCGGCGAACACGGCCTGGAACAGGCGCAGGTCGTCCACCGCCGTGGCCCGCACCATCCCGGTCACGGTCCGCTCGGGATCGGACGGAGCACCCGGGTCGACCGCGGCCCGCAGACGCACGGTCGCCCGGCCCGCGGCGTCGGTGGCGGCCCGGTGCCGCGACGGCCCGCCCCCGCCCAGCTCCACATGCCCGGCCAGGTGCGCGGGCGGCGAGAACACCAACTCGACCGCACCCGGCGCGGGCGCCGCCACCAGCAGCGGCGCGGGCCCGAAGGCCGTCGCGGCGGCCTGCGCGGTGTCCACGGTCGCGACGACGTCGAGCTCGTCACCGGGACCGCCCACGCCCTGGGCCAGGCGCGCGTTCTGCGGCGACAGCCGGATCCGCACACCCTGCCAGCGCAACATCGCCTGGGCGTACGCCGTCGCGGGCGCGCCGCCCAGCGACAGCTCCCGGCCGCCCGCCGCATACACCACGCCCCAGCCGGCCGCCTCCGGCGCGGGCCGCTCACCGGCCCGCTCGGGCACCCGGCTCGCCACCACCGGGGCCGCGAACCCGTCCAGCAGCATCAGCCACTCCGACAGGGCGTCGACCGACGGCCCCAGTTCGCCGTCCCCGGAGAAGTCCACCTGGCGGGCCTGCAGCAACCGCACCAGCCACCGGTCCCGCGCCTGCCAGTACGCCGTCCGGTACAGCTCCAGCAGCTCCGCCGGCTCGCGCCGCACGCCCAGCGCCGACAGCCGCCTCGTGAAGTCCAGCATCGGCTCCCGGGCCGTGCCCGCCATCTCGGCGAGAGTGTCCACCTGCGGTTCGAGCACGTGCACCCCGTCCGGACCCGGACTCACCCCGGCCAGCACCTGCTCGCCCGCCGGGGTGTACACGGCCACGCCCAGATTGGCCAGCACCGACCAGGCCCCGCGGCGGCGCTCCGCCGGATCCGGCGACGCCAGCGCGGCCGCGGTCTGCTCCGGCGACAGCGCGACCGGTTCCTCGTCCCGGCCCGGCAAACCGCCGGTGCACGCGAGCAGCGGCAGCAGCAGCGCGAGCACGAGTCCGCCCACGATCGCACGCCGGGCCACGCCCGGTCCCGCCCCGGCCATGCGCTGCTCCCCGTCGCCGGTGGACATCCTGGGCCGTCACCGTAGTTGCCCGGAAGGCGGCCACGCCAGAGGCAACGGCGTTCAGTCTTCTTCCAGCACGGACAGGATGTTGCCCGCCGGGTCCTTGAACCAGGCGATCCGCGGCCCCGTGTCGGCGTCGGACACCCCTGCGGCGTCGGTCTTCAGGTCCGCGGTGTCGTAGTTCTCGAACTCGACACCGCGTTCCCGCAGCTCCCCCATCGCCGCCTCCAGGTGCGTCACCGGGAAGTTCAGGATGGTGTACGTCGCCGGCACGTGATCCGGCTTCGGATAGATCAGCACCTGGCCGCCGCCGGCCAGTTCCAGCCGCAGCAGGCCGCCGCCGAGGTCGGTGACCTCCAGACCCAGCGTCTCGCCGTAGAACCGCCGGGCCGTCTCGGTGTCGTCGACCGAGAACCCCGAGAACGCTCGCGTCCTGCCGAACATCGTGTGCTCCTCCTGCTGTGTGATCCAGCCCCGGCCGGGGCCGCCGTCATGCCGTCACGGCGTCGATCGCCGCCTGCGCCTTCGTCGTGCGTCGCACCGCTGCGGCAAGCGCCCGTTCCGCCGCCGTACGGGCGGCCCGCCGCCCGTCGACCTCCTGCTGTGCCCTGGCCCGCCGCTCCTCCAGGGCCGCCAGCGTTTCCCTGAGCTGCGCCAGCTCGTCGGCACCCGCCGCCTCCGCCGCCCGCGCCCGGTCCGCCTCGTCCCGCGCCCGCCGCTCGGCCTCCCGCGCCGACGCCAACTCCCGCCGCAGCTCCAACGGCACACGGGGCGGCTCGGTCGCGCGGGCCTCCCGCTCCGGCCGCACGTCATCGGCTGACCGGTCGCGCTGTGCCACCGCTCTGCGGGCGACGCGACCCCCAGCCGGTGCCGCTGCGCCGTCGTGTGCCGGGACCGGAGGTGTCGGGGCCGGGCCCGCCGGCGCCTTACGGGCCGGTCTGCGCGGCAGCACCACCACGTCCGCGTCGTCCTCGTCGTCGGTGTCCGCGCCGAACGCCGAAGCCGCACCGAACCCGGTGTACGACACCGCTTTGACGACCGTGCCCGCCCGGACCTGCGCGGCGATCTCGTCGTCGGCGAGCGCGGCGGCCAGGGTCTGCTCGACCTCGGCCTGCGGGAGCTTCGCCGGGGTCAGGCCGGGCTGAGCCCGTACGCCCAGGTCGACGGCTTGTTCGGCCAGGGCCGAGAGCAGCTCGCGGCGCTGCACGGTCAGCGCGCGCAGGTCCGCGCCGCGCAGCTGCCGCTGGGCGTCGCGCAGCGCGGCGGACAGGGCGGTCAACTCGGCGATGCGCTCGGGTGCGCGGTGGGCCAGCAGGTTCACCAGCCACGCGGCGACGGTCGGCCGGCGCAGCCGCTTGATCGCGGTAGCCTGCGCGCTGTGCCCGGCCGCCTTGGCCGCGGCCGCCGCCGCGTCGCGGGCGGCGGTGAACTCCTCGGGCAGGGCCGTGTACAGCTCACGCACGGTCTCCTCCGGCACCTCGCCCACCTTGCCATGATATGAGCAGATCAGGCGGCGTCCAGGTAGCCGCTGGCCTGGAGCGTGAACAGTTCCGCATACCGGCCGCCGGCCGCCATCAGCTCGTCGTGGCGGCCGGACTGGATCAGCCGGCCCTCGTGCAGCACGTAGATGACGTCGGCGTGGCGCACGTTGGCCAGCCGGTGCGTGATCAGGATGGTGGTCCGCCGGCCCTGCCGGTCCCGGATCGCCTGGAACAGGGCGTCCTCGGCGCGCGGGTCCAGCGCCGACGACGGCTCGTCCATGATGAGAAGGTCCGCGTCGCGCAGGAAGCCGCGCGCTGCGGTGATGCGCTGCCACTGCCCGCCGGACAGGTCCTGCCCGTCGGCGAAGGTGCGGTCCAGCAGCGTGTCGTACCCGAACGGCAACTGCATGATCATGTCGTGGGCGACCGCGCGCTGCGCCGCCGCCTCGATGCGCTCGCGCTGCACCGGCGCGCCCGCCTCGCCGAGGCGGATGTTCACCTCCGCGGTGAACGGCCACTTCCAGTAGTCCTGCGACACCACCGCGATCCGCGCCCGCAGCCCGTCGGCGTCCAGCTGGGCCAGCGGCACGCCGTTCCAGCGGACGGTGCCCGTCGACGGGGCACGCAGCGCGGCGATGACCGCGGCCAGCGTGGTCTTGCCGGAGCCGTTCTCCCCCACGAACGCCACCGTCTGTCCGGCCCGCACGTCCAGCGACACCTCGTCGACGGCCGGCGCCTCGCGGTCGGGATAGCTCAGGCTGACGGCGTCGACCTGCAGGGTCTCCAGCGCGCCCGCGGGCAGGCTGCCATCGGCGGCGGGCACGTGCGCCTTCGCCCGCTCCATGAACCCGGTGTAGTCGTCGAAGTGCCGCCCCTCCATATACAGCGCGTCGACCTGGTAGGTCACCGTCGCCAGCGAGTGCCGGGCGGCCTGCAACGCGATCACGGCGGTCGCCGCGGCCGACAGCGGGATCGCCCCGTCCAGCAGCAGCCAGCCGAGCAGCGCGTACACCGCGCCGGTCGCGACGCCGCCCGCCATCGCGCCGAGCGCGTTGGTGGTGGTGACCCGGCGCGCCAGGTCGAGCTGGATCCGGGTCTCGGTGTCCATGACCGTGTCGTACTGACCGAGCAGGAACCCGCGCAGCCCGTACGCGCGCAGCTCGGCGGCGGTCATCCGGTCGGCCATCAGCCGGTTCAGGATCCACATGCGCCGCCTGCGCACCGACCCGGCCAGGTACGTCTGGTACTCCAGGTGCCCGGCCCGCAGCGCCGCCCACGCGTTCGGCACGGTCGCCAGCAGCATCGCGCCCAGCAGCAGCGGGTGCACCACGACCAGCGCCACCGCCACCGCGAGCACCCCGATCGCGCCCGCGGCCAGCGCCATCATCGCGTTGACCAGGCCGATCACCGACTCCATGCCGCGGGCGGCCCGTTCCATGTCGTCGGCGAACGCGTCCTCGTCGAACGCGTCCAGCCGCACTGCGGTCGTGGCCTCGAACAGCTGCCGCTGCACCGCCCGGTCGACCCGGGGCGTCAGCCCGTTGAGGGCGTACCCGGTGGCGATGCCCATGCCCGCCCGCAGCGCCGCCGCCCCGGCCAGCACGATCAGCGCGGGCAGCGCCGTGGCCACCCGGTCCGGCGTGGGCGCGGCGGAGAACAGGCCGACCAGGACCTGCTGGGTGGCGAGCAGCCCGGCCGTCGACATGACCCCGGCCAGCACGGTGCACGACAGCACGATCGCGGTGCGGGCGCGGTCGGCCCGCCAGGCGATGCGCAGCGCGGTCCCGACCAGCCTGGGCAGGGCCTGGGCGAGGGTGCGCAGCCCGGCGTCGGCGCGGGCCCGCACCCCCTCCTCCCACCACATCGTGCGCATCTTCGGCAGCACGGAACCGGTGGCGGATGTCGTCTCGGCGGTGGCGGCTTCGGACGGTGCGGACACGGTTGCCTCCCCTGAGCCGCGACCCCACCGGCGGCCTGAGAAGAGCGTATGCCCAATCAGGAGTGAGCAGGCGATTCGCTCCTGCCGGGCACCCGACAACGGGCGGGATCCACACCGGATCAGCCGGTAGGCTCGCCGCCATGGCAGGTGACCAGATCATCGACATCCGCGGTGTACGGCTCGCCTACCGAGTGCTCGGGGCTCCCGCCACGCCGCCGATGATCCTGCTGCACGGCGGCAGCGCCGACGGTTCCGCCTGGGCGGAGGTGGCCCCGGCGTTCGCGGCGGACCGGCGGGTGTACGCCGTCGATCTGCGCGGCCACGGGGCCAGCGACCGCACCGAGCATTACTCCTTCGAGCTCATGCGCGACGACGTGGTCGGCTTCCTGGACCTGCTCGACCTGCGCGATGTCACACTCGTCGGACACTCGATGGGCGGCGTGGTGGCCTACCTCGCCGCGTACGCGCGGCCGGAGCGGGTGTCGGGGCTGGTGCTGGAGGAGACGCCGCCACCCGACCCGATGGGCTTCACCGTGCCCGACCACGAGATCCGGCGGCACATCGTGGGCCAGCTCAACGCACCCGACCCGGCCTGGTGGGACGCCGTCGAGTCGATCGGCTGCCCGGTGCTGACGCTGCGCGGCGGCCCCGCGAGCTTCCTGCCCCAGGAACGCATCGCCACGATGGCCGCCCGTTTCCCGAACGGCAGCCTGGTGACCATCCCGGTCGGCCATCACGTCCACCGTGACGCCCCCGACGCCTTCCTCGACGCCGTCCGTGCGCACCTGGGGCGATGCACCCCGATCCGCTGAACCGGGCCGGCGACGTTCAGCAGATCATCAGTCGCGTACGGCCGGGACCGGTTCGCGTTTCATGAACACGTCGACCGGGTCCTCGGACTCGACGGTGAACCCGTGCCGCTCGTACAGCCGCCGGGCGGCGCTGCCCTGCAGCACCTGCAGCCGGACGACGGTGCCGTCGCGATCGCACTGCTCCAGCAGCCCGGTGAGCACGGCCGTGCCGGTGCCGCTGCCGTGCAGGTGCGGCGCGAGGAGGAAGTTCTCCAGCCAGTGGGCGTCTTCGGCCGGGCGCAGCGTCACGCAACCGGCGAACTCGCCGCCGACTTCGATCACCTGGGTGTGCTCCGGCACGAACTTGTCCCGCAGCCGCTGCCGCACACGGTGCTCGTCGTAGCGGCCGAGCCGTTCGAGGTCCGGCCGCAGCACCACGGCCCGCAACTCCGCCACCGTCTCGACGTCGGCCGTCGAAGCCCGCCGGGTAGCCCAATCTGCCATGATCGTCAGACTAGCGGGCCGTGGTCGGCCGGAACTTCTCGTATCCCAGGATGGTGATGTTCCGGGCCGGGTTCAGGCGGCAGGGCACGACCTTGCCGGTCTCGGTGAACCCGATGCGCCGGTAGAACGCCTGAGCGCGCTCGTTGTCCTCGTGCACACCCAGGGTGAGCCACGACGCGTCGGTGGTGTCGCGGGCCCAGGCGATCGCGACGCCGACCAGCCGGGCCGCGAGTCCGGCCGCCCGGCCGCGGTGTGCGGGCGTGACGTAGACGCCTTGAATGCAGAAGGTGCTTGGGACGACCTCCACCGGAGCGGAGCCGGCCATGCCCACCCAGCGGCCGTCGGCGGCGACGGCGATGAACGTCGCCGTGGTCGGTGAGCTCGCGGCCTGTTCGGCCTGCTGCTGCCAGATCTCGTCGGCGAGCGCGGCGGCGTCGGCGGGTGTCGTGCCGAAGGCGGTCGGCGAGTCCTGCAGCGCCTCCAGGCGCAGGGCGCGCAGCTGACGCCACTCGCCCGGCTCGATCCTGCGTACCGCATAGGTCATGGTCTGCCCCCGCCGATCATGGTTCAGATGGTTCCACGCGTCATCCTGCCCCGGACAGGGGTTGCCGCGTAAATCACTCGCGACCGGCATCACGCGTTCATAGGCTCGCGCGATGCGATGGGAACCGTTGCGGGTGGGCGACGCCGCCGCATGCGCCGAGGTGATCGCCGAGGCGGAGCTGGTCGATCGGACCGGTGAGCACTACGACGCCGACGATGTCGCCGAGCAGCTGGCAGACCCGGACCTCGACCTGGCAGCGGCGACCGTCGGTGTGTGGGACGGCGACCGCCTGGCCGCGTATGGAGTGCTGGCGGCCAACGCTACGGTCCCCGTGCACCGCGTCGTCTTCGGCGGCTACGTGCGCCCGGCGTACCGGCGGCAGGGCCTGGGCGGGCGGCTGGTGGACTGGGCGATCGAGGCGACCCCGGCGGTGGCGGGGCACCCCGACCCTCCGCTGGAGCTGCATGCCGAGGTCAGCGATGCCAACGAGGGCAAGCAGGCCTTGTTCGGCCGCGCGGGTTTCGCGCCGCAACGCTGGTTCTTCGCGATGCGCCGCCCGCTGACCGGCGACCTGCCCGAGATCGCCGTGCCAACCGGGTACCGCGTCGAACGCTTCGACCTGGAGCGTCACGACGAGGCGGCGCGGCTGGTCCGCAACGCGGCGTTCGTCGACCATTGGGGCTTCTCGGAGAAGACGCCCGACATGTGGAAGCAGTGGTACACCGGCACCCGCGCGTTCCGCCCCGGGCTGTCGTTCGTCGCCACCGCCGAGCACCCGCCGGCCGGCGGGGGCGACACCCTGGCCGCGATCCTGCTCACGCACTACTACGAGGCCGACACGCAGGCGACCGGCCGCACCGAGGCGTGGATCTCCGTCCTCGGCACCCGCCGCGAACATCGCGGCCGCGGCGTCGCGGGCGCGCTGCTGGCATCGGCGCTGCGGCAGGCCCAGCTGGACGGGTTCGCGCAGGCCGGGCTCGGGGTCGACGCGGACAGTCAGACCGGCGCGCTGGGGCTGTACCGGTCGGCCGGGTTCGCCGTCGAGCACCGCGACGCCCGCTACGTGAAGACGCTCTAGTCGGGAGTGGACTGCTCCGAGCGCGGGTCGCTCAGCGGATGGCCGCCGACGCCGATGATGTGCCAGCCCAGGTCCGGGAATCCGGCGCTGCGCGCGGTGCGGTCCGAGGCGGTGTTCGCGGGGTCGTGCAGGTAGATCGGCACCGCACCCTGCGCGACGATCCAGCGCGCCGCCTGGGCGACCAGCCCCGTGGCCAGCCCGCGGCCGCGGTGTGCCTCCTCCGTGCCGACGGAGATCTCCATGCCCGCGCTGTTGTGCCGCTTGACCCCCACGCCCGCCGCGTACCGGCCCGCGTCGTCGAACGCGATCAGCACGTGGCCGCCGAACGGGTGCAGCCACTCCGGCACCCGCGGGTCGAGCGCCGGCACCCACTCACCGGCGTCGGGCAGTTCCGCGGGGGCCTCGGTCCACCGGAACACCCCGCGGAACGCGGGCGCATCGGGCCGGCCGAGCGCGGCGGGCAGCCGGTCGAGCACGTCGTCCCAGGTCGACACCGCGTCGCGTACCGCGTCGACGACCTCCGGCGCGACGGACAGCACCCCGCCGTGCGGCGTCGACACCCCGACCACGTCGCGGACCTGGCCGTCCCACCCCGGCCGGGTCCGCGCGGGGCTGCCGACCACGGTCAGGCCTTCCGCCTCGGTCCACCCGCCCAGGTATGCGACCAGGAACTCGGTGAGGCGTCGGTCCGTGCAGATCTCGCGGCTGTCCATCGCCCGAAGGATAGTTCGCCCGCCCCGCCCGCACGCGCAACCGCCCCGTGAGTGCGGGTGACGGGTGTTGTCGGGCGGCGGGTGTAGGTTCGCGGACGTGGAGGAGATGTTCGAGGCGCACCGGCGGGAGCTGACCGCCTACTGCTACCGGATGCTCGGCTCGGCGTTCGAGGCCGAGGACGCGGTGCAGGAGACCATGATCCGCGCCTGGAAGGGCTACGAGCAGTTCGAGAACCGCTCCTCCCTGCGCTCGTGGCTGTACCGCATCGCCACCAACGTGTGCCTGGACATGCTCGGCAGCGCGCAGCGCCGGGCCCGCCCGATGGACCTGGCCTCTGCCGGCGCGCCCGAGCGGGTCACCAGCGCGCCCGTGCCGCTGGCCGAGTCGGTGTGGGTCGGCCCCGCACCCGACGACCGGCTGCTACCGGACACCGCCGACCCGGCCGACCTGACCGTGGCCCGCGAGTCGGTCCGGCTCGCGTTCGTCGCCGCGCTGCAGCACCTGGCCCCCAAGCAGCGCGCGGTGCTGATCCTGCGCGAGGTGCTCGCGTGGAGCGCCGCGGAGACCGCCGAGCTGCTCGGCCTGACCGTCGCCTCGGTCAACAGCGCGCTGCAGCGGGCCCGCGCGAGCCTGAGCGCCGCCCACGCGAGCGACGCCGACGTGCTGGCCCCGACCGACGCCGAGCAGGCCGCCCTGCTCACCCGGTACGTGGAGGCGTTCGAGCGCTACGACCTCGACGCGCTCGCGACGCTGCTGCACGAGGACGCGACGCTGTCCATGCCGCCGCTGGACCTGTGGTTCCGCGGGGTCGACGACATCCGCACCTGGATGCTCGGCCTCGGCTGCGGCTGCCGGAGCTCCCGGCTGGTGCCCGTCGCCGCCAACGGCCTGCCCGCCTTCGGGCAGTACCGGCCGACCGAGGACCCCGACCGGCACGAGCCGTGGGCGCTCATCGTGCTGGAGATCTCAGCCGGACGGATCGCCGGGGTCAACAACTTCCTCGACACCGAGCGGCTGTTCCCGCTGTTCGGCCTGCCGCCGGTGCTCGTGCGCGGCAAGGAGGCCGAACTCGTCGGCTGAGCCCGGATGTGACGGCAGCACGCTGCGCAGGCCGGTCAGTTCCAGCAGCAGCCGCAGGTGCGGACCGGCCCGCCACAGCCGCAGCGTGCCCCCGGCCCGCGCCGTGTGCAGGCGCAGGCGCGCGAGCACGTCCAGTCCGGCCAGATCCGGCCGGGTCAGGGTGCCGACGTCGCAGAGCACCACCAGGTCGCTGCCCGCCGGCGCGTCGCGGCGGGCGTCGTCGACTCGGGCGCACAGCGCCGCCAGGTCCGCCGCGCCCGGTGAAGGACCGATGACCAGCACCGTGTACGCCTCCCGTGCATGCTCGCGCACCGCTGCCTCCTCCGCGGCGCGCCCGCCCGCCGCCCGGTCGGATGTACGCCTCGTCAGATAGGACGGTCGAGGGCGGCCGAATTCATCGACGCCCCGAGGCGGATCCTGTTGTCGCAGCTCACGGGTCCGACAGAATTTTCTTCCCGGGGACCGATGAGTTTCGCGGGGCTCGTTCGTCGGAGTGGGTGAGACGGCAGCCGAGCCAACGGGGCGCGGCGCCGCACCGACCGGAGGTCATCATGAGGAAGATCGTCGCTGGGCTGTTCGTGTCGCTGGACGGCGTCGTCCAGGACCCCCACACCTGGCACTTCCCGTACTTCGACGACGCCATGGGCGCGGCCGTCGGCAAGCTGATGGAAGACTCGGACGTGATGCTGCTGGGCCGCACCACCTACGACGGCTTCGCGGAGTACTGGCCCAGCAGCGAGGACGAGTTCGCGGCCGTCATGAACGGCAAGCGCAAGGTCGTCGTGTCCACCACCCTGCAGGACCCGACCTGGGAGAACACCACCGTCGTCCGCGACTTCGACGAGCTGCGCGCGCTGCAGGCGGAGCCGGGCAAGGACCTCGGCATCACCGGCAGCGTGGTGCTGGTGCGCTCGCTGCTGCGGGCCGGCCTGCTCGACGAGCTGCACCTGCTGATCCACCCGATCGTGGTGGGCCACGGTCAGCGCCTGTTCGACGACGGCGAGACCATCCCGCTGACCCTGGTGTCGTCGGAGACGTTCAAGACCGGCGTGCTGAACCTCGTGTACGCCCCCGCCCCGGCCACCGAGGCCTGATCCGGCTCCGCGCGGCCTGGGTGCACTCGGTGCGCCCGGCCGCGCCGGCCCGTTCTTGCGTGCCACGATACCTAGAACTACTATGCATCACG
Organism: Catellatospora aurea; assembly: GCF_042663325.1. Classification (NCBI taxonomy): domain Bacteria; kingdom Bacillati; phylum Actinomycetota; class Actinomycetes; order Micromonosporales; family Micromonosporaceae; genus Catellatospora; species Catellatospora aurea. Next base: position 20,189 of record NZ_JBHTAC010000041.1, read on the forward strand.
CTTCTAGGTGTCGACGTAAGGGGAGCTGGCCGATGGCCGACGATGGTATCGCCGTCAGTGGGTTGATCAAGGTTTACAAAAACGTGCGCGCGGTCGACGACCTATCGTTCACCGTCAGCCCGGGCCGGGTCACCGGGTTCCTGGGGCCGAACGGCGCGGGCAAGACGACCACCCTGCGCATGGTGCTGAACCTGGTCCGTCCCACGGCCGGCACCGCGACCATCGGGGGACGGCGCTACGCCGACCTCACCGACCCGATCCGCAAGGTCGGCGCGCTCCTGGAGGCCTCGGGCGCGCACCGCGGCCGCACCGGCCGCAACCACCTGCGCATGCTGTGCGACGCGGCCGGCATCCCGATCAGCCGGGCCGACGACGTGCTGGACACGGTCGGGCTGACCCCGGCCGCCAACCGCAAGTTCAAGGGATACTCGCTGGGCATGCGCCAGCGGCTGGGCATCGCCGCCGCGCTGCTGGGCGACCCGGACGTGCTCGTCCTCGACGAGCCCGCCAACGGCCTGGACCCCGAGGGCATCCGGTGGATGCGGGACCTGCTCAAGTCGCTCGCCGACGAGGGCCGCACGGTCCTGGTGTCGAGCCACCTGCTGTCCGAGATGGAGCTGCTCGCCGACGACGTCGTGATCATCGCGGCGGGCAGGCTGGTCCGGCAGGGCACCGTGGCCGAGATCCTCGCCTCGGCCGGGGCCGCCCAGATGCTCGTCCGCACTCCCCGCCCGGAGGCCCTGGTCGCCGAACTGGGCGACGCGGTCACGGCCACACCCGTCGAGGACGGGGCGCTGCGCATCGTCGGCGCCGACGGGCCGACGATCGGCGCGGCGGCGCTGCGGGTCGGTGCCGAGATCCATGAGCTGACCGCCGAGCGGCGCGACCTCGAAAACGTGTTCCTGCAGCTGACGGCCGGAAAGGCGGATATCCGATGACCGCGACCCTCCAGACGCCCCCGGCCACCGCCCGCCCCGTGATCGCGCACGTCGGCATCCCGGGACTCCGGCTCGTCCGCAGCGAGCTCCGCAAGATCACCACGACGAACGCGTGGTGGCTGTTCGGTCTCGCGTCGGTGTTCTTCACCGGGTTCGCGCTGTTCATCAACATGTCCGAGGCCGCCCAGCACCTCGAGCGGGCCCGGGACACCGCCGCGGTGTTCAAACCGGGCCGCGGCATGAGCGCGGCCGAGGTCGCCGCGGCCAGGGCGGAGTTCGCGCAGCTGCACGACCTGCACCTGCAGGCGGTCAACGCGGCCGGCAACATCTTCACCAGCGGCCAGTTCTTCGGCCTGCTGCTGGTGATGCTGCTGGGCGCACTCGTGATCACGAACGAGTTCCAGTACCAGACGGCGACAGCCACGTTCCTGACCACCCCGCGCCGCACACAGGTGGTGTTCGGCAAGCTGCTGGCGGTGCTCGGACTCGGGTTCGTCTTCTGGCTCGTGGCGCGGGTCCTGTCGCTCACCGCCGGGCTGATCTTCTTCGACAACCTCGGGCTGACCAACTCCCTGGGTGAGTGGCCCGTCCAGCGGGCGCTCCTGTTCAACCTGGTCGCGTACCTGCTGTGGGCACTGCTCGGCTTCGGGCTCGGCACGCTCATCAACAGCCAGATCGGCGCTGTCGTCACTGCGATGATCATTTATCTCGGAGGCTTCGTCGGCGGACTCGGCGTGTTCAACCTCATCCGGGCGTACCTCATCCAGAGCGACTGGGTGTTGACCTCGGCCGTCATGATGCCGTCCATCGCGTCGCAGGTCATGGTCTCGCCGGAGAAGCTGTACCCGGAAGCCGCGGCGTGGTGGGTCGGGGTGCTGGTGCTGACCGGCTGGTCGCTGGTAGCCGGCGCGATCGGCATCATGATCAACCGCCGCCGCGACATCGCCTGACGGCGGCCGGGGTGCGCGGCGGGCGTTGCTGCCCGCCGCGCACGGCCCGCCTCAGCGCGCCGAGACGGGCGTGAACCTGGTGTGGGTCGGGTCCAGCAGGTGGATGCGGCTGGTGGCGATGTCGAAGTACATGCCGACCAACTCCAGTCGGCCGTCGTGGACGCGTTCGGCGACCCCCGGGTAGGACATCAGGTTCTCCAGCTGCTGGACCACGTTCTGCTGGCAGAGCCGGGTGAGGTGGTCGCCGTCGCCGACCTGGCCCACCCGCTGCAGGCTGGGCTTGGCGTGCTGCAGCCAGCGGAGCAGGTGCGGCATCGGCGCGGGCAGGGTGCCCGGACGCAGCAACGCGGCCAGCGCGCCGCAGCCGGAGTGCCCGCACACCGTGATGGTGCGCACCTGCAGCACGTTGAGCGCGAAGTCCATCGCGGCCGGCACGCTGCCGTCATGGTCGCCGTCGCCGTCCCGGGGCACCAGGTTGCCCACGTTGCGCACGGTGAACAGGTCCCCGGGACCGGTCGACGTGATCATGCTGGGCACGATGCGCGAGTCGGCGCAGGTGATGAACAGCTGGGTGGGCTGCTGCCCGGTGCGGGCCAGCTCGGCCAGCAGCGGGCCGACCCGGCGGGCCCCGTGCCGGTGGAACAGCCGCGCGCCGCGGGTCAGCCGCTCCCGGGCCCCGTGCGGCACGGCGCGGTGCACGCGCGGCAGCAGCCAGGCGGTCGGGTGGATCTTCCGGGCCGGCGCGCGCTGGCCGGTGATCGCGTCGGCGTACCAGTTGTGGTGCAGTTCGTGCACCTCGACGGTGCCGCCGCCGCGCTCGTGGCCGGTGCGCCAGTCGTGCAGCGCGGTCACCGCGGCGTGGTCCATGAAGTCGGCGTTCAGCTCGACGCCGACGGCGACCCCCGCCGGCACCTGGGCCAGCGTCCGGCTCAGCCGCGGCACCGCCAGGAAGGTCAGCGAGCCCTCGATCGCGACGTGCCAGCCGTGCTCGTCCTGGTAGGCCCGCACGGTGGCGTGGGTGAGCCGCCAGACCGACAGCAGCAGCGCGCACGCCATGCCGACCAGCACGCCCTCGAACAGGCCGAGCACCACGACGGCGAGCAGCGTGAGCACGTACACCGGCATCTCGCGGTGCTGGTGCACCTGCTGGGCGTGGGTCAGGTTGACCATCTGCACGCCGGTGTAGACCAGCAGCGCGGCCAGGGCGGGCAGCGGGATCAGCTCGATCACCGGCGCGGCCACCAGCACCAGCACCAGGATCCACACACCGTGCAGCACCGTGGACAGCCTCGTACGGCCGCCCGCCTTCACGTTCGTCGTCGAGCGCACGATCACCCCGGCCACCGGCAGACCGCCGAGCGCCCCGGCCACGACGTTGGCCGCGCCCTGACCCGCCAGCTCGCGGTCCAGGTTGACCCGCGGCCCGTCGTGCATCCGGTCGACGGCGACCGCGCACAGCAGCGACTCGACGCTGGCCACCAGCGCCACCGCCCCGACCGCCGCGAGCAGCGTCGAGGGCGCGGCGTCGGGCCAGATCGGCCCGGCGTCGAAGGCGAGGATGTCGTCGGGGATGTCCACCCGCTGCAGGTCCCAGCCGGTCGCCGCCGCGACTGCGGTGCCGACGACCACCGCCGCCAGCGGCGCGGGCACGATCCCGGCCAGCGTCGGCACGGCCCGCCAGCCCCACAGCACGGCCAGGGTGAGCACGCCGACGAACACCGCCGGGGTGTGGTTGTGCAGCAGCTCCGAGGGCAGCGCGCGCAGGTTCGCCAGCGCCGAGGCCTGCGGGGCGTCGCCGAGCAGCACGTGCACCTGGGACAGGACGATCACGACGCCGACCCCGGCGAGCATGCCGTGCACGATGGCGGGCGAGACGGCCAGCGCCGCCCGCGCCACCCGGGACGCGCCGAGCAGCAACTGCAGCACCCCGGCGGCGACGGTGATCGCGCACGCCCCGCGCCAGCCGAAGGTGGCCACGGTCTGCGCCACGATCAGTGTCAGGCCGGCCGCGGGGCCGCTCACCTGCACCACGGAGCCGCCGAGGGCTCCCACCACGATCCCGCCGATCACGGCACTGATCAATCCGGCCAGTACGGGCGCCCCGGACGCCACCGCGATGCCCAGCGACAGGGGCAGTGCCACCAGCACCACCACCAGGGACGCGGGCACGTCCGTCCGCAACCGCTCACGCCATTGTGCGCTCATGTAGACGACCACCTCTCCTTACGCGTTATGCCCACCTCAACTGCGGCAAGCTGAGAAAACGCTGATGGAGAGATCGTCGATCAATCCGAGGGAGCGTCCGGGTCGTGCGGCCGGTAGAGACCGAGCAGCAGGCCGTACCGTATGCCGTCGTCTCCGGCGTCAGGAGTGTCCTCGGCGAGGGCGGTCAGGGTGGCGGTGAGGTCCCGGACCTGGTCGGCGGTCAGCCGCAGGTGACGCAGCACCAGGAACGGGTCCGGGGCGGCCGCGGCGATCTCCGCGCCGAGCGCCTGGAACGCGACCGCCGTGTTCTCCGCCGCCGCCGGGCCGGCGTAGTGCAGGGCGCGGGCCGGGCGGGCGTAGTACTGCTCGGTGCCGCCGCGCACGGTGCGGGTGCCGGCGGGCCGGACCAACCCGGCGTCCACCAGCACCTTCAGGTGGTGCGCCACGTTGCCCTTGTTGGTACGCAGCACCGCCGCGAGCCGGCTGACGGTGGCCGGACGTTCCAGGGCGAACAGCAGCCGGTGCCGCATCGGGTGGGCCAGTGCCTTGAAGTGCTCCGGCGAGGTCACCTGCATGACCGTCTCGTCCGCCGGCCCAACCGGGCCGTCCTGGTCGGCGGACGCGGGTCCGCTCTGTCCGGTTCGGACCGGCGGCTTCTCAGAGCCCGCAGATCCGGTGTCACGCGGTGTCATGAGTTAAGCGTCAAGAACTCTTGACGCTTTGTCAAGCAACGTGCTTCCCTGGACTCCATGACGACCCCTGAGGTGACCGAACTCGTCGACCGGCTGCGGACCCTGGTCGAGGAGCGCTACGTGTTCCCCGACGCCGCCGCCCAGATCTCCGCCCGGCTGGCCGCCCGGCGCGACGGCTACCCCACCGACCCGGCCGCGCTCGCCACGGAGGTCACCGCCGATCTGCAGTCCGTCAACGGCGACAAGCACCTGCGCCTGCTGCACCACGCCGAGCCGCTGCCGGAGCAGGTCCCCGGCGACGACGCAGCCGAGTACGCGGCGATGGCCCAGTGGGCCGAGCGCACCTGCGGCGGGATCGCCGGCGCACGCCGCCTGCCGGGCGACGTGGGCCTGCTGGAGGTCACGCCGGTGCTGTTCCCCGCGGTGCTCGTCGGCGACGTGTACGCGGCGGCGTTCACGCTGCTCGCCCCGGTTCGGGCGCTGATCGTGGACCTGCGCGGCTGCCTGGGCGGCGAGCCGTCCGCGGTGAGCCTGTTCATGAGCTACCTGTGGGACCACGAGCCGGTGCAGCTGACCGGCATGTACGAGCGCGCCACCGACCAGGTGCGCCAGTCGTGGAGCCACGCCCACGTGCCCGGCCGCCGCTTCGGCCGCGACCGGCCCCTGTACGTGCTGACCTCGGGGTCCACCTTCTCCGGCGGGGAGGCGCTCGCGTACGACGTGCAGCGGACCGGCCGCGGCACCGTCGTCGGCGAGCGCACGCGCGGCGGCGCGCACCCGCGCGAGGCCTTCCGCCTGCACCCGCACCTGGAGGCGACGATCTCGGTGGCCCGCGCGGTCAACCCGGTCTCCGGCACGAACTGGGAGAGCGTCGGCGTGGCCCCGGACCTCGCGACGACCGCCGAGCAGGCCCTGCCGACGGCATACCGGGCCGCCCTGGAGCAGGTCTGCGCCGGCGACGGGCCGTCCGCCGCCGAAGCCCGCGCCGCACTCGCCGCCGGCGCCCCGCTGTAAGGAAGGGCACCTTCACATCGCCATGTGTTGTAGAAGGTGCCCTTCCTATCAGAGCAGGCGTTCCAGGTATGACTCCATCACCGGGAGCGGGGCGGCGTGCGGGCCCTCCCATTCCATGTCCAGGAAGGCCAGCAGGTCCGCGGCCGGGTCGTGCCCGTCGAGCAGAGGGAGCAGGGCGTCTGCGGCTTCCTGGCCGTACGTGATGAGCAGGTTCACGCGCAGGTAGCCGAAGTCGTAGCCGGGCGCGCCCCGGGACGCGTTCGTCCAGTCCACGATGCCGGTGAGCCGGCCGTCGTGCCAGAGCGTGTTACCCGGGTGGTAGTCGCGGTGGATCAGGGTGGACCGCGCGGGAGGCGTGACGGCCGCCCCGGCGGTGATCGCCCGCTCCCACAGCCGCGGCCTGGTGCTGGCCAGCGGCGGCCGGGCGTCGGCAAGCACCACGTACGGCTCGAACGGGGCGACGCCCGTGCCGTCGGCTGCGTGCACGGTGTGCGCGGCGTCGACGAGCCGGCGCAGCATGGCCGTCGTGGGCGGCGGGCCGGCGTCGGCGCGGTGGGTGGCGCTGGGCAGCATCGTGCCCGGCAGCCAGGTCATCAGCAGCGCCGGGAAGTCGGTGTGCGCACCCGTGTGGTCCACCGCGACGACCTCGGGCACGGGCAGGCCGGTGCCCGCGAGGGCGGTCAGCGCGGCAACCTCGTTCGCGGGCGTGAACCACGGGTCCTCGACCTGCCAGCCGGGCCGGCACCAGCGGCGTAGCGCGTACCGCCGCCCATCGGCCGTGTCGACGGCGCTGACGGCGTGGGCGATGCCGCCGACCAGCGGCGTCACCGCGGTGATCGGCGCGCCGAGGACCTGCCGGAGCCACTGCACGGTCTCGGGCGTCGGCGTGGGAAACGCGTTCACGCTCCTACGATCGCAGCACGGGCAAACCGGGCCGTGATCGATACGGTCCTGGTCGCTTTCGTCCTATTGGTCACGTGTGGGGCACGGCTTCACCGCCGTACCGACGCTCAAGATCTGATCGGCCGCGGGCCGGTGGGTCGTGTGGGGATCGCCTACTGTGGGCCTCCACCGATCCCAGGGAGCGCCCGTGACCGACCCCCGCCCGGCCCCTGACACGTGCATGTCCGGACCCGCCCGGTTCGTGCTGGCACTGTGTGTGCTGATGCTCGCCGGCGCGGTGTGGCTGATCACGATGCCCGAGGAGGACACCGACGGGAAGCCGGTCCCGCAGGACCAGGCCGCCGCCGAATGCCTGGCTCTCGGTGACGGCCCGGAGCCGCGCGGCACGCCGGTCCAGCGCCTGGCCATGCAGGTCGGCGACGACTGGCTCCGGATGTACGTCGCCGACGATCCGCGCTGGGTGCAGGTATGCGAAGGCAACCAATACGGCCACTACCAGGGCTTCGGCTCGATCATCGAGGAGCCGCCCGGACAAGGCCTGCACTTCTTCGGCGGATACGACGCGGTGGTCAAGCCAAAGGTGCTGATGGGCGCACTGCCCGCCGGGGCTACCGCGATCGAAGCCCGCCTGGCCTCCGGCGAGGTCCTGCGCGGCACGCACGACGGCGTCTACTTCGCCATCTGGTCACCGGACGCGACCGTCGAAGGCGCGACGGTGACCGCGACCGGCGCGGACGGCAAGGCGATCGCCACCGCGCCCGCGCCCGTCGGCTGACCTACAGCCGGAAGTCCAGATCGGCCGGCACGACCGCGACCTCCAGCTGCGCCTTCTGCAGCCGCCCCGAGTAGTCCCAGTTCAGCGCCTGCCAGCGGGTGAACTGGTCGAGCACCCACATGCCGGACTGGCGGCTGCCGTTGCCCGAGCGGCCGTTGCCGCCGAACGGCAGATGCGCCTCCGCCCCCGAGGTCGAGTTGTTCACGCTGACCATGCCCGCCCCGACGCCCCGCCGGAACGCGAACGCCTTCTTCGGATCGGTCGTGTAGATCGCGCTGGACAGCCCGTACCCGGGGGCGTTGGCCAGCTCGATCGCCTCGTCGAGGGAGCCGTAGCTGGTTACGCCGACCAGCGGCCCGAACGTCTCGTTGTCGAAGATCGCGTCCCCCGGACGGACCCCGTCCACGATCACCGGGTGGTAGAACAGGCCGCTCGCAGGGTCGCCGACGAACCCCGCCCGCGGATTGTCCGCCGTGATGCGGCCGGTCGCGCCGAGCACCCGCTGCCCGCCGGAGATCCAACCCAGATATTTCTCGTACGCCGTCGCGAAACGCTCGTCCAGCATCGGCCCGTAGAGGACGTCCCCGGTCGGGTCGCCGATCGCGGCGGCCGCCGTCGCCGCGGCGAAGCGGCGCAGGAACTCGCCGTGCACCGACTCGTGCACGATCGCGGTGCCCAGCGACGTGCAGCGCTGCCCGGCGGTGCCGAACCCGGCGAACAGCGCGCCCTCCACCGCCAGGTCGAGGTCGGCGTCCTCGGTGACCACCATCGGGTTCTTGCCGCCCAGTTCCAGGCACGGGCTCTGCAGGTGGCGGCCGCACAGCTCGCCGATGGCACGGCCGACCTCGGTAGAGCCGGTGAAGCCGACCTTCTGCACCAGGCCCTCGTCCAGGGCCTGGGACAGGCCGGTGAAGGTCTCCGGGCCGTCGGCGTGCACCAGGTTGAGCACCCCGGCGGGCAGCCCGGCCCGCGCGAACAGCTGGTAGAGCGCGTCGGCGGCGGCCGCCGCGTACACGGCGGGCTTCCACACGACGGTGTTGCCGCACAGCAGCGCGGGCACGAGATACCAGGAGGGCACGGCGACCGGGAAGTTGCCCGCCGTAATGATCATCGCTGTGCCGACCGGCTCGCGGAAGGTGAACAGCTGCTTGTCCGGCATCTCCGACGGCACCGTCTGGCCGTACAGGCGGCGGCCCTCGCCGAGGAAGAAGCGGCAGGTGTCGACGATCTCCTGCACCTCGCCGCGCGCCTCGGCCAGCGGCTTGCCGATCTCCCGGGTGACCAGCCGCGCCAGCGCCTCGGCGTTGGCCTCGACCAGCGCGCCGATGTTCGCGACGACCTGACCGCGGACCGGCGCGGGCACGTCGGCCCACGCGCGCTGCGCGGCATGCGCCGACCGGGCCGCCGCGGTGATGGTCGCCGGGTCGGCGAGCACGACCTGCGCCACGACGTCGTCCAGGTCGGCGGGGTTGCGGCTGTCGAGCATCCGGGCGGCGGCGGTGACCTGCGCGCCGTCGATCATCGAACGAAGCATGCCAGCATCATGCCCCCGCGTGCGGGCTCCGCCAAGGTCCGGCTCGGCACGGTGGTTTCGTGTGAGAATGTGCCGATGCAGCGAGTAACAGGTATCGGCGGTGTCTTCCTCCGCGCCCGCGATGCCGAAGTGCTGCGTGCCTGGTACGCCACCCACCTCGGCATCGATGTGAGCGAATGGGGTGGGCACACCTTCCGCTGGCACGCGGGCGGCACGACGGCATGGACGATCCTGGAGAAGGACACCGACTACATGGGCGACCCCGACCAGCCGTACATGATGAACTTCCGGGTGGACGATCTGGACGCCATGCTCGCCCAGCTGCGGGCCGCCGGCGCCAGGGTCGCCGAGGAGGTCGAGGACGGGGAGTTCGGGCGGTTCGGCTGGGCGTACGACGCCGAGGACAACCGCTTCGAGCTGTGGCAGCCGCCGCGCGGCCGGTGAAGGCCTTCCTCACCGGCGACCGGGTCTGGCCTGCGGGCTGGACCCGGCTGCATGTGTACCTGCTCCCCGACCTGCAGCACGATCAAGGCCTGGCCGGGCTCGTGCGCGGCTGCCGGGCGGTCATGGCACCGTTCGGTTTCCTCTCCCCCGTGCCCGACCCGTGGCTGCACGTCACCGTCCAGCCCGTGATGGGCATCCCCGCCGCCGAGATCGGTCCCGGCGAGCGCGACAAGCTCACCGCCCGGCTCACCGAGGCGCTGTCCGACGTGCCCGCGTTCACCCTGACCGCCGGGTCCGCGCTGGCCAGCGTCTCCGTCGTGCTCGCCGATCTGGACGGTGACCTGCCCGGCGAGCCGCTGCACACCGTGCACGCCCGCACCCGTACGGCGATCTGCGACGTGCTCGGCAGCGAAGCCGTCACCTACCAGGCGATGCCGGGCCATCTCACGCTCGCGTACGCCACCGGGTCCGGCGACTCGGGCCGGGTGCAGGCCGCCCTGCGTCAGGTGCGACCCGGCCACGCCGCGCTGACCGTACGCGAGGTGCACCTGCTCGACGTCGCGCAGGACACCCGGGCGGCCGGATACCGGTGGACGCCGGTGGCCCGCATCCCGCTCGCGCGCCCCTGACCGGCCGCGATACCGGACCCGAGGCGGAGGTCGCGCGTCGGGCCGCCGCCACCGACGTGGGATCCGCCGCGACAGCATGCCCCGGCCCGTGCCATCATCGCGACATGCTCGAGCAGTGGCGCACCATCGCGGACCTGGACGCGGCACGGCGACGTTTCGAGGCGGCCATCCCCGGCTGGCGGCCTCCGGCCGCGTTCGGCGTGGCCCGGCTCGTGGCCGGACGGCCCCTGTTCGCCCGCGTCGCGGTCGGCGACGGCTTCCTGCCCGCGGCGGTGCTGGCGACCGTCTGCGGCCACACCGGCGGCTCGGCGTCGTACCCGCTCACCCCGGCCGACCTCGACCGCGTGATCGCCCTGCTGACACCGGCCGTCGCCTGCACCGACCTGCCCCACCCCAACCTGCACGCCTGGCGGGGCCTGCGCCAGCAGCTCAGCTTCGGCGAGCACGCCCTGGCCGCGTTCGCCGGCGACCTGTCCACACCGTCGGCCGACCCCCACGTCACCGCGCTGCTCGAACAGGCCGCCGTCCCCCGCTGACCCGCCCGCACCCGGCGCAAGATCGCCCGACTTGCCCGGCACCTGGGCGTATCTTGAGCGTGCTTTCGCACGAGTGCCTGGCAAGTCCGACGATCAATGGCGCGGGCGGGCCATGCGGCGGGTGAGTTCGCCGGCGCGGTGCAGCTGGACGGCGCGGGCCTGGCCGGTGACGAAACCGCGCAGGGGTGCGGCCATGGTGATCTCCATCTGGTCGTCCACCGTCGTGCCGTCGCCGTCGGGGGTGAGCCGCACGGTCCACTGCAGACGCACCCCGCCGGGGCTGACCACGTTCTGGCGCAGCGCCGTGCCGGGATCGAGGACGCGCAGACGTACCCGGATCAGGTTGTCCCAGCGCAGCACCTTGAGGAAGCGGAAGCGCTCGACGGCGACGTAGTCGGTGACCGGCTCGCCCTGCTCGTCGGCGCCGCGGTGCACGTCGCGCACTTCGACGAGCAGCGGCGACAGCCCGACGTAATGCTGCGGCTCGGTCAGGTGGGCGAACACGGTCTCCGGCGGGGAGTCGACACGCCAGGAGTGGGCGAGGTGGGCGACGGCCATCGCGACAGCGTAGTGGGCCGGCGCGTCATGGCGTCGGCCGGAACCTGCGGCGGAGCGGGTTCGTCGGAGATGCCATGAAGCTGCGTGCGGCACTCCTTCTCGCCCTGGCCACGATCGGCCTCGTCGTGGTGATCTCCCCGGCTCAGCCGGCCTGGGCCTGCTCCTGCGCCTACTCCGACGGTCCCGAGCAGGACGCGCATGCCCAGCGCATCGTGCTCGGGACCGTCGCACAGGTGACGAACGAGTCGATCCGGCTCGTGGTCGACTCCGTCGAGAAGGGCGATGTCGCGATCGGGGAGACGCTCGGGCTGCGCGTGAGCCGCAGCGAGGCCAGCTGCGGATACCAATTCGAGGCCGGCCACCGGTACCGGGTGAACGTGTACAACGGAGCCACCGGGTTGTGCACCGGCGTCGCGCCCGCACCGCCTGCGGTGTCCGCGCCCCCGTCCGCCGAGCCCGCCGCGGTCTCGCCGGTGGTGGCCGAACCCGCTGCTGACCGGACATCGCCCTCCTGGTGGCCGGTCGCCGGGGCGATGCTGGTCGTCCTGGCCGCCGCCATCGGGATCGCGGCGCTGCGGCGCCGCCGGGCAGCGGCCCGTTAGGACGCCGGATCGCCCCGCCCGGCGGCGGTCATCGCGGGCAGGAACGCCCGGCACGTCCCTCACCGCGGGTCGGCGAGCACGCCCTCGTCGACCAGGCCGAGGAAGGCGTCCAGGACCGCGGGGTCGTACCGGGTGCCGCGCCCGTCGAGCAGCGCCACGCGAGCGCGGGCGGGACTGCCGGGTGCCGCGTGACGGGCGTCGGCCCAGCCCTCGCACAGCGTGATGACGCGCGCGCCGATCGGGATGGCCGACCCGGCGAGCCCGTGCGGGTGGCCGCCGCCGTCGTGGCGTTCGTGGGCGGCGGCGAGCAGTGGCACCAGGTCCGGTCGGTCCGCGAGGTCGGCGAGCAGGTGAGCGGCCTGGACGGGTCCGGCGCGGACCGGATCGGCGGCGCCGGGCAGGGGCGGGCCGCAGGCGAGGCCGAGGCAGCCGATGCCGTGCACCCGTGCCGCGGCGGCGGTGCGCAGCCGGGTCGCCTCGTCCAGGCCGAGTGCGGCTGCCGTACGCCAGGCCCAGCCGCTGACCGTGGCGCTGCGCGGTCCGACACCGCGGATGCGGTCGAGTTCGTCGGCCAGCCAGACCAGCGCCGGCGGCAGGTCGAGCGCCGGTGCCGTGTCGGCCTGCTCCCGCGGGCCGCAGCCGAGCACCCGGTCGCGGCCCAGCGCCTTCGCCCGGTAGAGCTGGCGGTCCGCGGTGTCGACCAGCTCGTCGACGCGCAGCCGCCCGGAACCCGCCGTCAGGGTGGCGCAGGCGACGCCGAACGACGCGGTCAGCGCGAGCGGCTGCTCGACTCCGGGCACCGCGACCGGGGTCGAGCGCAGGTCGAGGCGCAGCCGCTCGGCCAGCTCCCACGCGGCCCGGCCCTCGGTGCGGGGCAGCAGGCACACGAACTCCTCCCCGCCGTACCGGCAGAGCAGGTCGCTGGCCCGCAGGGAACGGCGCAGCCGGTCGGCGACCTCGGTCAGCACCGCGTCGCCGACAGGATGGCCGTGGGTGTCGTTGACGGATTTGAAGTGGTCGAGGTCGACGAGCACGACGCTGAGCGGGGCGCTGTGCCGGGCGGCGTCGGCGTCGGCGGCGAGCATCTCCTCGAAAAAGCGGCGGTTGTAGACGCCGGTCAGCGCGTCGGTGATGGCGGCGGTGCGCAGCTGCTCGGTGAACCTCGTCCGCTCGCGGGCGGCGACGATCTGCCGGACCAGCAGGCTGATCAGCAGCAGCAGGGCGACGGTCAGGGTGACCCGGCTGAGCTGCCCGGACAGGATCAGGTCGGCCCCGGCGAGGCCGCCGACGACCAGCACGGCGACCAGGGCGGGCAGGAAGGACACCTCGTTGGCAGGCAGCCGGTGGCGTTCGTCCTCGGGCCGCCGCGCGGCGACCAGCGCCGCCAGGCACAGCAGCAGCAGCTCGACCTGCCAGCCCACGTTCAGCCAGGTGGTGCTCGTGTAGCCGCGCAGCACGCTGGTGTACGCGTAGACCGCGTCCATCACGACGGCGACGCCGTACGCCACGGCGAAAAGGACCATGGGGGTGGGCACCCGGCGGGTGCCGGTCAGCATCAGCGCGACCAGGACACTGAAGATGATCACAGAGAACACGGGGTAGAGGAACGTCACGAACGCGGCGGGATCCCAGCTGGCCGGGACCAGCGGGCTGATCACCACCTGCCAGCCGATCGCCGCCCCGGCCGCGGCCACCAGCAGCGCGTCCAGCAGCCCGCGCAGCTTCAACCCGAGCGCGATCGTGATGGCGACCATGGTCAGCACGAAGCGCAACAGGTATCCGGCGTCGGCCAGCGTCGGCACCGGCGGGTCGCCACCGGGGGTGGTGTAGACGTAGTACGCCCAGACCGAGTCCCCGAACAGCCACGCCACGTTGGCGGCGACCAGCAGCCGCCACGCGGTACCGGTCCGGCCCGTGGTGCGCCGGGCCGCGTAGACGCTCAGGCCCAGCATGACGGCCACCGGCACCAGGTACAGCAGCTCGCCGGTGAACCGGGCCAGGCCGGGTCGGTCCTGGCCAAGGTAGGTCAGCCCGGCGTACAGGGCCAGCCAGCCGAGGCAGCCGAGCGCGAAGGCGACCAGGACACGATCGCCGGTCAGCGGAACCCGGTTCCGGTTCACCATCCCGCGCCCCCGTGATGACCCGTCGGCATGGGTGGCAGCCTTGCCCAACCATCTTGTCAAGAATGGTCAGTAGGCGTCCGGTTTAACCGGAATCCGGTGGATCAGCAGGCGTCGACGATGACGTCGTCGCGCAGGCGCCGGTAGACGGCGGGGTCGACGGTTCCGGCGACCGGGGAGAGCACCGCGGCGGCCGACAGGGCCACGGCGTCGCGCAGGCGCTCAGGCCAGGGCTGCCCGGCGAGCAGGCCGCGGGCGAGGGCGGCCACGCAGGCGTCGCCCGCGCCGGTCGGGTTGCCGGTGAGCGGCTCGGGCAGCCGGGCGCGCCACACGCCGGCGGCGCTGACCGCGACCAGGCCACCGCCGCCCAGCGAGGCGACGACGTCTCCCGCGCCCAGCTCACGCAGCGCGGCGACGGCCGCACGCGCCGCGTCCGGGCCGTCGACCCGGATGCCGGTGAGCGCGTGCAGTTCGGACACGTTCGGTTTGACGAGGTCGGGCTGGACCCGCAGCCCCTGGCGCAGCGGATCGCCGTCGGCGTCCAGGATCGTGGCGGCTCCGGCCGCGTGGGCCAGGGCCAGCAGTTCCGCGTACGCCGTGGCGGGCACGCCCGGCGGCAGCGAGCCGGACAGCACCACGACCTTGACCCCGGCCAGCAGCGAGGCGAAGTGCGCGGTGAACGCCGACCACTCGGCGGCGGACACGATCGGGCCGGGCTCCCAGAAGCCGGTGGCGTCGGCGCGGTCGGCGACCACGACGGTGCGCCGGGCGTCGCCGGTCACCGGCAGGAAGGCCTCGGCGACGTCGTCGGCGACGAGCAGCTCGCGCAGCCGCTGCCCGGTGGGTCCCCCGGCCAGGCCGGTGGCCAGCACCGGCGTGCCGAGTCCGTGCAGCACCCGGGCCACGTTGACGCCCTTGCCGCCGGCGCGCTCGGCCACCGTCGCGACCCGGTGCGTCGCGTACGGGGTCAGCGCGTCGACCTGGTAGGTCACGTCGAGCGCGGCGTTGGGCGTCACGGTCAGGATCACTGAGTCACCTTAACCGGCGTTACGGAGACCAGTTCGAGGCTCGTCAATACGGTGCGCCGCGAAGCGTCCGGAATGTCCTGAAGGTGGGGAACCGCGACCGTGGCGCAGCCCGCCGCCTCGGCAGCGGCCAGCCCGGCCAGGCTGTCCTCGATGGCCACGCAGCGCGCCGGATCGACACCCAGCAGCGCCGCCGCGGTCGCGTACGGCAGCGGGTCCGGTTTGTGCCGCGGCACGTCGTCGGCGGTGACCGTGTGCGCGAACGCCGCCCGGCCCAGCACGTCGAGGATGATCTCGGTGTCCGCTCGGCCCGACGACGTGACCAGCGCACACGGCATACCGGCCGCGATCAGGTCGTCGAGCAGGCGGCGCGCACCCGGACGCAGCCGCACGCCGACCTCGGCGACCTTGCGCTTGACCGCCTGGTCGATCCACCGCTCCAGGTCCGCGGCCGCGTGCCGCCCGCCGGTGGCCGCGCCGACCACCGCCACGATGCCCGCCACCGTGCCGCCGATGACCTGCGCCTGGTCGAGCGGGTCCGCGCCCAGCTCGGCGGCGACGCCGAGCACCGCCTCGATCCACAGCGACTCGGTGTCGACCAGGGTGCCGTCCATGTCCAGCAGGACCGCGTCGAACCCGCCGAGGTCGAATCGCATCATCACTCCATCACGAAGGTGCTCAGCACCGCCCAGTGGTCCGAGGTCCACTCATTGTCGGCATGGTGCGGCATCGTGCGCGGCTCGCCCACGCCCACGGTGTCGGACGCCACCGGCCGCAAGGGTCCCGCGTAGTGCACGAAGTCGATGCGGTCCTGCGGTTCGAGCACCCCCTCCTGCTGCTCGTGCCAGTGGTTCAGCGGCGACCAGGTGTGGCCGGGCTTGGCCGCGGCGTCCGGGTGCACGACCCGGTAGGAGTCGCGCAGGCCGGCCCGCTCCACCGCCACGCTGACCTGCCACGGCAGGTTCGGCCAGTCCAGGTGCGACGGCACGTTGAAGTCGCCGGTGAGCAGCACCGGCAGGTCGCGCTCGGCCAGGGCGGGGCGCATCGCGTCGATGATGTCGGCGATCTGGCGCGGGCGGCCCGCCTCCTCCTCCCGGGCCAGCACCTGGGGCGCGGTCATGCCGGACAGGTGGAAGTCGTACGGCCCGTACGGCTCGTAGTTCAGGTGCGCGCTCCAGGCCACCAGTTCACGGCCGGTGGGCAGCTGGATCCGCGCGCCGACACCGCGCAGCGACTCGTCGCCGTGGCGGGCGGTGATCGGGTGCGGCGAGATGATGCCGCAGCTGCCGCCCTGGTGGTGGTGCCAGCCGAGCTCCTCGGCCAACTCCTGGGCCGCGACGCCGAGCGTCTCCTGCAGGCCGACCACGTCGGGCGCCTGCTCGCGCAGGAACGCGAGCTGCTTGGGGCGGGAGTCGTCGACGAAGCGGCCGGCCAGCCACAGGTTCCACGACATGACCTTCAGGTAACCGTTGTCTACGCTCATCGCCGGTCGACACTCCTGCTCGCATACGACTTTTCCCACGGGCCCGGGTCGGCCTCGCAGCGCAGCAGCGTATCCGTTTCCACGCCCGCGGGGAACATCGCGTCCGGCCGGCCCGGCCGACGATCACACCGCTTCGTCGCCCGAGATGCCCAGTTCGCGGCTGTACGCCTCGTCGAGTTCGGTCCAGCCGTGGTTCTTGGCCTCGCTGCCGCGGATCGGCGGCACCGGGTTCCCGTCGAGCATCCGCCCGGCGACCACCAGGCACAGGTGCCAGCCGGCCGCGACCTTCGGCAGCCAGGCACGGTCGGCCATGGTGTGGCGCAGCACCAGCCGGGTTCCGGTGGCCGTGGGGGTCAGCTCCCAGCGCAGCAGATCCTCGCCCCAGGTGTAGACGAGCAGGTGCGGCGGCTCGGCGCGCTGCACGGTCGCGGGCAGGTCCTCGGCCTGCTCGCCGTCGATCATCGTCAGGGTGGCCGCGCCCGTGCTGCCGAGGTCGCGGTCGGCCAGGTACGGCGCCCACTGGGCGAGCTGCCCGGGTTCGGTGAGCGCGGCCCACACCTTGGCGGGCGGGTGCGCGAGGTCGCGCTGCAGCACCAGGGTCCAGCGCCCGCCCGACGGGTGGGCCTCGACCGGCCAGATCGGGCCGGGGTCGATGACGTTCATATGTGTCACTCCTGCTCGTCGAGGTGCCGTTCCAGCGCGTCGAGGTGGCGGTCCCACAGCCGGCGGTACTGGGACAGCCAGTGCTCCAGCTGGGCGAACGGCTCCGGTTCGATGCGGTAGATCCGCTGCTGGGCGGCGATGCGGCTGGACACGAAGCCGGCCTCGCGCAGCACCCGCAGGTGCTTGGAGACGGCGGGCTGGCTCATACCGAGCCGGTCCACCAGGTCACCGACGCTGCGTTCGGAGCCGCGCAGGTGCTCCAGGATGCGCAGCCGGTTCGCCTCACCCAGCACCGCGAACGTGTCCACCACCGTCACGCTCTCAACATGCCTCCTCGGTTATATGCCTGTCAAGTCGTACACAAATTCGTCCCAGGTTTTCGGCAAAATCGGGAAGGAGTCTTAACAGTTTGGGGTTCTTGATCGACATGACAGTCGTGCCACCGGATAGTCGCATGTGGACCCGTGATTTCAGCCTCTACTTCGTCGCTCGCGCCGTCGCCCTGCTCGGCGACGGCATGCTGCCCGTCGCCGTCGCGCTGGCGGTGCGCTCGGCCGGGTACGGCGCCTCCGGCGTCGGGCTGGTGCTCGCCTCGTGGATGGTCCCGGCGATCGCCCTCATCCTGTTCGGCGGGGTGTTCGCCGACCGCTTCGGCGCCCGCCGGCTGATGATCGGCGCGGACGTGGTGCGCATGGTCACCCAGTCCGTCGTCGCCGTCGCCCTGATCACCGGGAACGCCCCGCTCGGGCTGCTGGTCACGATGTCGGCGCTGGCCGGCGCGGCCACCGCCATGTTCCAGCCCGGCGTCGCGGGCATGGTGCCGCGCGTGGCCGCCGACGTGCAGCGCGCCAACGGGGCGCTGCGGGTGGCCGACGCCGGGGCGCAGCTGCTCGGCCCCGCGCTGTCGGCGACGCTCGTCGTGCTCACCGGGCCCGGCACCGTGTACGCCATCAACGCCGCCACCTTCGCCGTCAGCGCGCTGTGCCTGCTCGCGCTACGGCTGCCCCCGGTCGTGCACGCCCCGCGGGCCGACGTCACCATCCGCCGTGATCTGCGCGAAGGCTGGCACGAGTTCCGCACCCGCAGCTGGATGTGGAGCGTGATCCTGATCTGGGTGGTGTTCGGCGTGGCGCTGTTCGGGCCGAACATCCCGCTCAGCTCCGGAGTGATCACCGATTACCTGGGCGAGAACGCGTACGGCTGGGCCATGTCGGCGATGGGCGGCGGCACCGTGCTCGGCGGCCTGCTCGCGATGCGGGTGCGCCCGGCCCGGCCGCTGGCGGCGGGCGGCCTGGCCATGTTCGGCTTCGCGCTGATCCCGCTGTCGGTGTCCGTGCACGCGCCGCTCGGGCTGCTGCTCGCGGCGCACGCGGTGGGCGGCGCGGCCTGGGCGTTCTGGTCGGTAATGTGGGCCACCAGCGTGCAGACCCAGGTGCCCGGCAACGTGCTCAACCGGGTGTCGGCCTACGAGATCGCCGGCTCGACCGCCGGCATCCCGATCGGCCAGGTGCTCGCCGCACCCGCCGCCGTGCTCATCGGCGCCGACCAGGTGCTGGGGGTGTCCGCCCTGGTCGGCGTGCTGGGCTGCGTCGTGCTGCTGGCCGTGCGCCCGGTACGCGAGCTGCGCCGCGCCACCGCCTGAGCCTCGCGCCCGCGGCCCCGCCGACCGGGGCCACGGGCGCGGCCCGGCGGCCTCACCCGTCCTGGTCTACCTTCGACTCGTCCTGCACCCACGTCACCAGGTCGCCGAAGTCCCGCTCGACGTCGGCGACGGTGTCACCCTCGATCAGCACGGTGCCCAGCCCCGCGCCGGAGGAGGTGCGCGGGTCGACCACCCGGTCGCCCGGATGGAGCCAGACGTGGGCCTCGCGTACCCCGGGCCGGGCGGCGATCTGCTCCCGGTCCGGTGCCGACACGAGCCGGCCGGCGGGCAGCGGCATCCAGCCGTGGGCGTAGCTGCCCGCCCGGCCGGGCCGCCGCATGCCGGCGGGCAGGCCCAGCACGGCCGCTGCCCACTCGTCGTGCAGGTCGACGCCGAACTTCAGCTCGGCCATCACGTCGGCCTTGCCGCCGCAGATCCGGCCGCCGCACTCACTGAAGATGAAGCCGTCCTGGTCGAGGAACGCCTCCAGGTGGAAGACCCCGTCGCTGTGGCCCAGGGCGCGCATCGCCGCTTCGGCCAGCTCCGCGCCCTGGCGGTACAGCTCGGGGTGCTCGTCGCGGTCCTGCGCCACGTACAGCATGTGCGCGCCGTCGGTCATCCGGATCAGGTTGCTCTGGTAGCGCGAGATGCCGAGGTGCCGCAGCCGCCCGCCACGCACCACGCCGTCGATGGCGTGCTCGTGGCCGGGCATGAACCGCTCCAGCAGCCACGGCCCCCGCTTGCGGGCCTCCAGCAGCCGCTCGCGGGCGAGGTCGGCGGCCTCGGGGCCGCCCAGCACGACGGTGTCGCGGGCGCCCGCGCCCGCCAGCGGCTTGAGCACGCTGGGGTAGACGGGCACCCGCAGATCGCGGATGTCGTCGACCGGCCAGGTGTCGGCGACGCGCAGGCCCGCCTGCCGGATGCGCAGCTTCTGCAGTTGCTTGTCCCGCAGGTTCATGGCCGTGGCCAGGGGCATCCAGGACCGGTCGCCGCCGATCGCGGCCGCGGTCACCATGGTGAACTCCTGCTGGCTGCACACCACGTCGAAGTCCCCGGGCCGCAGTCCCTGGCGGGCCAGGCCGGCCAGGACCGACTCGGCGCCGGCCGGGTCGGCGACCCGCACCGTCCGGTGCGGCCGCTGCCCCGGTGCCGCGTTGTCGTCGTCGCCGGGGCGCAGGGCGCAGGTGACCTCCGCGCCGAGCCGGCGCAGTGCGGCGATGGCCTTCGGACGCCAGCCGACCAGCAGCACGGAGGTCACGCCGCCACCCCGCATCCACATCCGCCGACTGCCAAGGCGTTCCCGACGATTGTGAACCTGTCCATCGAAAGGGCCTCCTCCGCTGCTGCCAACAATGCAGCGCAACGTATTCGGCCACTTATTAAGGCCTTATTAAGAGGCGATTAGTGAACGATGTTGCCCAGGTCAGAGCGTTGGCGAGACGATGTCACGCATCGTCACGCGTATCTTACTAACACGTTCTTCACACGGGCTGAGGCACAATCCGCGCAGCAATACGATGCGCAGGAGGTGACACGTGGCAGCCCGGATCCTGGTCGCCGACGACGACCCGAAGCTCGTACAGGTGCTCCGCATGTACCTGGAGCACGAAGGACACAGCGTGCTGGCGGTCGCCGACGGCCGTGCCGCGCTCGACCAGTGCCGGGCCCGCAAGCCGGACCTGGTCGTGCTCGACGTGATGATGCCCGAGGTCGACGGGCTGGACGTGTGCCACATCCTGCGCCGCGAGTCCGCCGTGCCGATCATCCTGCTCACCGCCCGCAGCACCGAGAACGACATCCTGCTCGGGCTCGACCTCGGCGCCGACGACTACATCACCAAGCCCTACAGCCCCCGCCAGCTGGTCGCGCGGGTACGCGCGCTGCTGCGCCGCTCCGCCTGCGTTCCGACCGGTGCCCGGGGACCTGTCATCGTCGGCGACCTCGTCGTGGACGCCGACAGCTTCGAGGTGCGCGTCGGCGGGCGCGCGGTGGCGCTGACCGCCAAGGAGTTCGGCATCCTGGAGGTGCTCGCGGCCGAACCGGGGCGCGCCTTCACCCGCGCGCAGATCATCGACCGCGCCTTCGGCTTCGACCAGGACGTCCTGGAACGCACCGTCGACGTGCACGTCGTCAACCTGCGCCGCAAGATCGAGCAGGATCCGGGCGAACCCCGGTACGTGCAGACCGTCTACGGGCGCGGCTACCGCATGCCGCAGCCGGGCGCATGACCTTCCGGACCAGGGTGTTCGCCCTGGTGGCCCTCGTCGTGCTGGTCGCCACGGGGGCCAGCACCTACCTCACGTTCATCCTCGCCGAGAACGCGGTGACCGCCTCGGCGCAGGCCCAGCAGCAGGTCATGCGGCAGATCGCCGAGGAAATCACCCAGTACGGCCGCAACCACGGCACCTGGGAAGGCGTCGCCGAGGTGGTGGCCGGCATCGCGCACCGGACCGGACGGCGCATCCGGCTCGACACCCAGGACGGGACGGTCGGCATCGTCGACACCGCGGTGCTCGAAGGCGGGCCGGTGACCCCGATGACGAAACTGACCATCCCGATCGACGCCCGCGCACAGCTCGACCTGCCGGCGGTGCCGGGCAAGGAGCGGGAGACCACGCTGCTGGCGATCGAGCAGTACCGCAAGGAGATCCGCTTCGCCGCCTGCCTCTCCCGTGCGGGCATGCAGCCGCAGGCCGTCACGGGCCAGTACGGGCTCCCGATCTTCACCAACCTCACCGCGCCGGCCGACATGGTCGACGATTGCCGGGCGGTCGCGCCCAGCCTCGCGCACTCGATCGACCGCGACAAGGAGGAGGTCGGCCGCTGCTTCGACACGCCCGGCGAGGGGCCCGCCGTCCCCGGCTCCCGCCCGGCCGCCACCCCGGCCACGGCGCCCGACCGGGCGCAGCACCTGCGGACCTGCCTGCGCGAGGTCTTCCTCACCCGCATCTCCATCGTCGGGCCGGAGCCGCTGCGGCTGGCCGTCAGCTCCGAGGACGGCATCGACACCACCCCGATCATCCTGGCCTTCAGCGTGGTCGCCGTACCCATCGTGCTCGGCTCTCTGCTGCTGAGCCGCCACGTGCTGCGCCCCATCCAGCGCCTGACGGTCGCCACCCGACGCTTCGGTGAAGGCTCCCTGGACCAGCGCGTCAGCGTCGACGGCGGCGACGAGCTGGCGCAGCTCGCCGCCACGTTCAACGGGATGGCCGATTCGGTGCAGCGCGCCGAGGAGCAGCAACGGCGGATGATCGCCGACATCGCCCACGAGCTGCGCACCCCGCTGGCGAACGTGCGCGCCTACCTGGAGGCGCTGGAGGACGGACTGGTCAGCGCCGACGCGACGCTGTTCGGCTCGCTGCACGAGGAGACCATGCTCCAGCAGCGGATCATCGACGACCTGCAGACCCTGGCCCTGGCCGAGGCGGGGGCGCTGGAGTACCACCGGTCCGCGGTCGACATCGGCGAACTGCTGGACAGCTGCCGGTCGGCCCACCAGCCGGCCGCCGCGGCCGTCGCCGTCGATCTCGCGGTGACCGCCGAGCCCGCGCTGCTCGTGCACGCCGACGCGGGCCGGCTCCGGCAGGCGGTCGGCAACCTGGTCACCAACGCGGTCCGGCACTCCCCGGCGGGCGCGACGGTCACGCTGTCCGCGCTGCGGCTCGGGCACACGGTGCAGATACGGGTCACCGACCGCGGTTGCGGCATCCCCGCCGAGGACCAGGCCCGCGTGTTCCACCGCTTCTGGCGCGCCGACCGCGCGCGCACCCGGGCCACCGGCGGCAGCGGCCTGGGGCTGACCATCGCCCGGCAGATCACCGCCGACCACGGCGGCACGATCGCCCTGGTCAGCGAGCCCGGCCAAGGCACCACCTTCACCGTCTCCCTACCCGCCACCTCCTCCCCCGCCCGCCCAGGCGAAGGAAGGGCACCTTCACCACGGACGTCCGTGTAGAAGGTGCCCTTCCCATCCGCCCTGGCGGCGCGCCGCGCCCCGCTGCGGGGATGCGGTGCGTGGCGGCGGCCGGTCAGCGGTGTTCGGCCGGGCCGAAGGCGGTCAGGAAACGGTCGCGGAAGGCGTCCATCCGCCACACCGGCGCGGACGGGTCCGGTCGGAGCCCGTCCTGCCAGCCCCAGGCCGATGTGCGGTCCATGACGGCGCGGTCGCGGGCGAGGATCGTGATCGGCACGTCGCGGTTGGTGTCCGGCCCGATGACCTCGGGGCCGGGCTGGTGGTCGCCGAGGAAGACCAGCACGAGATCGTCGCCGCCGTAGGTCTCGACGTAGGAGATCAGCGTGCGCAGCGAGTAGCCGATCGCGTCCCGGTAGGCGGCACGCGCTCCGGCGTCGGGGGCCTGTGCCGCGGCCGTGAAAACGCTGCCGTCGCCGACGTCGTTCCAGGTCCGCAGCTCGGGGATGGGTTTCCACGGGGAGTGGCTGGAGATGAGCGGGATGGCCGCCATGACCGGCGTGCCCGTGCGTTCGCGCTGCTGGAAGAGCGACAGCGTGTACTGGTCCGGGACGACCGAGTAGCCGAAGGCCGGGCCCCGGTAGCCGAGGTCGGGGCGGGTGTACAGCCGGTCGTAGCCGTAGAGCGCCGCGCCTTCCGGCCACGGTTCGGTCGTGGCGGGCATGAGGGAGGTCGTACGCCAGCCGGCCCGCCCGAACGCGGCAGGCAGGGTGAACCGGTCGCTGTTCAGGAACGCCTGGTAACGCTGCTGATTGTTGATCCACAGCCCGGACAGCAGGGTGGACTGGGCCAGCCAGCTCCCACCGCTGGTGGTGGGCGAGGTGAGCCAGGCGCTGCGTGTGGTGTACCCGGACGCGCGCAGCCGGCCCGCCGCGTCGTCGAGCAGCGCGGCCGTCGGCACGGCCAGATCCGGCTGGTCGAGGGCGACCCGCCCGTAGCTCTCGATGAACGCGATCACGACGTCCTTGCCGCGCAGCGCGGGCAGCAGGTCCGCACCGGGCAGGTAGCGGAAGGCGTCGGTGGCGATCAGTCCGGCGAACGTCTGCGCGTCCTGCACCCCGGCCTGGGCCTGGCGCACCCGCTCGTAGAGGTCCCGGGAGGCGACCGGCACGCCGGGCACGATCTGCACGCCCGCGGCCCCGGCGACCAGTCCCGCGATGGCGAGCACGCTCACCGTGGCCGCCGCGGCACGACGCCGCCGGGCCGCGACCGCGGCCAGCCGTCCGAACGAGACCGCCATGACCGCGAGCACGACGACGGCGATCAGCACGGCGGCCGCCACCGCCGCGTTCGCGGTGAGGTCACCCGCCGACTGCCGCAGGTAGTCCGCGGCCGCGGCGAGGAACGGCCCGTCGGCCAGCGGCTCGAAAGGGCGGTCGAGGAAGTACGAGAAACCGAGACCGACCAGCTTCAGGATGCCCAGCACGCCGAGCACGGCCCCGACGAGCAGCGCGACGGCGCGCCTGGCCCGGACCGGAGTCACGATCACGATGAGCACGCCGAGCAGGCCGTCCACCGGGATGCGCAGGAACGCCGCGGGGTCCGTGAGCCGGCCGGCCTCGCCGGGCGCGACGAGCAGCAGCAACACGGCCAGACCGGCCACCGCGGTCGTCGCGCGCGTGAGGGCGCCGCGCGCTCGGCCCCGGACCGGGCTGCCCGCGGCGCGGTCGCCCTCGTCCGCCACGCCGCCGGGAATGTCGGCGGACCGCGTGGCCTGCGGCCAGAGGTGTCTGAAACGCAACTCGGGTCCTCGGATCTCGGCGGGTTCCGGTATCGCGGCGACGGGCCGGGGTGCGCCGGCGTCGTGGCGGGTCGGGGTACCGATCACCGTAGTCACTGCGGACGGGGTATGTCAGCGTCGGCCGCCGCCGCGCATCCCGGCCACCGGGTCCGCGGATCCAATCCGGTCAATCGGGCAGAGTTGACAGCAACCGGCCGGACTGGTTTCATCTGCTGATTGTTTGGTCAGCCGGGCGCGTTCGCACGTGCTTGCTCGGTGGCCGGTCAATTCGGGGGAGGAATTCTTGACGGGGAGCGGCGCTCGCCTCGGTTCACCGCGCCTTTCTCGCCTCGACCGGTACACCGCCGCGGCAGTGCTCGCCGGGGCGCTCGGGGTCGGCTGGCGGATCTGGCTCACGGCCCACTCGACACCGAACACCAACAGCGACGAGGCGACCATGGGACTCGCCGCGCTGCACATCGGTGAGGGTAGGGAGCTGCCGATCTACTTCTACGGCCAGCACTACATGGGCACCGTCGAGGCATACCTGGCGGCTCCGCTCGTGGCGCTGACCGGGCCCTCGGTCACCGCGCTGCGGATACCGAACATCCTGCTTTTCGCGTCCTTTCTGGCGCTGATGTTCGTGCTGGTGCGCCGGTTGTTCTCGCCCGGTCTGGCCGCCGTGACCGTGGGACTGCTCGCGCTGGGCTCCGACCGCGTGGTGAAGAACCAGTTGATCGCCGGCGGGGGCTATCCGGAATCCGCACCGATGGTGGCGGGGCTGCTGCTGCTCACGTACGGGCTGATGACGCGTCGGCTGACCTCGGCGTACGCGTACGCCGGCTGGGGGCTGACGTTCGGGCTGATCGTCTGGAATCACTGGCTGCCGGCCCCTTACCTGGTCGGAGCGCTCGCGGCGCTGCTGGCCGCCCGGGTGCTGACCCGGCGGCTGGGCGCGGTGGTGCTCGCCGGCAGCCTGGTCGGAGCGCTGCCGCTGGTGATCGACAATCTCACCTCAAGCTTCGAGAACAACTCCGTCGCCGTGTTCCTCGGGCTGAACGGCGCGGGCAGCGGAGCGTCGCTGTTCGAGCGCCTCGTCGGCGGAGCCTGGTTCGGCCTGCCGATGGGCATGGGCCTGTGCGCGCCGAGCCGCTGCGAGGGCTGGTCGCTGTGGTGGGGGCCGGTCGTGGTGGCGCTGCTGGTCGCGGCGGTCGTCCTGGCCGTACGCGGGCTGCGGCGGCTGCGCCGCACCGGCGACGACGCAGACGCGGACGAGCGGGCCCGGGAGATGCTGCGGCTCGTGCTCGCCGCGGGCGGGCTGCTCAGCCTCCTGAGCTACGTGCGCAGCCCGGCGGCGGCCGACACCCCGATCGAGAGCGCCCGCTACCTGGCGCTGCTGGGGATCGCGCTGCCCGCGGCGCTGTGGCCGCTGTGGCGCGTCGTCCGGGCCCGGACGGCGTGGGCCGTGCCCGCGGCGCTGCCCGTCTGCGCGCTCGCGCTCACCATGCTCGCGGCGTCGGTCGCCCTGGCCAGGCAGTCCCCCGGTTACGAGTCGGCGGGCCGGGGTCAGCAGGAGGTCGTGGCGGCCCTGGCCGAGTCGGGCTATACGTACGTGCACGGCGAGTACTGGACGTGCAACTGGATCAGCTACCTCAGCGCGCAGCAGACCGTCTGCGGAGTGGTCGACGACCGGCTCGACCGGGGCTTCAACCGGTACGAGTCCTTCTGGAGGGCCCAGGCGCAGGCGGTGGTGGCACCCGCCGGCTCCGCCCTGGACACCGAACTGGCCCGCCGTATGCCCACCACCACCCCCACCCTGGTCGGCGGCTACCGCATCTACCCCACGCCCACCGCACCGTAGCCACCACGAAAACCCAGCCCCCCACCGATCCGGTGTTGGCAAGGTGCCCTTCCGCTACGGAATCCGTTAAGAAGGTGCCCTTCCTTGCTCTGGGTCGGGTGGGTCGCGGAGTTCGAGGTAGGGCTCCTGGTCGAGGGGATGGCCTTCGGCGAGGGCGCGGGCGCGGTGCAGTTCGGCGTCGAATTCGGCGCCGAGCAGCAGGGCGGCGTTGCTGATCCAGAGCCAGATGAGGAAGACGATGATGCCGGCCAGGCTGCCGTAGATCTTGTTGTAGGAGCCGAAGTTCGCCGCGTACAGCGCGAAGCCGGCCGAGGCGGCCAGCCAGATGAGCACGGCGAGCACGCTGCCGGGCGAGATCCAGCGCCAGCCGCCCTGCCGGGCGTTGGGCGACGCCCAGTACAGCAACGCGAAGATCAGCGCGATCACGATGATGACCAGGGGCCATTTCGCGATGTCCCAGACGCGTACGACGCCGGAGCCCAGGTGCAGGAACTCACCGGCGCGAGCGGCGACGGGTCCGGTGAAGACCAGCGCGACGGCGACGACGGCGATCGCGAGGGCGCACACGATGGTGACGCCGAGCCGGATCGGCAGCGTCTTCCACATGGGCCTGCCCTCGGGCACGTCGTAGATGGCGTTGCTGGCGCGCATGAACCCCGACACGTAGGCGGAGGCCGACCACAGGGCGAGCAGGACACCGAGCACGGCGACCAGGCCGGCCGTGGCACCGCGGCCGCGCTGCAGTTCGGTCAGGGCGTTGTCGAGCACGTCCCGCACGGCGCCGGGCGCGTACGCCCCGACCTCGGCCGAGGCGCGCCGGGCGGTGTCCGCGCCGGTCAGACCGAGCAGCGCGACGAGCACCAGGATGCCCGGGAACAGCGACATCACCGCGCGGTAGGTCAGCGCGGCGGCCCAGTCGCTCAGGTTGTCCTGCTGGTACTCCTTGACGGTGCGCTTGAGCACGCCCCACCAGTCCCGGCGGGTGAACTCCGTCGGACCCTGCGGGACCTGCCGGGCGGCTGACGGCTGTGCGGGCATGTCGTTCTCCTGCGGTGTCGGCGCCGATCGCCGCGGCCGGACGCGCCACGTCGATCGCATCACGGGTGCGTACCCCGATGGCCGCGCTTCGAATCGTCGGCGGGCTCGGGCGGGTGCTCGGGTGGCAGGGGTCTGCGCAGCTCGACCAGCACCGTCTTGACGGTGGCGGCGATCGGGATGGCCATGAGCGCGCCGACCAGGCCGAGCAGTCCCGCGCCGAGCAGGCTGGCCAGCAGCACCGCGAGCGCCGGCATGTCCAGGCTCTGCTTCATCACCTTCGGCACGATCACGTAGTTCTCGATCTGCTGGTAGATCAGCAGCCAGATCACGATGCCGATCGCGGCGGGCCACAGCCCGGAGGTGATCGCCGCGACCAGCCCGCAGACCGCCGTGCCCAGGGTCGCGCCGACCAGCGGGATCAGGTCGGTCACCGCGACGATCAGGGCGAGCGGCAGCGCGAACGGGATGCCCAGCACGAGCAGGCCCACGTACGCGACGACGCCGGCGATCAGCGAGATCAGCAGGTTGCCGATCATGTACGAGCCGACCTTGTCGACGACCACGTCGACGATGCGGCGGGTGCGCTCGCGCTGCCGGTCGGGGGCCATCAGCTGGACGCGGCGGCGCAGGCGCGGCATGTCGGCGAGGAAGTACAGCGACAGCACGAGCACGGTCAGCGCGGCGGCGAGCACGCCGAGGAAGGTGCGGAACAGGCTGAGCAGGCTCGTGCCGACGCGTTCGGGGATGGTGGCGGCCAGCTCGTTGAGCCGGTCGCCGAGCCCGTAGCGGGCGCTGAGTTCGCGGAAGGCCCGTGAGCGGTCGTCGAGTTCCTGGATCCGGCCGGGCAGGTCGGCGGTGAGCTGCCCGGCCTGGCGTGCCAGTGGCGGACCGATCCCGAGCAGCAGCAGGGCGAGCAGGAGCAGCAGGGCGAGCAGGATGACGGTGACGGCGTAGGGGCGGTGGACGTGGTGGCGTACCAGCCAGCGGACGGCCGGGTCGAGGCTGACGGCGACGAACAGCGACACGAGGACCAGCACGATGATCCCGCGCACGGACCAGACGGCGGCCAGGACCGCGACCACCAGCGCGACCCCGCACGAGGCGGCGACCGCCCAGCGGAAGACATCGGCGGCGCTCATTCGATGCCCGTTCATCACCGAACATACGTTCCCGGAGCTGCCGCTCCCTCAAACATATTCATGATATGGGATTGTTCTCCCATATAACAGGATGTGATCTCTAGACTCTCCTGGTAGGAGGGATCGACCATGACGACGTACACGCACGGACATCACGAGACGGTGCTGGTGTCGCACCGCTGGCGCACCGCGGCCAACTCCGCCGCGTACCTGCTCCCCCACCTGCGGCCGGGCCGCACGGTCCTGGACGTGGGCTGCGGGCCGGGCACCATCACCGCCGACCTGGCCGATGCGGTCGCCCCGGCACGGCTCACCGCGCTGGAGCTGACCGAGGACGCCCTCGGGCTGGCCCGCGCCGAGATCGCCGCCCGCGGCACCGCCAACGTCGACTTCCTGGTCGCCGACGTGCAGGCCCTCGACCTGCCCGACGGCTCGTTCGACGTGGTCCACGCCCACCAGGTGCTGCAGCACCTGGCCGACCCGGTCGGCGCGCTGCGGGAGATGGGCCGGGTGTGCCGGCCCGGCGGGGTGGTGGCCGCGCGCGACGGCGACTACGCCGCGTTCACCTGGTATCCGCTGATCCCGGCGCTCGACGAGTGGCTGGCGCTGTACCGCCGGATCGCCCGGGGCAACGGCGGCGAGCCCGACGCCGGGCGGCGGCTGCACTCCTGGGCACGGGCGGCGGGGTTCACCGACGTCACCGCGACCGCGAGCGTCTGGTGCTACGCCTCCCCCGAGGAGCGCGCCTGGTGGGGCGGCATGTGGGCGGAGCGGGTCGTGCACTCGGCGCTGGCGGGGCAGGCCGTCGCGCAGGGCCTGGCGACCGAGGCCGACCTGCGGCGGATGGCCGACGGCTGGCGGGAGTGGGTGGCGGCCGAGGACGGCTGGTTCCTGGTCCCGCACGGCGAGGTCATCTGCCACGTATGACGGCGCCGGACGCCTGGGTGGCGCGGTCGCGCCGCGCCACCCAGGCCCGGTTCACAGCCGCGCGAGCAGTGCCTTCATCGTGGCGATCTCGGCCTGCTGGGCCGTGATGATCTGCTGTGCCAGCTCCTTGGCCGCAGCATTCGCGCCGTTGGCGATCTCCTGCTGCGCCATCATGATCGCGCCCTCGTGATGGGCGATCATGAGTTCGCTGAACATCCGGTCGAACTCCCGCCCCGACGCGGCCTCCAGCGCCGCGAGCTGGGCGTCGCTCATCATGCCGGGCATGCCCTGGTGCCCGCTCTCGTGGCCGGGCATCGCCGTCGGCCGCTGCCAGGTCTGCAGCCAGCCGGTCATCGTGGCGATCTCCGGGTCCTGGGCTGCCCTGATCTGCTCGGCCAGCGCCTTGACCTCGGCGTCGGCCGCGCGGGTGGGCGCGAGCTGCGCCATGCGCACCGCCTGCTGGTGGTGCGGGATCATCGCCTGGGCGAAGGCCGCGTCGGCGTCGTTGTACGCGCCGATGGACGAACTCGCGGTCGCGCCGGGCGTCGCGCCGGAGCCGTGGTCCATGCCGGAGTGGCCGGAACCGCAGCCGGCCAGGACGAGTGCGGTGACGGCGGCGGCCCCCACCAGGGCAGCGCGCAGCGTGGTGTTCCTGAACATGATCGAATCGACCTCTCGGTGTCGGAAGAAGGATGTACGGCAGGACCTGCCGCGCCGTTGCGCGGCACCGCGGGTCCTAGTGCCGCATCACCGACACCGTGGCCAGGGTCAGGCCGAGTCCGGCCACGGGCGGGCCGCGCGAGGCGACGGCCGCGCGCAGGCGAGAAAGGCCCGCGGGAGTACGCCGGCGCACGACGCCCACCAGCCAGAACAACAGCAGCAGCACGCCGAGGGCGGTCAGCACCGCCACGCACACGTCCCACCAGTCCATGCCGGCGGTGTGACGGGCGGGCGGCACGAGCAGCCGGGCGCAGTGACCGTCCGGGCAGCCGCCGCCGCGGGCCTCGCCGGCCTGCGCAGCCATGGCGGTGGTGGTCCCGTGTGCGGGCATCGGCGTCATCGCGGCGTGGGCTGCCGTGCCGTGCCCGAGGGTGTGCATGGCGGCGAGGCCGACCAGGGTGGCGAGCAGCAACAGCACCCGGGCCGTCCGGCCCGGTCGGGCCGTGCACAGCCGCCGCATGCCGTCACCGTATCCGATCGCCCGCGGCCACGCGCACACTCCGCCGGACTGCCCGGCGCGCTCAGGCGGGGCGGTGGGCGACGAAGCAGTCGCGGGGAGTGCGGTCCTCGGTGGTCTGCTCGACGACGAGTTCGGCGGTGAACCCGGCCTCGGTGAGCAGCTTCAGCCACACCTCGCGGGCGAACAGCCCGGTCCGGTGCGTCTCGTGCACGGCGCGCACGCTGCCGTCGGCTTCACGCAGCAGGAACGCGTACTCGGTGACCGTCCAGGTGTCGGCGGGGTCGGGGTCCCAGGACCATGCCAGGAAACGCACGCCGCGCCCGTCCGGGCCGTCGACGCCGCCGTGGTCGGCGCCGGGTTCCCAGGTCTGCGTGGTCTCGTCGGGCAGCAGCACGGCGACGCCGCCGGGGCGGCAGTGGGCGTACGCGGTCGCGATCGCCTGCCGCAGATCGTCCTCGCCGGTCATGTAGGACACCGCGTCGTGCACGAACACCGCGTCGAAGGCGCGGCCCAGCCGCAGTGTGCGCATGTCGCCCAGGTGGTGCTCGCAGTCCGGGTTCAGCCGCCGCGACACGTCGAGCATCTCGGGTGACAGGTCCGACAGCGTCATGGTGAACCGCTCGCGCAGGTGTGCGGCGTTGTGCCCGCCGCCGCTGCCCAGCTCCAGCACCTCGCGCACCGGGATCGACGCCGAGGCCAGCAGCGGCGCCACGAACGCCATCTCCTCGGCGTACTCCTCGACCGGCGAGATCAGCGACCACCACCGCGCCAGCTCCCCGTAGAACCGGTACTGCGTGTCGTCGGTCATGGCGCCATGTTAGGAAGGTGCCCTTGCGCTACGCATACCGTTAACAAGGTGCCCTTCCTTCCTGCGGTAGGGTGGGCGGCGTGTTCCCTGCTGAGATGCGCGCCGGCCGCTGCGGCCGTGTTGTCGTGCGCCGGCCGGGCCGCGTCGTCGTGATCGTGCGACGACGAATCGTGGCAGCTCGCTGACGCGTCTCCGCGTACGGCACTGCCCTTCTCCGCATCCCTGGTCTGCCCGGCGCGACGCTGCCCCGGCACGCCCCTGCCCGTTTCCCGCGAGAGAGCTGAGTTCACGTGACTGATCTGGAGAGTCTGCTCAACGACCGGTTGGCGGCCGCGTTCGCGGCGGTCGCGGGCGAGCCGGTGGACCCGGTGGTACGCCGCTCGCAGCACGCCGACTTCCAGGCCGACGGCGCGCTGCCGCTGGCCCGGCGGCTCGGCCGCGCCCCGCGCGACATCGCCGCCGACGCCCTCGGCCGCGCCGACCTGGCCGACCTGGTCGCCACCGCGGAGATCTCCGGACCGGGGTTCATCAACCTGAAGGTGCGCGACGACGCGCTGGCGGGACTGGTCGGCGCGATGAGCGGCGACGAACGGCTCGGTGTGCCGACCGCCGCCGCCCCGGAGACCGTGATCATCGACTACTCCGCGCCGAACGTGGCCAAGGAGATGCACGTCGGCCACCTGCGCTCCACCGTGATCGGCGACGCCGCCGCCCGCACCCTGGACTGGCTGGGCCACGACATCCGGCGCGCCAACCACGTCGGCGACTGGGGCACCCCGTTCGGCATGCTCATCGAGCACCTGCTCGACCTGGGCGAGACCGAGGCCGCGCACGAGCTGTCGGTCGGCGACCTCAACGGCTTCTACCGCGCGGCACGAGTCAAGTTCGACGCCGACCCGGCGTTCGCCGAACGCTCCCGGCTGCGGGTGGTGGCGCTGCAGTCCGGCGACGCGACGACGCTGCGGCTGTGGCGGCTGCTGGTCGACGAGAGCGAGAAGTACTTCCTCGCCGTGTACGACAAGCTCGGCGTCACCCTGACCGCCGAGCACTTCTTCGGCGAGTCGTACTACAACGACCTGCTCGCCCCCGTCGTCGACGCCCTCGACGGCCTGGGCCTGCTGCGCGAGAGCGACGGGGCGCTGTGCGTGTTCCCGCACGGCTTCACCGGCCGCGACGGCGAACCCATGCCGATCATCGTGCGCAAACGCGACGGCGGCTACGGCTACGGCGCGACCGACCTGGCCGCGATCCGGCACCGCACCCAGGACCTGAAGGCCACCCGGCTGCTGTACGTCGTCGGCTCGCCGCAGCATCAGCACCTGGAGATGGTGTACCAGTCCGCGCGCGAAGCCGGCTGGCTGGCCGCACCCGCCCGCGCCGAGCACATCGGCTTCGGCCAGGTGCTGGGCGCCGACGGCAAGAAGCTCGCCTCCCGGGCCGGCGACACCGTCAAGCTCGTGGACCTGCTCGACGAGGCGGTTGCCCGGGCCGCGGCCATCGTGGCGGAGAAGAACCCGGAGCTGGACGCCGACACCCGCGCCGAGGTCGCGCGCATGGTCGGCATCGGCGCGATCAAGTACGTCGACCTGTCCAGCGACCGGATCAAGGACTACAGCTTCAACTGGGACCGCATGCTGTCGTTCTCCGGCGACACCGGCGCGTACCTGCAGTACACCCACGCCCGGATCAACTCGATCTTCCGCCGGGGCGCGGTGAGCCCCGACCGCGCCGCCGCGGTGGTGCTCGGCTCCCCCGCCGAGCGGGCGCTGGCGATGGAGCTGCTGGGCTTCGCCGCGGTCGTCGCCGACGCCGCCGACACGCTGCAGTTCCACCGGCTGACCGGCTACCTGCAGAACCTGGCCGGGGCGTACACCGCGTTCTACGACAACTGCCCGGTCCTCAAGGCAGAGGGCGCGGTGCGGGAGAGCCGGCTGCTGCTGTGCGACCTGACCGCCCGGGTCATCGCGCAGGGCCTGGCCCTGCTCGGCATCGAGGCCCCCGAGCGCATGTGAGCCCGCGCCCGGTCCGTGCCGCCCCGGCGCGGCACGGACCGAAGTGTGAGCCTGGCCGCGGCCGGGTAATCGAGCTCTCATGAGCGAACCGAGATTCACCCCGCCCGCCGAGGACTTCGAACCGCCGCCCGAGCGGGAGCCGCTGCCCGAGCCCGCCGGGGGCGACCTGCCCGCGGCCGAGCCCGACCTGCCCCCGGAAGGGATGGACGACCTGGGCACCGCCGCCGGTGAGGGCATCGAGGACCGCCTCGAGCGCGAGCTGCCCGACGTCGCGGGCGAGCCCCCGGACTGAAGCGGTCCTCGGGTCCGTCATCCGGCGTCGGCGGTGGTCAGCTCCTCCCGCAGGGCCTGGAAGGCACGGGCCAGCAGGCGGGACACGTGCATCTGGGAGACACCGACCTGATCGGCGATCTCCGACTGGGTGAGGTTGTCCACGAACCGCATCCGCAGGATGCGCTGGTCGCGCTCGGGCAGGGTGTCGATCGCCTGGCGCAGCGCCTCCCGTTCGGGCAGCGCCTCCAGGGTGTCGTCGTTCTCGCCCAGCAGATCCTGCAGTTCGCCGTCGCCGTCGTCACCGGTGGCGGGCGCGTTGAGGGAGCTGGCGGTGTACGCCGCGGCGCACTGCATGCCGCGCAGCACCTCCTGCTCGCTGACGCCCAGGTGCACGGCGACGTCCTCGGCGCTCGGCGTGCGCTGCAGGGACTGGCTGAGTTCCGGGATCGCCCGGCACACCGCCAGGTGCAGCTCCTGCAGGGACCGCTGCACGTGCAGGGTCCAGGTCCGGTCCCGGAAGTAGCGTTTGATCTCGCCCAGCATCGTCGGCATGACGTAGTTGGCGAACGGCACGCCGCGGTCCGGTTCGAACCGGTCCACGGCCTTGATCAGGCCGATCGTGGCCACCTGGACGAGGTCCTCGACGTCCTCACCCCGGTTGCGGAAACGCATCGCCAGGCGGCGCGCCACCGGCGCGCACCCGCAGATGATCTCGTCACGCAGCCTGCCCCGGCCGGTGTCGCCGTCGGGCAGCCGGTGCAGCAGCAGCAAAGCGTCCTCGAACTTCGCCAGCACGTCGACGGCGCTCACGGCGGACTTCGGGGACGAAACAGTAGCGGTTCGCATCTTTTTGTACCTGCCATCGCCTGCACGCGTCACCCGTGCACCGCACGAGCCGGCAGGCTTTTCCTGGCGGGTTCCGGCACCCTGCTGCTAGAGCGCCGTTACGCGGCCCGGTCACCCCGGCCACGCTGCCGTTGCCCACGGCAGGCTTCCCACTATACGCCCGGGGCCGCCCTCAGGACGCTTCGGCGCGCCGCGGTTCGGCCACCGACGCCAGCGCCCACACGACCTTTCCGCCACTGGTCAACAGGCTTCCCCAATCGGTGGCCATCGCTGAAACCAGCTCCAGGCCGGCCCCGCGGTCCTCCGGGCCGGGCTCGTGCGGCAGCCGCGGATCGCCGTCGCGGACCGCCACGATCACCCCGTCACCCGCCTGGCGCAGCGTCAGCTCCATGTCGGTGCGCGCGTGCGTGACCACGTTCGCGGCCAGCTCGGAGGCGAGCAGCTGGGCGAGCTGCCCCAGCCGCGGCAGCCCGAACGCCGCGCAGGCGCGCTGTGCGAGATCGCGGGCGCGGGCACAGCTGGCGGGGGTGGGTGGCAGCGTCACCGAGCGGCGCGGGCTGACCGGCAGGGCCTCGGCGGCCTTCTCGGCCAGGCCGGCGTCGTCGTAGACGGCCAGGCCCGGATGCGCCACCGGCACCGGGCACGGCGGCGCGGCGACCATGATCGGGATGCCGGGCCAGCGGGTCGCGCTGACCGCGGCACGGTGCAGCCAGGGCACGAGCCGCTCGTCGGCACACCGCGTGTCGGCGAGGTCGAGCACGACGGCCTCCGGCTGCGCGGCCAGGCAGTCGGCCAGCGTCACCCCGGCCTGGATGAGCGTGTCCTGGTCGAGCGTGCCGGCCATCGCGACGACCGCGAAGGGCTGCTCCCGCCGCACGTGGCACACCAGCATGGACATACTCCTCACGTGCCCCTCCGGCACGGCGGCCAAGCCTGCGCGGGCGAGAAAAGTCGAAAACGTCTGCGTGGGTCCCGCGGCGCGGGCGCGGCTTCAGGCGGGCGGGGCCAGCAGTTTCCCGACCCCGGTCACGTCGAGCACCTTGGCGACCCACTGCCGGGCACCCGTCACGTAGAACCGGTGGCCGAGTTCGTTGGCCGAACGGTACGCGTCGAACAACGCCCGCACCCCGGTGGAGTCGAGGAAGCCCACACCCTGCAGGTCGACCACCACCTCGGGGGACTGCTTGACCGCGTCGCACAGGTCGTCGCGCAGGCTGCCCGCGGTCATCAGGTCGATCTCGCCGCGGACCTTGACCACGATGCGGTCCGCGTCCACGACCCGTTCGACACCGAAACCCCGGTCCATCCTGCTCCCTCCGCCACCTGAACAGTTCCATTAACGCACGCCCAGCCCGGTTCGCACACCCGCCGTCCCCGCGGTCCCGCTCCTGCCGGACAATGCTGGGATCACCGTTTCGGCGCGAATCGCGATGGGCAGAGTACGAATCATGGCACGGCAAGGCGAACCTCGGCCCGCAGAGGCAGACTGGGTCTCCCGCGTGCAGCGCCTGGAGGCCGAACTCGCCGGCCTGCGCCGGGCGATGCGCACCCGCGGCCTCATCGAACAGGCGAAGGGCCTGCTCGCCGAGCGGTTCAGCTGCGACCCGGAGACCGCGTTCGGCCGCCTGTCGGCCATGTCACAGCAGCGCAACATCAGCGTCGTCGACCTGGCCGCCGACCTCGTCGGCGCGACCGTGCCCGACACCGCCGAAGCCCAGGACCCGACCCCGCCCGCCGCTCCGGCGCTGGACCTGCCCGGCCACAGCCCGGCCGAGCTGCGCACCGTCGTCGGCCTGGACGACGACCCGGACCGCCGTCTGCCCCAGGCCCAGGCGCGAGTGCTGCGCAAATGCCTGGCCGCGCTCGACGCCGCCCACGACTTCGCGGCCCTGGCCGACGCACTGGTCACCATCGGGCTCGGCGACCAGCCCGGCGCCGCCGCCGCGCTGTTCTCCACCGAGACCGACGGCTCGGTGCGCCTGATCGCCAGCCACGGCTGGCCCGCGCAGGTCGCCAGCGAGTGGCAGCGCTCCCCCAGCTCCCTGAACACCACCGTCGGCGCCGCGGTGCGCACCGGGCGGCCCCTGCTGCTCGACGGCCTGCAGCCACACGACTTCGTGCTCATCGGCCCCGGCCCGGCCCGTGCCGTCTACCCGCTGGCCGTCGGCGACCACGTCGTCGGCGTGCTGTCGCTGGTCTGGGGCGAGCCCCGCGAGTTCACCGCCACCGACCTGGCCTTCCTGGACCGGCTCGCCGCCGGGACCGGCCGGGCGGTACGCCGGCTATGGCCCACCGCCGGCACCAGGGCCGCCTCCCTGCCGGTATGGCTCACCGGCGCCCTCGACGTCATGGGCGGCCTCGGCCACCTGCTCACCCCGGTCCGCGACGAGCACGGCACGGTCACCGACTTCGTCATCGCCGCCGCCGGGCCCGCGGTGCGCGCCTCCGACGGCGACACCGTCGGCCGCCTGCTGCTCGACGTCTACCCGCGGCTGCGCGTCAACGGCGTCTTCGACGCCTACGTCGAACTGCTCACCGACGACGTGCCCTTCGCCCGGCAGGCCGTCGTCGAGGACGCCCTCGTCAACGGCCGGCCCCGGCGCGTCATCCTCAACCGCCGCGCCGCCCGCGTCGGCGACGCGCTGCTGGCCTCCTGGGAACGCATCGACGCCACCGTCAGCAACGACGCCCGGATGGCGCGGCTGGAGACGCTCAGCCGCTCCGGCTGGGCAGAATGGGACCTGCAGGCCGGCGACGCGGTCTGGTCCCCCGGCCTGTACCCGCTGGTCGGCCGCGACCCGGCACACGGCCCGACGACCTTGGACAAGTTCGGCTCATTCTTCGCCGCCGCCGACCGCGGCCTGCTGCGTGAACTGCTCGCCGGGCTCGCCCAGGGCCGCCCCGACCTGGCCCTGCTGCGGCTGAACTCCGCCCGCGGCGTGGTGCCGGTGCGGGTGTTCGCCGAAGCCGACCTCGCCGGCGACGACATCCGGCTGATCCGGCTGGTGCTGCACGACGTCAGCGAGCAGCACGCCGCCGAGGACCGCTGGACGCGCAGCGAGACCGTGTCGGCGGCCCGGCAGATCCAGCTGGCCGCCGAGCAGTCGCTGACCGCCAACCTCACCCGGCTGCTCTACCCCGGCCGCGACCTGGTGCTGCAGACGACCGACGCGGAGGTCACCGGCCGCCACTACGCCGCCACCGCGCCGCGCACGCAGCTGCGCGGCGACTTCTGCGACGCCGAACGGCTCGACGACGGCTCGCTGCTGTTCGTCATCGGCGACGCGTTCGGCACCGGCCTGGTCGCCGCGGCCGCGGTGGTGCGGCTGCGGTTCCCGGTGGTGACCCTCGGCGCGGCCGGCACCGCGCCCGCCGAGATCCTGCGCATCGTCAACGGCGCGCTGATGGGCGCGCCCGACGGGCCGCTGGCCAGCCTGCTCATCGGGCACTACCAGCCCGCGGACCGGACGCTGCGCTGGGCGTCGGCGGGCCACCTGCAGCCGCTGCTGGTCCGCGACGGCACCGCCACCGTCGTCGACGATCCGGCCGGGCCGCTGCTGGGCCTGCTCGACGGGCAGCGGTTCGACACCCACACGCTGCGCCTGGAGCCCGGCGACAGCTTCGTGTCGTTCACCGACGGGGTGCTGCACAAGCGCAAACGCGACCCGCTGGCCGAGTTCGCGACCCGGGTCGCGGGCGCGTACCGCAAGGACGGCACCGCGGGCCTATGGCAGCTCACCCCGCCCGAACGCGACGACGAGGCGTGCCTGATCGCCCTGGAAATCTCCGCCGCCTGACCCGCTCCGCCTGCCCCCCACCTGTGCCGCAACTCTTAAAGAGT
Source organism: Catellatospora aurea (assembly GCF_042663325.1). NCBI lineage: Bacteria > Bacillati > Actinomycetota > Actinomycetes > Micromonosporales > Micromonosporaceae > Catellatospora > Catellatospora aurea. The sequence continues at coordinate 58,517 of NZ_JBHTAC010000041.1, forward strand.
CGCGGCATCAGGTCTGCGGACGACCGCGACTCTTTAAGAGTTGCGGCAGTTTGGGGGGCCGGGGCGCCGCCGGTCAGCGGGCGCGGCGGGTGAGCGGCTCGGGGTCGTGGGGTAGGGCGGCGCGCAGCGCCTCGCGGGCCCGTTCGACGTTGTCGAGGCCGGGATCCTCCAGCAGCCGTACCGCGTCCTGGGCGGCGCCCGACAGCCGGGCCCACTGCTGCGCCTGCTGACGCAGCTGCTGCGTCTTGACCCACAGGTCGACGAAGATCGCCACCTTCGCCCGCAGCACCCACGGGTCGAACGGCTTGGTGAGGTAGTCGACCGCGCCCGCGGCGTACCCGCGCAGCGCCAGGCGGGCGTCGCGGTCGGCCGCGGTCAGGAAGATGATCGGGATGTGCCGGGTGCGTTCCCGGCGCTTGATGTGCCCCGCGGTCTCGAACCCGTCCAGGCCCGGCATCTGCGCGTCCATCAGGATCACCGCGAAGTCGTCGACCAGCAGCCGCTTGAGCGCCGCCTCGCCGCTGGCGACCGCGACCGGCTCCACCGGCAGCCCCTGCAGCATCGCCTCCAGCGCGATCAGATTGTCCTGCCGGTCGTCGACCAGGAGCACCTTCGCCGTCAGAAACCCCGCCTCCAATTCGCTCACGCCTTCTCCCCCTGCCCGATCCAGCGCGCCATCAAACGCAGCAGTTCGTCGAGGTCGACCGGCTTGGTGATGTAGTCGCTGGCGCCCGCGCCCAGGGCCGCCTCCCGGTCGCCCGGCATCGCCTTGGCGGTCAGGAACACCACCGGCAGCGCCGTCAGGTGCGGGTTGCGGCGGATGATCCGGGTCGTCTCGTAGCCGTCCTGCTCGGGCATCATGGCGTCCATCAGCACGATGTCGATGTCCGGGTGTTCGGCCAGCAGCTGGATGCCGTCGTTGCCGTTGTCGGCGTACAGGACCTGCATCCCGTGGTGCTCCAGGGCGCTGGCCAAGGCGAAGACGTTGCGCACGTCGTCGTCGACGATGAGCACGCGGGATCCGTCCAGGGTGGACGACACCTCGTCGCCGAGCGCGTCGGTGGCAGGTCGGCTGATGATGGGCCGGGACACCGGCGTGGCGTAGTGCGCCTGCGCCGTCGGGCTCACCGGCACCGCCCCGACCGGCGCGCCCACCCCGGCGTGCACCGGCACCAGCGGCATCGTCGGCGCGGTCGTCGGGCCGGTCAGCATGCCGGGCAGGTACAGCGTGAACGTCGAACCCTGCCCCGGCGCGGAGGTGACGGTGATGGTGCCGCCGAGCAGCCGCGCCAGTTCCCGGCTGATCGACAGGCCCAGGCCGGTGCCGCCGTACTTGCGGCTGGTCGTCCCGTCGGCCTGCTGAAACTCGTCGAAGATCAACGCCAGTTTGCTGGCCGAGATGCCGATCCCGGTGTCGTGCACCGCGAACATCACCACCTCACCCGACTGGCTCAGCGACGGCTCCTCGAACACCAGGTCGGCCGGCGCGGGCCCGATCTCCAGGTGCACGGTGCCCGAGTCGGTGAACTTGACCGCGTTCGACAGCAGGTTGCGCAGGATCTGCTGCAGCCGCTGCGCGTCGGTGATCATCCCGGCGGGCAGCTGCCCGGACAGGGTCAGCTCCAGCTCCAGGCGCTTCTCCTCGGTCTGCGGCCGGAACGCCTGCTCCACGTAGTCGCAGATGTCCTGGAAGCGCACCTCGCCCGGCTCGACGTCCATGCGCCCGGCCTCGATCTTCGACAGGTCCAGGATGTCGTCGATCAGCGCCAGCAGGTCCGACCCGGCACTGTGGATGGTCCGCGCGAAGTCGATCTGCTTCGGGGTGAGGTTGGCCTCCGGGTTGTCGGCCAGCAGCCGCGACAGCAGCAGCAGCGAGTTCAGCGGCGTACGCAGCTCGTGGCTCATGTTCGCCAGGAACTCCGACTTGTACTGCGAAGCCGCCGACAGCTGCCGCGCCTTGTCCTCCAGACCGAGCCGCGCCAGCTCGATCTCCCGATTCTTGATCTCGATGTTGCGGTTCTGCTCCGACAGCTGGGCCGCCTTCTCCTCCAGCTCGTTGTTGGTGCGCTGCAGCTCCACCGAGCGGTCGCGCAGCTCCTGCGCCAGCCGCTGCGACTGGGCCAGCAGTTCCTCGGTGCGCCGGTTGGCCAGGATCGTGTTCAGCGCGATGCCCAGCGTGCCCGCGAGCCGGTCCAGGAAGTCCAGGTGCAGCTCGGAGAACGGGGTGACACTGCCGAACTCGATGACGCCCAGCGCCTCGCCCTCGAACACGATCGGCACCAGGATCAGGTCGGAGACCTTGGTGTCGGCTATGCCAGAACGCACCGTCATCTTGGTGCGCCCCGCCCCGACCCGGATGGTGCGGCGATCCACGGCCGCCTGGCCGACCAGCCCCTCACCGGCGGCGTAGTGCGCCGAGCTGCCGCCGCCCGCGTACCCGTAGGCGGCCGCCAGCTGCAGCCGCACGTCCTCGCCGTCGGGCTCGGACAGGAAGAACGCGCCGATCTGCGCCTCGATCAGCGGCGTCACGTCCGACATGATCATGCGGGAGACCTGCTCCAGGTCCCGCTGGCCCTGCAGCAGCTCACCGGCGCGGGCCAGGTTCGAGTCCAGCCAGCCCTGCTCGGCGTTCTTCTTCGTCGTGTCGCGCAGCGTCACGATCATCTGGTTGATGTTGTCCTTCAGCTCGGCCACCTCGCCCTGCGCCTCGACGGAGATGCGCTGGGTCATGTCGCCGCGGGTCACCGCCGTCGACACCTGGGCGATGGCCCGCAGCTGCGTGGTCAGCGTCGAGGCGAGCTGGTTGACGTTCTCGGTCAGGTGCCGCCAGGTCCCCGACACGCCGCGCACCTGCGCCTGACCGCCGAGCTTGCCCTCCGAACCCACCTCACGCGCGACACGCGTCACCTCGTCGGCGAACGACGACAGCTGGTCCACCATCGTGTTGACCGTGCTCTTCAGCTCCAGGATCTCGCCGTGCGCGTCGACGGTGATCTTCTGCGACAGGTCGCCCTTGGCCACAGCCGTGGTGACCTGCGCGATGTTGCGGACCTGGCCGGTCAGGTTCGACGCCATGAAGTTCACGTTGTCGGTCAGGTCGCGCCAGGTGCCGGCGACTGCGGGCACCTGCGCCTGACCGCCGAGCTTGCCCTCCGAACCCACCTCACGCGCGACACGCGTCACCTCGTCGGCGAACGCGGACAGCTGGTCGACCATCGTGTTGACGACGTCCTTGAGCTCCAGGATCTCGCCCTGCGCCGCCACCGCGATCTTCTGCGACAGGTCACCGCGCGCCACCGCCGTCGCGACCTGGGCGATGTTGCGGACCTGCGCGGTCAGGTTCGACGCCATGACGTTGACGTTGTCGGTCAGGTCGCGCCAGGTGCCCGACACGCCGCGCACCTGCGCCTGGCCGCCGAGCTTGCCCTCCGAACCCACCTCACGCGCGACACGCGTCACCTCGTCGG
>NZ_JBHTAC010000041.1:62083-73140 GCF_042663325.1 Catellatospora aurea
TGAGCTCCAGGATCTCGCCCTGCGCCGCCACCGCGATCTTCTGCGACAGGTCACCCCGCGCCACCGCCGTCGCGACCTGCGCGATGTTGCGGACCTGCGCGGTCAGGTTCGACGCCATGTAGTTCACCGCGTCGGTGAGGTCCTTCCAGGTGCCGGCCACGTTCGGCACCTCGGCCTGGCCGCCGAGCTTGCCCTCCGTGCCGACCTCGCGCGCCACCCGCGTCACCTGCTCGGCGAACACCCGCAGCGTGTCCGTCAGCGAGTTGATCGTATCGGCGAGGTCGGCCACCTCGCCCTGCGCCGAGATGGCGATCTTCTGCGACAGGTCGCCCTGCGCGATCGCCGTCGTCACCTGCGAGATCGACCGCACCTGCGCGGTCAGGTTCGACGCCATGAAGTTCACGTTGTCGGTCAGGTCACGCCAGGTGCCCGACACGCCCCGCACGTCGGCCTGGCCGCCGAGCTTGCCCTCCGTGCCGACCTCACGCGCCACACGCGTCACCTCGTCGGCGAACGACGACAGCTGGTCGACCATCCGGTTCACGGTCCGGCCGATGGTGAGGAACTCGCCCCGCAGCGGCCGCCCGTCGATGTCGAGGGTCATGTGCTGGCTCAGGTCGCCCTCGGCGACGGCCACGATCACCCGCGCGATCTCGGCGGTCGGCCGGCCCAGGTCGTCCATCAGGCTGTTGACCGCGCGTACGCCGTCCGCCCACGCCCCCTCGTACGCCTCCTCGTCCAGGCGCTCGGTGACCCGGCCCTCCCGGCCGACGACCCGGGAGATGCGCAGGAACTCGCGGTTGCGCTGCTCCTGCATCGTCACGACCTCGTTGAAGGCGTCGGCGACCTCCCCGGCGATGCCGGCGCCCCGCGACAGCCGCACCTTGAAGTCACCGTTGCGCACCGCCCGCAGCGCCGCCGCGACCTCGTGCCACCGCGCGTCGTCGTCATCCACCCGCGCGCGCTGTGCGGTCGTCCGATTCGCCGTCACCAGGACCCACTCCCCTCGATGGCCGACTCTCGCCCTATGGCCCATCGCCGCGCCACACCGTCGCGGCGCACGCTTCATCATCGTCCGTACCGCCCCCGGATGCGAGCCAGCGGCACGCGGCAGCAGGCCCCGCGCTGGAAACCCGACGCCGAACGGCGGACACTACAAGGGTGCCGAACCGCGCTCCGGACCAGGAGCAGTCCCCCCGCCACCCCACCGGGCCGCTGACCGCCGTCGATGCCCTGCTCGGCGTGGCCACCACCGCCGACGAGACGGGCACCGCCCACGGCTTCGCCGGCGACCTGCTGCGTACCCTCGCCGAGCACACCGCCGCCACCGGCAGCGCCGTCTGGCTCGACCGCGGCGACGGAGCCGGCGCGCAACTGCTGGCCGCCCAGGGCAAGCGGCTGCAGCCGGCCTCCGCCGCGCGCCGGATCAGCGTGCCGGTGAGCCTGCCCTGGTCGGCCGAGCTGCGCCTGGACGCGCCCGACACCCCGCAGGCGCAAACCCTCACCCGCCTGGCCGTACAGCGGCTCGGCATGACCCTCGAACACCAGCGCCTGCGCGACAGCGACCGCCGCCGGCAGACCTCCCTGGCCTTCCTCGCCGAGGTCAGCGAACTGCTCGCCCAGTCCCTCGACCTCACCCTCACCCTGGCGCTGATCCCCCGCCTCGTCGTGCCCCGCCTGGGCACCTGGTGCACTCTGCACCGCGCCACCCCCGGCCGCCGCCTCGAACCCGCCGCCGCCGCCCACGCCGACGAGGCCCTGAGCCCCTGGCTCGACGCCGTCAGCGACGACCTCACCCGCTCGCTGCTCGCGCCTCCGGTCGCCGACGCGCTGCTGGCCGGCAAGAACGTCCCCCTGCCGACCGCCCTGTCCGGAATCGCCGTGCCGCTGTTCGCCCGCGGCGAGTGGCTCGGCGTGCTCAGCATCGGCCGCGACACCGACTCCCCGCGCGACCCCGACGAGATCCCCGTCGCCGAGGAGGTCGCCCGGCGCTGCGCGCTGGCCATGGACAACGCCCGCATCCACGAGGAGCGCCAGACCGTCTCGCACACCCTCCAGCAGGCGCTGCTGCCCGCGAAACTGCCGACCATCCAGGGCCTGGGCATCGGCGCGGAGTACGTGCCCGCGGGCCGCGGCGTGGAGGTCGGCGGCGACCTGTACGACATCATGGCGATGCCCGACGGCCGTTGGCTGGTGATGGTCGGCGACGTGTCCGGCAAGGGCGTGCACGCCGCCGCGGTCACCGGACTCATCCGCGAGGTCATCCGGGTCCTGGTCAAGGACGGCCGACCGCTGCAGTCCGTGCTCGCCACCCTCAACGAGACCCTCAGCGAACGCTCCGAGCGCTACTGCACGCTGGCCCTGGCCGCCTTCGACACCCGCAGCGGCGGCTCCGACGTCGAGGTCTCGCTGCACCTGGCCGGCCACGACCGGCCGCTGGTGCTGCACGCCGACGGCCGCGTCTCCTCGGCCGGCCGCTGGGGCACCGCGCTCGGCCTGGTCTCCCCGGTGACCTGCCCACCGGCCCGGCTCGTGCTGAAACCCGGCGAGACCCTGGTGTTCTTCACCGACGGCGTCACCGAACGCCGCAACGGCCACGAGTTCTTCGGCACCCAGCGGCTCGCGCAGCGACTCACCTACCTGGCCGGGCATCCCGCCGACGTCATCGCCGCCCGGCTGCGCACCGCGGCGGTGGACTTCTCGGTCGATCCACCCCGCGACGACATGGCCATCATGGCGGTACGCAACGACGCGGAGCGCTGAGAACGCGTCGTTTCCGCAGGTGTGCACAGCACTCCCGCACCGCCGCGACGGTGGCGTCCAGGCCCGCCGTCGCAGGGGAATAGCATTAACGTCCGGCTCGGCGGAGCAAGGCGACGAGCGCGGCACGGGCTCGGGAAGGACCACGGTGGACGCAACGGCGCTCGCAGGGCACTCCGACGCGGTCAGCCGTCACGACGCCCTGCAGTACCAGGACGACGACCAGCTGCTCGACGCGGTCGTGCCCTACCTGCGCGAGGGCGCGTCCGCCGGGGACAGCGTGGTGCTGATCTGCCGCCCCGACAACGCGGCCCGGCTGCGCGCCGCGCTCGGTGATCACCAGGTCGCCGAACTGCGCCGCGAGGACGTGTACGGCGGCACCGTGGCGGCCCTGACCGCCTACCGCGACCTCGCCGAGCGCGAGCGGCAGCGCGGCAACGGCCGCATCCGCGTGATTACGGAGATCGACTTCGGGTCCCGGCCCAGCGGGCAGTGGGAGTGGGCGCGGTTCGACGCCGCGCTGGGGCAGGCCCTGGCCGACTACCCGGTCTGGAACCTGTGCCTGTACGACCGCCGCCGGGTCCCGCCGGAGATCCTGCGCGCCGGCGAGAGCAGCCACTCCCACCTGCTCGCCGACGGCGGCCGGGTGCCCAGCACCGGTTACGTCGACGCGGCGACCCTGCTCGGCGACGCCAGCATGCGCTGGCGCGACCCGCTGGAGGACGGCCCGCCCCGGCTGGACGTCGCCGAGCCGCACGACCTGGCGGCGCTGCGGTCGGCGGTGGAGCAGGCGCTGCTCGGCGACGGCATGTCCGCGTACGCGGTGCAGGGTTTCGTGCTGGCGGTCAGCGAGGTCGCCACCAACGCGATCCTGCACGGCGCGCCCCCGGTGCGGGTGCGGCTGTGGTCCGCCGGCGGGCGGGCGCTGTGCTCGGTGTCCGACGGCGGGCACTGCTTCAGCGCGTACAGCGGCTACGTGCCGACGGACCGGGCGGTCGGCGCGGGCGGCATGGGCCTGTGGCTGGCCCGCCAGATGAGCGACGACCTGACCGTCGACGCGACGCCCGAAGGCTGCACGGTCCGCCTCGGCATCAACGCCTGACCGCGGCCCTCGACCAGGCAATCCCCCTGCGCACATGGGCCGTCATGTGCGCGATCACCATCGCTAGATCATCCTAGGCTGCTAGACCAGTGTCTCCATCCTGAGAAAAGGATGGTTACGGCATACATGATGGAAACCACGCTGCTGGATGTTTGGGGTAAGCCGGACAGGGTAAGGCCGCGGGGTGCGCAGAGCTGAGATCGACGGCGGCTTCACCGGAATGTTCGACGCGGTCCTGTTCGACCGCGACAACACCCTGATCCGCGAGGTGCCCCGGATCAGCGATCCCGACCTGGTCGTGCCGATGCCCGGCGTACGCGCCGCGCTGGACCTGCTGCGCGACGCCGGCCTGCGGATCGGCGTCGTGTCGCACCAGTCCGCCGTCGGGTTCGGCTTCGTCTCCCGGGCGCAGGCCGAGGCGGTCGACGCCCGCATCGAAGCGCTGCTGGGCCCGTTCGACACCTGGCAGACCTGCTGGCACACCCCCGCCGACGGGTGCGCCTGCCGCAAGCCGGCACCCGGCCTGATCACCGCCGCCGCCCACGGCCTCGGGATCAGCCCGCACCGCTGCGTCATGGTCGGCGACCTGGGCACCGACCTGCAGGCAGCCGCCGCGGCCGGGGCGACCGGCCTGCTGGTGCCCACCGGGCAGACCTGCGTCGCCGAAGCCGCCGCGGCCCCGTACCGCGCGCCGAGCCTGCTCGCCGCGGCCGAGTGGATCCTCGCCCGGCGGCAGCTGCTGCGGCCCGGCCCGCCGGGAGCCGACGAGCCCGGCAACGTGCTCGCGGTGCGCGCCGGTTCGGCCGGAGACGTGCTGCTCACCGGCCCCGCGCTACGGGCGCTGGCCGCGCGGGCCCGTACGGTCTCGCTGCTCACCGGCCCACCCGGCGTGCCGGCGGGACGGCTGCTGCCCGGCGTGACCCGGGTCCTGGAGTGGTGCACCCCGTGGGCCGAGCGCGACCCGGCCCCGGTCGACCGGTCGGCCGTCGACGGCCTCATCGACACGGTGCGCTGCTGGCAAATCGACGAGGCCGTCATCTTCACCTCCTCGGCCCAGTCGCCGCTGCCCACCGCGCTCCTGCTGCGGCTGGCCGGAGTCGGCCGGATCAGCGCGATCTGCGAGGACTACCCCGGTTCGCTGCTCGACGTGCGTCATCGAGCCCCCGACGACCTGCCCGAGGCGCACCGGGCCCTGTCGCTGGCCGCCGCGGCCGGTTATCCGCTGCCCGCCGCCGACGACGGCCGGCTGCGTACCGTGCTGGCGGCGAAAGGGACCCGCACCGGCCGGGTCGTCGTGCACCCCGGTGCGAGCGCCTCGGCCCGCGGGCTGCCGCGCAAGGTCGCCGTCGAGATCGTCCGGGAACTGGCGCGCTCCGGCCGGGAGGTGCTGGTCACCGGCGGGCCCGACGAGACCGACCTGACCGCGGAGGTCGCCGGCGACGTGGCGGGCGACCTGGGCGGGCAGACCGACCTGGCCGCACTCGGCCGGCTGCTGGCGGGCTCGGCGTGCCTGGTCGTGGGCAACACCGGCCCGGCGCACCTGGCCGCGGCGGTCGGCACCCCGGTGGTGAGCATGTTCGCGCCGACGGTGCCGTTCGCCCGGTGGGGTCCGCACGGCGTCCCGCACGTACGGCTGGGCGACCCCGACGCGCCATGCCGGGACACGCGCGCGCTCACCTGCGCGCAGCCCGGTCACCCCTGCCTGGGCGAGATCGACCCGGCCGAGGTCGTCGCCGCCGTGGAGCTGCTGGCCCGGACCAGGCCGTGACCGGTCATTCCTCCGGGTCGACCAGCGCCCGGAACCGGTAGATCCAGGCCGGTTCGCCGGCGGGGTTGGCCTCGCGCACGTACACGGCCTCCCACGGGTCGTCCTCGGCCCAGCGGTCCCGGCCCGGCTCCAGCCCGACCGGCAGCCAGATCGAGTACGTCTCCGGCGGATCGACGGCCGAGTCCACCTCGATCTCCCGGGTCACCTCGGCGGCGCCGTGCACGAACTTCGCGGCGATCCTGTCCACTCGAACCGACTCCCTTCGATCGACGCCCGCCCGCGGGCCGCGGGCCGGACCGGCTCACACCTCGGCGGCGAGGTGGTCGGCCGGCACGTTCAGGGTCACCACCCCGTCGCGCACACCGGCGATCTGGGCGGCGCCGGCGTAATGCGCGCGCCGCAGCGGCATCCGACTCTTGATCTTCACGTAGCCCTCGCGCAGCAGCAGCTCGGCGAGCTCCTGCTCGACGTCCGGCTCCGGGCCGGCCGCCTCCTGCACGATCCGCCCGAACAGGCTCACCGATTCGCTCATGCGCTGGCCGTCCGCGGTGATCGCGGCCCCGTCACCGATCTTGACGTCCTGCACGGTGCCCAGCTCGGCCCCGGTGCTGTCGACGACGTGCATACCCTCGCGCACCGCGCCGATCGGCCCGGGATCGTCGATCCCGGGCACCAGCCCCGTGCCGTTCTCCTCGGCCATGTCATGACCTCATCACGCCGGAGCGCGTCCGCGCGGGCGTTCGGGCCGCGCGGTCCTGCCTCAGAAGCGGACCTCGACCTCCAGGTCGAGGGCCTGCCACAGCTCCCGGGCGTTGGCGAAGCTGCGCTGCGGCTCCAGCGTGCCCAGCTCGTCGAGCACCTCGTCGGGGGCGTCCCCACGGCGCGCCAGCTCGACCAGCTGCTCGGCGGTGGCGGGGAAGGTCGCCAGCGACACGTGCCGGCCGATGTCGGCGCGCAGTTCGCGACGATCGGGGTCACGCTCGTCGTCGCCCACGATGCCGTCGCGGCCCGGCGTGTCCCAGGTCCGCGCGTCGAGGTCGTCCTCGATCGGGTCGACGGCTTGCCTGCTGCCATACGGTGTGTGCGTCATACCGCAGCGATTCCCGCGGGCCGGGGAACTGAAACGTCTTCACCCGATTTGTCCAGGCGGATGGGCCTCGCGGCGGTGCGACGAGGCGGACACTGGGGAGGACTGCCGCCGGATCGCACACGGGAGGAGGCGGGGCGATGACCGAGCAAACGTCCGGCGAGATGTTGGAGACGCTGCTGGACACGCTGTTCATCGGGGAGGAGCGGCTCAGCGTCGCCGAGCTGCGCCGCCGCGCGATGGCCGAGGACATGCCCTCGGACGTGCACCTGTCCATCGACACGCTGCCCGAAGGCGAGTACGCCCAGGACGAGGTGCTCGACGCGCTGCACACCCACGCCGTGATCACCCCGCCCTCGTCCTGAGCGAGTTACCGGCCCTCAGCGGTCGACGGCGCGCTGCAGCTCGGCCTTGGTCATGGTCGAGCGGCCCTTGACGTTCTTCTTCTTCGCCTCCTCGTAGAGCTGGTCGCGGGTGCGGCCGCCCTCGCCGCGGTGCGACCGCAGCCCGCCGCGCCGACCGGAGGAGATGTCCTTCTTCGACAGCGCGCTGGCCTGCTTGGCCTCACCGGCGCGCGCCCGCTCCTTGTTGACGGTGCGCGCGGCGATCTCCTCGGCGACGTCCTCGGACTTGCCGCGCTCCTCGGCGCTGGCCTTGATGTGCTCATACTGGCGTTCACGCTTGGCGCTCCAGGCCTGCTGCGGCATGATCGCCCTCCTCTCACTCCGCTGTACGCATGCCCGCGGCCCTGCGAAGCGAAACGCCGGACACCCCTGGAAGATCGCGCCACGGCACGCCGGAGCAGGCGCAACGGCCGTCCGGCACCGCTCGTTGACACGGCATGCGGGATTGCGGATCATGCGCGGAGCACGGGGGCGCGTCCACCGGCAGATGTGTACGGGAGCGGGGCGCGCCACGCCACCGGGGTCCGCTGCACCGGGCCGCCGTCGGCCTGCTCACGGCAGTCGCCGCACTCGCGCTGGCCGCACCCGCGGCGGCGGTGCCCGACGGCGCCGACGACCCCGACATGCTGCGTCCGCAGGGCGTCGACGCGCAGGGCCTGCCGCTGCAGCCCGACGGCCTGGCCGGCCCGGCCCGCGGGCTCGGCCGCCCGATCACCCGCATGCAGATCCTGGCCCGCGCCGCGATCTGGGCCGACGCGCAGGTCGGCTACAGCCAGCTGAAGTTCCGCAAGGGATGGCGCACCGACTGCTCCGGATACGTCTCGATGGCCTGGGAACTGGGCCGCAACCACTGGACCGGCGACCTGCACCAGGTCGGCGAGCGCGTCGACTTCGACGACATGCGCCCCGGCGACATGCTGCTCTACCACAACAAGTCCCGGCCGAGGGACGGCTCGCACGTGGTGCTGTTCGAGCGCTGGGTCGACGAGCCCGGCGGCGACTTCGTCATGTACGAGCAGACGCCGCCTTCGGTCAAGCACCGCACCTGGTCGGACTCGGGCTACGACGAGGACAGGTACCGGTCGTACCGCTACCGCAACGTCATCGAGAACGAGGCGGTCTGGTATCCGGTGGCCGGTGACTGGGACGGCGACGGCCGGGTCACCGCCGGGGCCGCCCGGCCGGAGGGCGAGACGTGGCGCTGGCGGCTGTCCGACGACCCGCGGGGCGCGACGACCGACGCCGACTTCCTCTTCGGCGACGTACGCAAGCTGCCCATCGTCGGCGACTGGGACGGCGACGGCCGGTGGACCCCCGGCACCGTCGACCTGACCGGCGACCACCACGACTGGTACCTGTCCAACTCGCTGCGCGGCGGCGAACCGGACGTGCGGGTCGGCTACGGCGACGTGGAGAAGGCGCCGGTCGTCGGCGACTGGGACGGCAACGGCACCTTCACGCCCGGCGTGGTCGACGCCGAGGGCGACGTGCGCGACTGGTACCTCGCCAACAGCCTGACCGGCGGCGACCACGACGTGCACGTCGGGTTCGGCGACGTGGACAAGGTGCCGGTCGTCGGCGACTGGAACGGCGACCGGGTGAGCACGCCCGGCGTCGTCGACGCCGCCGGCGAGCACCGGAACTGGGAGTTCACCAACAGCCTCGACGACCCGGCGACCGACACCGAGGTGTCGTTCGGCGAGGTGGTCCAGCTGCCGGTGACCGGCGACTGGGACGGCGACGGGTTCGTCACGCCCGGTGTCGCCGACCCGGGCGCGGGGCACGAGTGGCAGCTGTCCAACGCACTGGCCAGCGGCATCGCCGACACCGTCTTCGCGTACGCCGGAGCCCCGGCGGCCCCGGTCGACCCCGTCGGTCCGGCCCCTTCGCCGAGCGTCGTACCCAGGCCATGGCCCAGCGAGAGCCTGCCGCCGGCCGTGCCCGGCTCCCCGTCACCCGGCACCGCCCCGCCGGTCGCGGGTCTGCCCGGCTTCCCCCTGCCGAGCCCGCGACCGACCGGCTCGCCCCTGCCCACAGGCCCCGCGCCCAGCCCGGCCGACCCGACAGCCGCCGGCCCGGGTGCGGTCTCCCCCGCACCGGGCGGGCAGGCCGGGGCATCGCCGGAGCCGTCGGCGAGCGCCGCGGCCGAACTCGCTCCGCCACCCGGCGCGCCCCTGCTGGACCAGCCCACCGTTCTGCACTGAGGAGAGCCGTGAACCGTCACCGCACCGCCGCAGCCCGCCGCGCCGTCCTGGTCGCGGCCGGGCTGTTCCTGTCCCTGACCGCGCTGCCGGCCGGGGCCGCGCCGCCCGGTGATCCACTCGGGCCGGACGGCAGACCGGTCACCGACGGCTGGGCGGGCGCGGGCACCCCGGCGGAGCTGGTCCCGCCCGCGGCGGCCCGGGTGCTGGCGGCCGCGCCCGGCGGCTACCCCGTGACCGGCATCGACGTGTCGCACCACCAGGGGACGATCAACTGGGACAAGGTCGCCGACAAGGGCGCTAAGTTCGTCTACGCCAAGGCGACCGAGGGCGTGCACTACGTCGACGCCTCGTTCAAGGACAACTACAGCGGCGCGCGCAAGAACGGCATCCTCTTCGGGGCGTACCACTTCGCCCGGCCGGACAAGACCAACGGGCGCACCCAGGCCGACTTCTTCCTCGACCGGGCGCAGTACCGCAACGACGGGCGCTCGCTGCCGCCGATGCTGGACATCGAGTGGCCGTACAAGCTGGGCGGCAAGCTCGTCGCGCCGGGGCCGTGCTGGGGCAAGTCCAAGAGCGAGCTGGTCCGCTTCATCCGCGACTTCACCCAGCGGGTACGCGAGCGCACCGGCAGCGCCACGATGATCTACACGAATCCGAACTGGTGGAACCCGTGCACCGGGAAGAACGCCGACTTCGGCGACCACTACCTGTTCGTCTCCAGCTACACCGACAAGGTGCGCGGGCTGCCCGCCGGCTGGGACCGGTGGACGCTGTGGCAGTACGCCAACCACGGCAAGCTGCCCGGTGACCAGAACGTCTTCAACGGCACCATGGCCGACCTCAACGCGCTGGCCGCCAACCCGGCCGGGCCACTGCCCCGGCCCGTCGTCGGCGACTGGGACGGCAACGGCACCATGACGCCGGGCCTGGTCAGCGCCGAGGGCGACACGTGGCGCTGGCGGCTGTCCAACACCCTCGACGGCACCGGAGACCCAGCGCTCGACTTCACCTACGGCGACGCGGAGAAGACTCCTCTCGTCGGCGACTGGGACGGCAACGGCACCTACACCCCGGGCACGGTGGACGCCGAGGGCAAGCGCCGGGACTTCTACCTGGCCAACGGCTTCCGCAGCGGGCCCGCCGACATCCACACCGGCTTCGGCGACATCGAGGACATCCCGGTGGTCGGCGACTGGGACGGCAACGGCACGTTCACGCCCGGCACGGTGGACAGCGCCGGCAAGCTGCACAAGTGGAAACTCACCAACACGTTCGAAAAGCCGTTGACCGAGGTGGAGTTCGAGTACGGCGACGCCGCCAAGACGCCGATCGTCGGCGACTGGGACGGCAACCGCACCTTCACCCCCGGCACCGTCGACATGGACGGCGAGCGCCACGACTACTACCTGAGCAACGTGACCACGGGCGGGCCGACGCAGGTGCACATCGGCTTCGGCGCGGTGTACACGGTGCCGCTGGTCGGCGACTGGAACGGCGACAAGGTCTTCACCCCGGGCGTGATCGACGCCTCGGTCGACGCCGGGCTGGTCTGGTAGCTGACCAACAGCCTGACCGGCGGCTCGGCGGTCGAGGTGACCTTCACGTACGGCGGGACGGTGGCCGTGCCCGCCGCCCCTGCCGCCAGCCCCTCCCCGTCGGCGACGCCGTCGCCCGGGGTCACGCCGAGCGTGTCGCCGTCGCCGTCGGACACGGCCGCGGCCGTCCGCCC
>NZ_JBHTAC010000042.1:0-70806 GCF_042663325.1 Catellatospora aurea
GGACCCGCCCTGCCCCGGGCGCGTCCGGCACGGCGGCCGCCTGCCACCACACGCCGCGCTGTCGGTCGGGGGACAGCACGGGGACCGTCCGCATGGGACCCTGGTCGCGATGCGTACGCTCGTGCTGCTCAGAGTCGCGCTGCCCCTGCTCGCCGTGGCGGCGTCGGTCGTCGTGGCGTCCCCCGCGCAGGCCGGCATCGGCGCGGTGGCGGTGCGCAGCCGCACCGTCGAGTTCGGCCCGGATGTCGCGTCACAGCAGGCGACGATGCTCTGCGGGCCGGGAGAGCAGCTGGTCAGTGGTGGTTTCGCGGGCGGTGACCCGCTGCTGCGGGTGATCGCCAGCCACCCGTCGGACGGCCAGGGCACCCTGGTCGGCGACGGCTCGGCACCGCGGGCGTGGACCGTCGGCGTCGTCAACAGCGGCCAGACCGTCCGTACGCTGGAGGTCTTCTCCGTCTGCCTGAGCGGCGGCGACAGCACCGCCGGGGTGTACGCGGGAGCCCGGTCGGACCCGTCGGACCCGTCCGTCGAGGCGGTCTGCCCGCAGGGCATGGTGCGTACCGGCGGGGGCTACTGGTCGGTCTGGTACCCGAGGCTCGGCGCGGCCAGGGTCGACGGCAGCCACCCGGCTGGTGCGCGGGGCTGGGCCCTCGACCTCACCGTGCCCGCGAACCTGCCCGCCCGCTCCTCGGTCACGGCCCTCGTGGTCTGCCACACCGGCCCGGTGACCGCCGTCGCCGCCGCAGCCGTCGTGTCCGACCTGCGGTCGGCGTCGCCGTCGTGTGCCGTCGGCGCGGCCGCGAACGTCTGCGTGGTGCCACGTTCCGGGGATGCGACCGCGGAATGCCCCGCCGGTGCGATCCTCACTGGCGGCGGCTACCGGATCGTGTCCGGGGGCCCGCTGACCGGGCAGGTCGTCATCATGGACGGGCCGGTGGGGGCTGAGGCCTGGAGCGTGCGCCTGAGCGGGACCACGCCGCAGGACGCCCCAGTGCGGATGAGCGTGGAGGCGGTCTGCCTCGGCAACGTCGTCCAGCCGAGCGAGCCGGTCAGCGACCTGATCCCGGACACCGGGGCGAAACGGAACAAGGCACTCGCGCTCGGTGCCGGGCTGCTCGCGTTGCTGCTGTTCATCCTGCTGGTGGTGCTGCGCCGGGTGAGCCGCCGATCCGCGCCGCCCCCGCCGCTGATCGAGGTCGTGGTCCGCACGGCCCGGTTCCGCTACCGCGACGACGCCTGCCGGGAGGACGTGTGACCACCGTCCGGGAGATCGTCTTCGGAGAGTTCATCCCCGGCAGGCCCGGCGAGGCCGCCGGGGAACTGGAAGCGGCCGCGGAACGCCTGGCCGGGGTGGGCGTGGTGACCGACCAGCCGCAGGCCCCTGCGGCCGCGCTGGCGCGCGCGGTGCTGACCAAGGTCGCCGAGCTGCTCGACGTCGAGGTGTCCGAGCTGTTCGTCGGCGCGTGGCGGACCAGGTCGGCGCTACTGACCGCCGCCCGCGAGACCGCCGCGTCACCTGGCCTGCGGCGGGAGGTGAGCATCCGCAGCTTCACCATGCCCTGGGAGTACGAGGCCGAAGTGGACGTCGTCGTCAGCGGCTCCGTCGTCACGACCCTGACCGCGGTGGTGACGCTGCAGCTCACCGTCACCGCGCTGGCGGCCGTCGTCGAATCGGGTCGGCTCACGGCGCTCACCGCGGGCGACACCACAGCCCGCGGCGAACTGCGGGTGCGCTGCTCCGCGCCGGCGGCCGAGCACACCGTCGCCGAGCGTGAGCAGGCGGTCGACCTGCGGCGGGAGCTGCGGCTCGGGGGAGGCGGCGTGGCGCTGGTGGACGTGTCGCACGACGTTCCGGCGCAGCGTGGCACGCCTGTGTCGCCCGACCCGCCCGCCGTGGGCTGACGCACCCGCCGCAGGCGGCACTGCCATGATTGTCGGGCGTGCACGTCGATTCCCGACCCGGAGGCCATGCCATGCCGAAGAAGATCATCAAGGCGGACGGGGCGGCCCCGCCCGGCGGCCCGTACTCGCACGCCGTCGTGGCGGGCGACTTCGCGTTCCTGGCCGGGGCCTGCCCGGTGCTGCCGGACGGCACCTGGGTCAAGGGCGCGTTCGCCGAGCAGGCCCGGGCCGCGTTCGCCAATCTGGCCGAGGTGGCCCGCGCCTGCGGAGGCGACCTGAGCCGGGCGGTGCGCGTCGGGGTGTACCTGCGCGACTTCGCCGACTTCGCCGCCATGAACGAGATCTATGTGGAGTTCTTCGGTACCGAGAACCTGCCCGCGCGGACCACCCTGCCGGTGGCGCTCAACGGGTTCGACATCGAACTCGACGCGGTGATCTACCTCGGCGACTGACCCCGGCCGCGGGTCACGGGCGGATGTTCTGGTTGAGGTGGAACAGGTTGTCTGGGTCGTAGGCCCGCTTGACCTCGACGAGCCGGTCGTAGTTACTGCGGTAGTTGGCCCGGATCCGGTCCTGGTCGTCACCCGCCATGAAGTTGATGTAACCGCCTTCCTCGGACAAGGGCGCGGTGGCCGCGTAGTAGTCGCGGACCCAGGCGGTGTTGGCGTCGTTGTGGGCCGGGTCGGGCCACATCCCGGCGATCACCACGGCGAAGTTCGCGTCGCGGTACGCGAAGGCGGTCGCGTCGGGGGCGACCCGGTGGCAGGCGCCGTTGATCGGGTAGATGTGCACCGTCGAGTTCACGACGGGCACCTTCGGCCCGTGGGTGACGTGCGCGTCGATCGCCTCGTCGGTCAGCTCCTTGACGAAGCTGGCCTTCCAGTAGTGCTGCAGCCCCGGCGGCACGAGGCCGTCGAACGCGCTGTTCAGGGCCGCGTACGGCATCGGGCCGACCATCTCGGCGACCGGCGGCGCGACCGCGCGGATCCGGTCGATGATGCGCTCACCGTCGGCCGTGGACCCCGTCCAGCAGTTCACCATCGCGATGAACGGCTCGCCGTGCCGGTCGGCCGGGATGAACGGCAGCGGCGGCGCGATCTGGAACGCGGGGAAGCCGCCGTACTGCTCGGGCGCGTCGGCGATGAACTCGCGGAAGAACGCCAGCAGGTCGCGGGTGGCGGACAGCTCGAAGAACATCGGGCCGCCGTAGATCTCGCCGACCGGGCTCAGCGCGAACTCGAACGAGGTCACCGCGCCGAAGTTGCCGCCGCCGCCGCGCAGCGCCCAGAACAGGTCCTCGTGCTCCTTCTCGCTGGCCAGCACCGCCCGCCCGTCGGCGGTGACGACCTCGGCGGACAGCAGGTTGTCGCAGGACAGGCCCAGGCCGCGGGCGAGGTAGCCGATGCCGCCGCCGAGGGTGAGCCCGCCGACGCCGGTGGTGGAGATGATGCCGCCGGTCGAGGCCAGGCCGTGCGCGCCCGTCGCGGCGTTGTAGTCGCCCCAGGTCGCGCCGCCGCCCACGTGGGCGGTGCGGGCGTGCGGGTCCACGGTGACGGTCCGCATGCCGGACAGGTCCGCCACGATGCCGTCGTCGACGGTGCCGAAGCCGGGCACGCTGTGCCCGCCGCCGCGTACCGCCAGATCCAGGCCGTTGTCGCGGGCGAAGTCGACCACCGCCTGCACGTCGGCGGTGCTCGCGCAGCGCACCACCGCGCGCGGCCGCCGGTCGAACATGGCGTTGTGCACGGTGCGGGCCTCGTCGTAGCCCTCGTCACCGGGCGTGATCACCTGCCCGGAGATCCGTGCTCGCAGCTGCTCCAGCGTCGATGCGGCCATCTCGGTGCCCCCCGTCGGAGTCGCGGTGGGCCGCAAGGAGCTCAGCCTGGGCAGGTGGCCGGTCGCGGCCCTCTGTCCACGCTAGCGGCCCGGCCTGCTTGATCACGCCGGAACGGGGCAGTCGGCGTTATCAGGGTTCGTCGCGCCGGGGTGCCTCATCCGGGCTCAGGTTCCACCGGGGCCGGGGGTCGCGGCCGGGGGCGGGACGGCGCGGCGCGGCCGTGGGAGGAATGCGCACCGCGGACCGTTTGCGCAGGTTGGCGGCGATCTCCGGTGGACCGGTGGGCGTGGGGTCGGCCGGCGGTGAGCGGCGCGGCGGCCGCACGGGCAGCCGGACGGGGCGGGGCCGGCATACCCACGGCTGTTCGATCTCGCGGGCCTCGCCGCCGTCATGGGTCTCGGCGAGCCAGTCGGCGAGGGTCAGCCCCTGCGGCGCGAGCGCGTGTTCGGTGCAGCAGCCGCCCGGGTCCCAGCCCCACATCGGCCCGGCCGGGTCGCGGAACTCGAGCAGCCACCAGATCGCGCAGCCCACCTCGTACACCGGCACCAGGCCTCGCGGGTGGCCGGGTGCCGAGCTGAAGTCCCCGTAGAGGTCGACGATGTCTCCGCCGTCGTCCGACCAGGCGTTCTCGCCCACACCGAGGACGCCGTCGCGGGGTCCGAAGCCGCCGTTGGCGACCTCCAGGTAGATCCGGCGCAGCAGCGGTGGCAGCGGGAAGCCGATCAGGTGCTCGGCCTCGGCGATCGCTCCCGGGGTGGCGAGTTCGACCGGGCCGCGCCAGGCGGGGGCAGCGGCCACGCGGGCACGGAGCACGTCGAGCAGTTCGTCCTCGGTCACGCCGAGCATCATGGCGTATCGGCGGCGTGCCTGACCGGCTCGTCTGGTCTGGCGGCCGCCACTGCGCCATCATGATCGGCGTGACCGAGGTGAACGCACGACCTGAGACCAGAGTGGGTGCGGTGTTCGTGCCGCAGTTGCCGCCGGAGCGGCTGCGGTCGGTGGCGCAGGCCGCCGACCAGGCCGGGCTCGACGAGCTGTGGCTGTGGGAGGACTGCTTCCTGGAGAGCGGCATCACGTCGGTGGCGGCGGCGCTGGCCTGGACCGACCGGCTCACCGTCGCGGTCGGGCTGCTGCCCGTGCCGCTGCGCAACGTCGCGATCACGGCGATGGAGCTGGCGACCCTGCACCGGCTGTTCCCGGGCCGGGCCCGGGTCGGGGTCGGCCACGGGGTGCAGGACTGGATGGGCCAGGTCGGCGCGCGGGCCGAGTCGCCGATGGCGCTGCTGCGCGAGCACCTGACCGCGCTGCGGGCGCTGCTGTCCGGCGAGCGGGTCACCACCCAGGGCCGCTACGTGCGGCTGGACGGCGTGGCGCTGGACTGGCCGCCGCCGCAGCGCCCCGAGCTGCTGTCCGGCGCGACCGGTGACCGTACGCTGCGGCTGTCCGGCGAGCTCGCCGACGGCACGATCCTGACCGGCGGCACCACCGTCGCGCAGGTGCGCCGGGCGCGCGGGCTGATCGACGAGGGCCGGGCCAGGGCCGGGCGCACGGACTACCACCGGGTCGTGGTCTACCTGCACGCGGCGACCGGCCGGGACGCGTCGGCGCGGATGGAGGCCGAGCGGGTCCGCTGGGGCTACGACACCATGGACGGGCACGGCGTGGCCGGGAGCGCGGAGCAGGTCGCCGAGGCGGTGCGGGCCTGGGCCGCGGCCGGGGCGGACACCGTGGTGCTGCAGCCCACCCCCGACGACCCCGACCCGGAGGGTTTCCTGGCCTTCGCCGCGCGGGAGGTGGCCCCGCTGGCCCGGAGCTGACCGGGCTCGGGCGGAATTGGTGGTTTCGCTGGCCACCGACTCGTGCGGAACCGGCCGCGCCGCCGCCCGATCCGGGAGACGCTGATGGCGTGAACGAGCACAGCGCGGCGGCCGGTCGGCCGCCCCGCCGCGCGGGTTGCGGGGCGGCCGGGTGAGCTGGTGGCGCACGCTGTGGTCGCCGACGGCCGCGGTGCGCGGGCTGCGGGCCGCCGTGCTGGTGCCCGCGCTGTTCGCGTTCTCCCTGCTGGTGATCAAGTCGCCGCAGGTGGCGACGTTCACGGCGTTCGGCGGGTTCGCGAGCCTGGTGCTGGCGTCGTTCGGCGGCACCCGCCGGGACCGGGCCGTGGCGCACACCATGCTCACCGCCGTGGGCGCGGTGTTGATCGTGATCGGAACGCTGGTCAGCCATTCGGTGGTGGCCGCCGCCGTCGTCGCCGCCGTGGCCGCGTTCACCTCGTACTTCGCCGCCGTGATCGGGCCCAACGACGCCTCCGGCGCGGCCGCGGCGATGCTGCCGTACATGCTGGCGGCGTAGGCGGCCGCGCCGCCGGACGTCATCGGCGACCGGGTCGCCGGGTGGGTGCTCGCGACCGGGGTCGGCGGCCTGGCGGTGGTGCTGATGGCGCCCCGTTCGGCGGGCGCGGAGCTGCGCCAGGCCACCGCGACCCTGGCCGTCGGGCTGGCCGACCTGCTGGAGGCGGGGGCGCTGCGGGCCGCGCTGCCGGAGCTGCGGGCCGGCGTCGCCGACGCCACGCACCGGATGATGGCGCTGTTCGTGTCGGCCCCGTACCGGCCGAGCGGGCTGGTCATCGCCGACCAGGCCATGGCGGGCGCGGTCAACCAGCTGGAATGGTGCAAGGGCCTGGTCAGTGACGGCATCGACCGGGTCGGCGACCTGCGCGACGCGCCGCCGACGCAGCGGGCCCCGCTGGAGGCGTCGGCGCAGGTGCTGCGCCAGGCCGCCGCGGTGCTGAGCGGCGAGCAGGTCGATCCGGACCTCAAAGGGCTGGAGCAGACGTGCGCCGACAGCGTGGCCCGGCTGACCGGCCCGGGGCAGCCGGACGCGGACGCGATGGAGCTGGTCGTCGCGTTCTACGGGCAGACCACGGCCAACTGCGTACGCGCGTTCGCCACCGACGTGCTCATCGCCACCCGGGGAGCCGATCCGCTGACCGTCGGTGGCAGCGTGCGGCGTTGGTACGGCCTGGCCCGGCCGGACCGGCCGCCGCTGCGCCGGCTGGTCACCCTGGCCGGTGTCGCCGGGATCGTGCTGCGCAACGCGAGCCTGCGCTCGGTGTGGTTCGTCAACGCGCTGCGCGGCGCGCTGGCGCTGTCCGCGGCGGTCGTGATCGTGCAGCTCAGCGGGGTGCGCAGCGGGTTCTGGGTGCTGCTGGGGGCACTGTCGGTGCTGCGTACCAGCGCGGCGTCGACGGGCACGCAGGCGGTCAAGGCCATCGTCGGCACGGCCGCCGGGGTCGCGGCCGGCGCGGCGCTGCTGCCGCTGCTGGGCCCGTCACCCTGGGCGAGCTGGGGCGCGCTGGCGGTCGCCGTGTTCGTGGTGGCGTACGGGCCGGGCAAGCTCCCCGACATCGCGAGCCAGGCGGCGTTCACCGTGGTGATCCTGGTGCTCTACAACATCCTCGCGCCGACCGGCTGGACGCTGGGCCTGGTGCGGCTGCAGGACGTCGCGATCGGCTGCCTGGTCAGCCTCGTCGCCGGGCTGCTCGTCTGGCCGCGCGGGGCCGGCGACCTGGTGCGCGACGACGTCGCCGAGATGTTCCGGGAGGGCGGGGCGCACCTGACCGAGGCGGTGGCGTGGGCGCTGGGCCGGCGTACGCAGCCGCCCACCCTGGCGGTCCGGGCCGCCGCGACGGCGTTCCGGCTGGAGGACGCGCTGCGCGGCTACCTGGCCGAACCCGGGTCGAAGCGGATGGACCGGGCGGGCCTGTGGCGGCTGGTCATCTCCGGGGTGCGGCTGCGCCAGACCGCCAACGCGCTCGACGACCTGACCCCGCGCGACGCCTCCCCGGACCCGCGCTGCGACGCGCTGCTGCGCCACGCCGACGCGCTCGCCGGCTTCTACGCCAGCCTCGCCGACCAGGTCGGCGAGCCGTCGGGGCCGATGCCGCCGCCGCTGGCCCCGCCGAGCCCGCCCGACGACGAGGTGCTCGGGACGGGCGGCGGCGGCACGCCGCTGCACCGCCTGCGCCGCCGCTGGGTCGGCGAGCACCTGCGCCACCTGGAACTGCACCTGGCCGACCTGGTCGCGCCCGCGGCCGTACTCGCCGACCAGCGCCGCCGCCGCTGGTGGCGCTGACCCCGGGTCAGCCGAGCGCGGCGGGGGACTCGGCCTCGTCGAGCAGCAGGGCCGGTTTGCCGCTGCCGTCGGCGGGCACGGACCAGATCGACGGGGTGCCGTCGGGGCCGCGCAGGGTGTACGCCACCGTGCCGTCGTCGAGCCACGCCGGCTGGTCGTCGACGCTGTTCGGCTCGGCCAGGTTGGTCACCGCCAGGGTGGCCAGGTCCAGCACGGACAGCCGCCAGCCGCGCTGCGGGTCGCCGCCGACCGCCTGCTTGAACGCGATCCGCGTGCCGTCGGGCGACAGCGACGGGCACTCCACGTTCTCGGTGACCGTGCGCAGGGTCCGTGCCGCGAAGTCGCCGCGGACCAGGTAGCGCTTGCCGCCGGTGGCCATGGTGGCGTAGAAGGCGTTGTCGTCGGCGGTGAAGGTGACGCCCCAGAAATTGACGTCCACGTTGCGGTACGGCTTGCCGTCGCGGGTGACCGCGAACTCCTCCAGCGTCGTGGCCAGCGCGCCGGTCCGGGTGTCCAGGATGCCGGTGCGGGTGGAGAAGCCGCCGGTGCTGTAGGAGTCGCCGCCGACGAAGGTCGTCCAGACGACCATCCGGCCGCTGGCCGAGACCCGGGCGCGGTTGGGCAGCCCGGGCACCGCGAAGGAGCGGGTCGCCCGCAGCTCGCGGTCGAGCACCACGAGCTGGTACGACCAGGCCGTCTCGGGCTGGATGCACACGCCGGTGCCCGCGGCGGCGTAGACGCGCACACATTCCATGCCGGACACCTGCCGGGGTCCGGACGGGTCATCTCGGGACACGGTGGTCGCGTGCCGGTCGCTGACGACCAGCAGCCGCGGGCCGGGGTCGAGGGTGACGGCGGCGGCGGGCACGGGCGATGCGGTGGTGGCCCTGTTCCTGGCCAGCTGGACGTAGCCGATCCCGACCGCGGCCAGTGCCACGGTGACCGACGCGGCGACGATGACCTTGGTGCGCGTGCTGAGCTCGCTCATCGGGCGGCCTCCTGCTCTTGCCGGGTGTGCACGGCCGTCGACGCGTCCAGGGCGGCCTCGCCCCGGGCCCCGCCGCGGGGCACGAGCAGCAGCAGCGTGGCGGCCACGGCGAGCACCACGGCCAGCGCCGCGACGCGGGACGCGGTGGCGGGTCCCCAGGTCTGCCAGGCGAGTCCGAACAGGACCGAGGAGAGCAGGTACGCCAGGGCCTGGCCGGTCTGGATCAGGGCGATGCCGGTGGTGCGCAGGCGGTCCGGCAGCACCGGCCCGGCCAGCGCCATCAGGATGCCGTCGGTCGCGGCGTAGAACAGGCCGTACAGGGCGAGCGTCAGCACCAGCAGCGGCGTGCCGCCCAGCGGTCCGAACAGCAGCAGGTACGCCGCCGTCAGCGCGACGTAGCCGCCGAGCATCACCGGCAGCCGGCCGACCCGGTCGGCGAGCACGCCCAGCGGCGCGGCCAGCAGCAGGTAGCCCAGGCTCGTCCCGGCGGCCAGCAGCGGGAACCAGACGGTGCTCAGCTCCTCGCGGCGCTGCAGCAGCAGGTAGACGAAACCGTCGCCGATGGTGGCCAGGCCGAGCAGGCAGGCGGCGAGCACGAGCCGCCGCACCGGGGCGTCGCGCAGCAGCGACGCGGCCTCGCGCACCGACACCTTCGCCGTGGCGGGCACGGCCTCGCGGCGGTCGCGGACGAACAGCACCAGCACCATCACACCCAGCGCCGCGACGCAGAAGCTGACCACGAACACGGCGTCGAACGAGTTCGCGGCCAGCGCCAGCACGCCGAGGGCGACCAGCGGGCCGAGGAACGCCCCGACGCTGTCCATCGCGCGGTGCACGCCGAACGCCCGGCCCAGCGCCTCCGGCGGCGTGGACAGCGTGATCATCGCGTCGCGGGGCGCGGCGCGCAGACCCTTGCCGGTGCGGTCGGCGGCGATGACCAGCCCGATCGCGGGGACCGACCGTCCCGCGGCCAGCAGCGCGAGCTTGGCCACCGCGGACAGGCCGTAGCCGAGGGTCGCGACGGCCTTGCGGCGGCGGGTGCGGTCGGCGACGTACCCGCCGACCAGGCGCAGCAGCGCGGTCGCTCCGGTGTAGATCCCGTCGATCATGCCGTACGCCAGCGGGCTCAGTTGCAGGCCCAGCACCAGGTACAGCGGCAGGACCGCGGTGACCATCTCGGACGAGACGTCGGTGATCAGGCTGACCGTGCCCAGGGCGAACACGTTCGCGCCGACCTTGGCGAAGCGGCGTCTGCCGGATCTGTCCGCCGGGGGTGTGGCGGCCGGACTGGTGACGGTGGACAGGTACACGCGGTTGCGCTCCTCCCGCGGCATGGCGTCCGCGACGACGGTGCAGATGGGACCGACCCGGACCGTCCGGCGGGCACCGTCTTCGCGGCACGCCGCAGGCACCCCGCGTCGGGCACATCCTGAGCCGCCCGCGGTACGCAGGGCCCTCGCGCACGCCACCAGCGGGCGTGCTTCCGATGAACAGACGGTGTCACAGCGGCCGGTCGGCTGTGGACGCTCATCCGACTCACCCACGCTGTTCACCCGAACGTGTGCCGGCCGTTCCCGGGCGTCCCTACATTCCTCGCACGGCAGCGCCGATCGCGCGGCCGTACACCCCGAGAAGGGCTAGTCATGGGAATCCGCAAGGGCCGCGTGGCCGTGACGGCGGGCACGGCGTTCGTGCTGACCGCCGCCACGGTCGCGACGGTGCTGACGGTGTCGGCGCAGACCGCCGCCGCCGCGACGTCCACGTTCACCCCGGTGGCCGACACGTACGTGCAGGCCGACACGGCGTCGACCAACTACGGCACCGCCGTCCAGATCACCGTCGACAGCTCGCCGCAGCGCCAGATGTTCCTGCGTTTCACGGTCAGCGGCGTCAGCGGCACCGTGACCAGCGCGAAGCTGCGGCTGCGCCACATCAGCGGCAACGACGGCAGCGCCGCCGGCGGCACGTTCAAGGCGATGTCGAACACGTCGTGGTCGGAGACCGGCACGACGTGGAACAACAAGCCCGCCCTTGACGGCGCGACGCTGGGCACCCTCGGCTCGGTCGTCGCCAACGGCTGGTACGAGGTCGACGTGACCTCGCTGGTCACCGGCAACGGCACCTTCAGCATCGGCGCCAGCTCCACCAACAGCGACGGCGCGTACTACGACACCCGCGAGACCGGCGCGGACTCGCCGCAGCTCGTCGTCACCACCGGCACCACCCCGTCGCCGAGCCCGTCCACGCCGCCGCCGTCGGGTGACCCGGTGCTGGTCGGCGCGGGCGACATCGCCGACTCCGGCTCGGGCGACACCGCCACCGCGGCGCTGCTCGACGGGATCTCCGGCACGGTCTTCACCACCGGCGACAACGTCTACACCAACGGCACCGCGTCGGAGTTCAGCAGCTACTACAACCCGACCTGGGGCCGCCACAAGGCCCGCACCCGCCCCGCGCCAGGCAACCACGACTACAACACCTCGGGCGCGAGCGGTTACTACAACTACTTCGGCTCGGTGGCCGGCCCGTCGGGACAGGGTTACTACTCCTACGACCTGGGCAACTGGCACGTCGTCTCGCTGAACTCCAACATCAGCATGTCGGCGGGCTCGGCCCAGGAGACCTGGCTGCGCAACGACCTGGCCGCCAGCAGCAAGCCGTGCACGATCGCGTACTGGCACCACCCGCTGTTCACCTCCGGGGCCAACCACGCCCCGTCCACCTCGACCCGGCCGCTCTACCAGGCGCTGTACGACTACAACGCCGACGTCGTCGTCTGGGGCCACAACCACCAGTACGAGCGCTTCGCCCCGATGAACGCCAGCGGCACCGCCGACAGCTCGCGCGGCATCCGCTCGTTCGTCGCCGGCATGGGCGGCGCGGGCTTCTACGGCTTCGGCACCATCCAGCCCAACAGCCAGGCCCGCAACAGCGACACCTGGGGCGTGCTGAAGTTCACCCTGCACGCCAACAGCTACGACTGGCAGTTCGTGCCGCAGGCGGGCAAGACCTACAACGACTCCGGCACCGGCACCTGCCACTGAAAGTGAAAGGAAGGGCACCTTTCACATCGCTCCGCGTTGTGAAAGGTGCCCTTCCTTTCATTTAGGGAGCGGGCATGGGGACGAGCTCGCGCGGGCCGCAGCTCGCGCGAGCTCGTCGGTCAGGTGCTGTGGTGCGGTGTCACCGGGAATGCCCCGTGTTCCCGGTGTTCGGGTCGCGCCGGTTCAGAGCCGCTGGAGGTGGCAAAGGTGCGCGGCCGGGGTGGCCTCAAGGGCTGTCGCGGCGGCGTCGGGGCACCACTGCTCGGCCTGGTGGTTGACCTGGTGCCCCCGCGGCGCCAGGTGTTCCGCGTGCGATGCGCTGAGCGCGCGAGGGTGGCCTTCGCCACCGGCGGGGGCGCGCGACGGTGCGACGCCTCCCGGGCCGGCCTGGAAGGCCGGTGGATGGTGTTTGGTCATACTGCGAACGCTAGGACCACCGCACAAGTGTGTCGATGCGTTTTCGTCGGACCGGGGAGCCTCCGCGGCGGCCTGTCACCGCGCACTCCTCAACGGACCGAGGCGCGCCCACGCCTTGTTACATGGTCTGTTTCACCAGTGCGGCATTATGTTCCAGCAATCCATTGACACCGAAACGCGGGAAGTGTTGGCTGTCGGAGGCCGTCGACGCGATGAGGGGCACTCGCGCCGGCACGTCCACGCCACGCCGCGACCCCTCTGGAAGGCATCATGACCACGACCGTCACCGCCACCCCGGCGGCTGCGCCACCACCGCCGTCCCGCCGCCGCGGCCGCCTGATCGCCGCCGGCCTCGTGCTCGTGCTGGCGGCCGGAGCCGCCGGCTACTGGCTGACCCGCGACACCGACGACGGCGCGTTCGATCCCGACGCGCCCTATCTCGACGTGTCCGTGCCGATCGCCGACCGGGTCGACGACCTGCTCGGCAGGATGACCCTCGACGAGAAGATCGGCCAGATGACGCAGGCCGAGCGCCGCGAGGTGACCGGCGGCGACGTCACCGCGTACGCCCTGGGCTCGCTGCTGTCGGGCGGCGGCTCGGTGCCCAGCGACAACACGCCGCAAGGCTGGGCCGACATGTACGACGGTTTCCAGACCGAGGCGCTGGCCACCCGCCTGCGCATCCCGATGATCTACGGCGTGGACGCCGTGCACGGCCACAACAATGTGCACGGTGCGACGATCTTCCCGCACAACATCGGCCTGGGCGCCACCCGGGACCCGCAGCTGGTCCGCCGGATCGGCGAGGCGGTCGCGACCGAGGTCACCGCGACCGGCCTGGACTGGGACTTCGCCCCGTGCCTGTGCGTCGCCCGGGACGTCCGCTGGGGCCGCACGTACGAGTCGTTCGGCGAGGACCCCGAGATCGCCTCCTCGATGACCACCATCGTGACCGGACTGCAGGGCGAGCGGCTGGGCGGCCCGAACTCGGTGCTGGCCACCGCCAAGCACTACGTCGGCGACGGCGGCACCCTGGACGGCAAGGACCAGGGCGACGCGCGGATCCCCGAGGAGGAGCTGAGGAAAATCCACCTGCCGCCGTTCCAGGCCGCGGTCAAGGCCGGGGTCGGCTCGGTGATGGTCTCGTTCAGCTCGTTCAACGGCGAGAAGCTGCACGGCCACCGCTACCTGATCACCGAGGTGCTCAAGGGCGAGCTGGGCTTCACCGGGTTCGTGGTCTCCGACTGGAACGCCATAGACCAGCTCGACGGCGTACGCGACGCGTTCACCCCGGCGGAGGTCAGTACGGCGATCAACGCGGGCATCGACATGGTCATGGTGCCCGAGCGCTGGCGCGAGTTCATCGGCGTGCTGCGCGACGAGGTCGACGCGGGCAACGTGCCGATGGAGCGCATCGACGACGCCAACCGGCGCATCCTGACCAAGAAGTTCGAGCTGGGCATGTTCGAGCACCCGATGGCCGACCGCGCGCAGTTCGACAAGGTCGGTTCCGCGGCGCACCGGGAGCTGGCCCGCCAGGCGGTACGCCAGTCGCAGGTGCTGCTGAAGAACTCCGGGGTGCTGCCCCTGAAGCCCAAGACCGGCAAGGTGTTCGTCGCCGGGCGCAGCGCCGACGACATCGGCAACCAGTCCGGTGGCTGGACGCTGACCTGGCAGGGCAAATCCGGCCCGATCACCGACGGCACCACGATCCTGCAGGGCGTCAAGGAGGCCGTCGAGCCCGGCGGCGCCGTCACCTACAGCGCCGACGGCACCGGGATCGACAAGAGCTACGACGTGGCGATCGCGGTGATCGGCGAGACGCCGTACGCCGAGTACGAGGGCGACCGGCCCGACGGGGTCAAGCTGGACAAGGTGGACCTCGACACGCTGGCCACGCTGCGCAAGGCGGGCGTGCCCGTGGTCGTGGTGCTGGTCTCTGGGCGGCCCGTGGACGTCAGCGCCCAGCTGCCGCAGGTGCAGGGGCTGCTGGCCGCGTGGCTGCCGGGCACCGAGGGCGCGGGCGTCGCCGACGTGCTGTTCGGCGCGTACGCCCCGACCGGCAAGCTGCCGATGTCCTGGCCCGCGACGGCTGCCCAGGAACCCGTCAACACCGGCGACGAGAAGAAGCCGCTGTTCCCGTACGGCTTCGGCCTGACGTACTGACCCGTCCCGGCGATCTCGCGCGGGGCACGGCACGCCTCAGTCGGGCGTGTCGGCCACCAGCCGTGCGAGATCGCCGGGCCCGTCATCGCCGTCGGGACCCCCGTCCCCGGCCTCGACGGCCCCTCCGCCGTTTCGGCGGGAGCGCAGCAGTTCGGCGGTGTGCTGGATGATCGCGGCGGTGGGCGCGGCGAGCATGACGCCCAGGATGCCGGCGACCAGCCCGCCGACGACGGTCGCCAGCAGGATCGTCAGCGGGCGCATGCGCAGCGCGGCCCCGTACGCGAACGGCTGGAGCATGGTCTGCAGCGTGCCGTTGGCCAGGAACACCACCAGCGTCATGAGCAGCGCCGTCTGGACGCCGCCCGACGCGAGCGCGATGAGCACCGCGTACGCCCCGGCCACCCACGCGCCCAGGTAGGGCACGTAGTTGCCGAGCAGCGTGATGATCACGAGGGTGGCGATCAGGGGCACGCCCAGCAGCAGCGCGCCCAGCCCGACCACGGCCGCGTTGAACGCCCCGAGCAGCGTCAACCCGACCACGTACCCGCGGATGATCCGGCCGACCTGGTCCATCCACGGCCGACCCAGCGGGATGAACGGCTCGGCGGCCCGCGCCATCGCCGGCCCGTCCTTGAGCATGAAGAACGTGGTGAACAGGAACACGAACGTGCCGATGAAGACGCTGGCGGTGGTACCGGCCACGTTGCCCAGCGCGGGCAGGATCCCCGACAGCAGCGTCGAGCCGTGATCCGACAGCGAGTCGCGCGCCGACTCCGCGTTGGAGCCTGCCACGCCCAGTTTCGTGAGCAGTCCGTGCAGGTCCTGCACCGCCTTGCCCAGCGCGGTGCTCAACTCGGCCCACTGGCTGGCCAGCCCGGTCACCACCAGGAAGAACACGCCGACGCCGAGGGCGATCAGGAACAGGATCCCGAGCATGGCGCACAGCCCTCGGCGCAGGCCGCGCCGCGCCAGCGCCTCGACGGCCGGTGACAGCGCCAGCGAGACGATCAGGGCTCCGACCAGCGCGATGACCAGCGGCTTCAACAGGATGATCAGGAACACGAGGACAGCCGCGGCCAGGGCGATGCCGACGATCGCCCACGCCTTCGACCCGACTGTCCGGAGCGCGTCCACCTGAACCGCCTTAATCCCTTTGACCCGTTTTCATGTTAGATGACGGATGTCGCCGCTTCCGGGGAACGAATAAGCGCGTGCCCCGCTCGACACCGGGCACTACCGTCTCGGCCATGCCCGCCGTCTTCGAACCCCCGCTGTCGCAGCGCCTGCGCGACGCCAGGCACGTGCTCATCGCGGGCGCGGGCGGCGGCTTCGACGTGTACGCCGGGCTGCCCCTCGCGCTCGCCCTGCGCAACGCCGGCACCCGCGTCACCCTCGCCAGCTACGCCGTCAGCGAACTGGGCGCGCTCAGCCTGTCCTCCTGGGTGCGCACCGGCCTGGCCGCCGTGCGCCCCGACAGCGCCGGCAACGACCGCTACTTCCCCGAACGCACCCTCGCCCGCTGGCTCGCCGCCCAGGGCCACGAGCCCGTCGTGTACGCCTTCGAACGCACCGGCGTCCGTCCGCTGCGCTCGGCGTACCGCAAGCTCATCGAGCTGCTCGGCATCGACGCTATCGTGCTCGCCGACGGCGGCACCGACATCCTCATGCGCGGCGACGAGGCCGGCCTCGGCACCCCCGAGGAGGACATGACCAGCCTCGCCGCCGTCGCCGGGCTGCCGGTGCCGCGCAAACTCGTGGTCAGCCTCGGCTTCGGCATCGACTCCCACCACGGCGTCTGCCACGCCCACGTGCTGGAGAACCTCGCGGCCCTGCAGCGCGAGGGGGCGTTCCTCGGCGCGTTCTCCATCCCGCCGGGCAGCGCCGAGGCCGCCGCCTACTGCGACGCCGTCGCGCACGCCGCGGCCGCCACGCCGCTGTCCGCCAGCATCGTCAACACCCAGGTCGCCTCGGCGGTACGCGGCGACTTCGGCGACGTGCACACGCTGGCCCGCACCGAGGGCACCGAGCTGTTCGTCAACCCGCTGATGGCGATGTACTTCACCGTCGACCTCGACGGCCTGGCCCGGCATGTGCACTACCTGCCGAGCCTGGAGCACACCCGCACCCGCGCCGAGGTGGCGCTCGCCATCGAGGAGTACCGCGACGGCCTGGACCGCACCCGGGCCCGCCGCCCCATCCCGCACTGAGCCGTGTCTTGACCTCAAGCGCGCTCGAACAGGCAGGGTCGGCACACACCGACCGCACGGGAGCCGCCATGACCATCGACCCGAGGGCCCACCTGCGCCTGGCCCGCCCCAGCCGCGACCTCGCCGCCGCCGAACGTTTCTATGTCGACGGCCTCGGCCTGCACGTCCTCTACCGGGCGACCGGCGACGGACCCGGCGAGCACGACCTGCTGATGCTCGGCTGGCCCGACGCGTCCTGGCACCTGGAACTCGTAGCAGGGCACAACCTCGCAGCCCCACCTTCGCCCACCGACGAGGACCTTCTCGTGCTGTACCTGGCCGGACCCGTGGACGACGCGCTGGTCGGACGCCTGACCGAGGCCGGGGGCACCCGGGTGTCGCAGGGCGCCTACTGGAACCGCTGGGGCGTCACCGTCGCGGATCCCGACGGCTACCGGCTGGTCCTGAGCACTCGATTCTGGTCCAACTCGGCCGGCTGACGGGGGACATGATCGTTACCGGCGGCACAGCTCACATATGTCCGCCGAGTGACTTTGCTCTGCACCCAAAACCTTGCTCTGCACCCATCGGCGCAACAGACGTGCGGAGCTTGACCCGTTGCGTATTCGGGTGCAGAGCAAGCAAATGGGTGCAGAGCAAAGTCGCTCGGCAGGGCATATCGTGGACCCAGCCGGCGCAGATATCCGCTGGATACGCCGTGTGCCGGTGGCTCAGGGCCGCGCGGGTCGGCTGCCTGCGGCACTGAGCCGGTGCAGTTCGACGTCCACGAGCCGGCCCGCGGCGATCGAGGCGGTGAGGAAGGTCGCGTGCGGCTGGCGGCGGCGGTCGGTCGGCGAGCCCGGGTTGATCAGCCGCAGGCCGGTGGGGGCGGTGCTGTCCCACGGGATGTGGGAATGGCCGAAGAACAGCACGTCGCAGTCGGGGAACAGGGCGGCGCAGCGCCGCTCGCGACCGGTCGCGGGGCCGGTCTCGTGCACGACGGCGATGCGCAGGCCGTCCAGCTCGGCGCGGGCCGTCTCCGGCAGCCGGGCTCGCAGGTCGGGACCGTCGTTGTTGCCGTACACCGCGATCAGCCGCGCGGCCCGCTGTTCCAGCGTGTCGAGCAAGGACAGGTCGGCCCAGTCGCCCGCGTGCACCACGACGTCCGCGCCGTCCACCGCGTCCCACAGCGGCTTGGGCAGGTCCTGCGCCCGCTTCGGCACGTGCGTGTCCGCCATGACCACCAACCGCATGACGTCCACCCTAAGCCGAACGCCGCAGCGCCTCACGTGCCACGGCGACGACGTCGGCGGGCAGCCCGGGGCCCGCGCATGCGTGCTCGATCAGCACCTGCCGGCACGGCGACTCCGGCATCCGCTTCGCCTGTTCGACCAGCTCGGCCAGGTCGGCGGCCGACCCGGGCTGCGACATCGGCTGAGGTCAGCGGTGACGGATGGAGACCTGTGGGACTGGGGCGTCCTGAGGGGGTTGGGATCGAGGATCGCCCGGCCGGGGCGCCGCGCGCGGGCATAGCCTGGTCGGTGAGCGCGCCATGCGGGGAAAGGAGCCGCAGATGAGCACGTCCACCGGAGTCCAGCCGCTGCAGGGGCCGCCCGTGTCCGGCCTGTTCCAGGGACGGCGCATCGTGGTGGTCAGCGACGCCGACGCGATCCCGTCCGCGCCGCTGCACGCCCGGCTCGGTCCGCGCGAGGCGGGGCAGGAGGACACGCTCACCGTCATCGCGCTGCCCCTGGCCTTCGACGGCACCCCGCCGAGGATGGGCACGATCGCCGCCTCGAACTCGGTGACCCCGCCGCCGAGCGTGCTCGCCGTCGACACGGAGGGCGCGCACGCGTACGTCATAGAAACGCTCGGCCAGCGCGGCCCGGACGCGCACCTGATCACCGACCTCGACGCCGGCAGCACCGTACGGGCGTACGCCATCACGGACGCGACCAGGCCGGAACTGCTGTTCGCCTACCCGGCCGGGCACATGCCGCAGGCGGTGTCGCTGCATCCCCATGGCGGCCTGCTCGTGATCGCGGGCGGCGACGTGTTCTCGATCCTCGGGCCCGACCCGCACCCGTCCCTGCGCCTCATCCCGGTCGGGCCGAACGGCTTCGGCGACGCGTTCGCGCTGGTGCCGCGCGGCGAGGACGGCGAGCCGATGGTGCCGTCCTACGTGGAGTGGCATCCCGGCGGCGAGCTGCTCGCGGCATGTTTCCCCTGGCGGGACGAGGTGCGGCTGTATGCCGTGCACCGTACGCCGGAGTTATGGATCGAGCCGCTGGGGCTGCCGATCAGGACCGGGCGGTTCCCGTTCGAGGGCCGGTTCACCCCCGACGGGCGGCATTTCCTCACCACGGACCTCCAGCGGGGAAGCGACGCCGGTGACGACGCGGCCGAGGGGCGGGTGTCGGTGCTGCGCGTCGACCCGGCCACGGGGGCGGGGCAGAAGATCGGCGAGGCCGTGGTGGGCCGCAATCCCGGCGGCCTGGCCGTCAGCCGCGACGGCCGCCGCGTGGTCACCTCGAACCTGCGGCTGAGCCACCTGGCCTGGGGCGATCCCCGGCTGGACCGGCAGTGCTCGCTGAGCCTGCTGACCTTCGATCCGGCAAGCGGCCGCCTGGAGACCGTGGGCGAGGAACTGTTCGACGGGCTGCGGCCCGAGGGCGTCGCGTTCGACGCCGACGGCAAGTTCGTCGTGGTGACCGTGTTCGATCATCTTGATCTGGTGCACCGCCGCGGCGAGCTGCGCTTCTTCGAGGTCGTCGAGGAAGGCGGGCGGCCGCGGCTGTGCCCGACGTACTACTCGATCGAGGTCATGCGCGGCCCGCACACCGTCGTCGTCGTGTGAGGCGACGCGTCAGCCCGCCACCGGCTCCGGGATGCGTGCCGTGGTCGGCGCTCCGGTCAGCGCGTGCTTGCGAACGCCGAGGATGAGCAGGTAGCCGACCATCCAGAACTCGCCGAGGGACGCGGGGTAGGCCAGCGCCTCGGCGACGACCTGCGCGTCGGGCATCAGGTACCGGAGGAACGCGCTGACCATGTATCCGACGCCGCCGGCGACGAGGAGCCGGCCCAGGGCGCGGGGCATCCAGCCTGATCGCAGCACGCACCAGCCCATGGGGATGAGCCACAGGCCGAAGAACAGCGCGCAGGCGCCCCAGAGGCCGTCGCTGACCAGGTACAGCACCTGGACGTTGGCGGCGGCGTCGCCGACCGGGTCGACCGCGACCTGGACCGCGGTGGCCAGCAGTGCCGCGCTCACTATGCCCACGACCGCGTTGACCAGGCCGAACGCGGCGATCCCGCGCGAGGCGGAGGAGTCCACCGTGCGGAACAGCCGGTGGAACCAGACGGCGGCGAGGGTCTGCGTGACGACCATGCCCAGTTCCAGGGCGACGCCGGCGCGGGCGAGCGACTCGTGTGCGACCAGGTTGGCCAGCGTCGCGTCAGGATCGCCGGCGGCGAAGAGCTGCTGGCGCACGACGAGGAAGCCGAGCACGCCGGTGATGGCGTTGCCGAGGTAGAACAGCCCGGTCAGGCGGGCGGTACGTGTCAGCGTGTGCATCGTGACCCTCCTATGTAAAGAAAACTTGACACGCCGAAGGTAAGGCAGGGCTCGACATGGTGTCAAGAATCTTTGACACTCGGCGGGTCCTAATCGAGGAACTCCGTGGTGGCGGTGCGGATGGCGGTGACACAGGCGGCCACGGCCGGGTGGTCGCCGGAGCCGCGCCGGTACGCGATCCTGGTCCGACGCCGCGACGCCAGCGGGACCAGGCGCACCCCGGGCGGCGGCTGCACCGCGCCGAGCTGCGGCACCAGCGCCACGCCCAGCCCGGCCGCGACCAGCGCGAGCACGGCCGTGAAGTCGTCGGCGTGATGCCGGGCCCGCGGCGGATACCCCGCGGCCTGGCAGATGCGCACCGCCACGGTGTGGCACAGCGTGCCTGGCGTGCCCACGATCCAATCGGCGTCGCGCGCCGCGTGCACCGGGTCGGCGGCGACCGGGAAGTCCGCGGGCACGGCGAGGTACACGGTCTCGTCGAGCAGCGGCAGGGAGTCGACGGTCGGGTCCGGCACGACGGGCGCGAGGTCGTAGTCGTGCAGCAGGGCCACGTCGAGGCGGCGTTCGCGCAGCGCGTCGGGCATCGCGACCGGATCCAGCTCGGTGACCATCAGGTCCAAGGCCGGATGGTCGCGGGCGAGGGCGACCAGCGCCGCGGGCAGCACGGTGCGCACCGCGGTCGGGAACGCGCCGATGCGCACCGTGCCGTGCAGCCCGGTGCGGGCCGCGGCCAGCGTCGCCGCGGCGGCCTCCAGCGCAGCGAGCACGGTCTCGGTGTGCCGCACCAGCGCGGCCCCGGCCGGGGTGAGGGTGACGCCGCGCCCGGTGCGTTCGGTTAGTGGCACACCGGCTTCGCGTTGCAGCACGGCGAGCTGCTGTGACACGGCCGAGGGGGAGTAGGTGTGGGCTTCGGCGACCGCCGCGATGGTGCCGAGCCGGGCGAGGTCGCGCAGCAGGCGCAGCCTGCGGACGTCAAGCATCAGTTCAGCTTACGGGTCACGTCAGGAATCGGAACTGGTCCTTCCGGAAGGGTTTCGGCAGCATGAGGGCATGACGACACTGCATGGCCTGTACCTTCCGCTGATCACGCCCTTCGCCGCCGACGGCACGGTCGCCCTCGACGCGCTGGAGCGGCTGGCCCACCAGGTGCTCGACGAGGGCGCGACCGGCCTCGTCGCGCTCGGCACCACCGGCGAGCCCGGTTCGCTCACCGAGGCCGAGAAGCAGGCGGTCGTCGAGACCGTCGCCCGGGTCTGCCGGGAGCGCTCGGCCCCGCTGATCGTCGGCGCGGCCACCGCCGAGGCCCTCGCCGGACTGGCCGCGACACCGGAGGCGGTCGCGGCGCTGACCGTGGTGCCGCCGTTCGTGCGCCCCGGCGAGGACGGCGTGGTCGCGCACTTCACCCGGCTCGCCGCGGCGAGCCGGGTGCCGCTGGTCGTCTACGACATCCCGTATCGCACCGGGCAGTACCTGACCGCGGGCGCGCTGCCGCGGCTGGCGGCGATCCCGAACGTGGCCGGGGTCAAGTACGCCGGTGGCGGCATCAACGAGGACACCGTCGCGCTGATGGCGGACCCGCCAGCAGGGTTCGCGGTGCTCGGGGGCGACGACACGTTCGTCTCACCGCTGCTGGCGCTCGGCGCGCACGGCGGCATCCTGTCCTCGGCGCACCTGGCGACCGCGCAGTTCGCCGAGCTGATCCGGCTGTGGCAGTCCGGTGACGCGATCCGCGCCCGCGCCCTGGGCCACCGGCTCGCACCGCTGTCGAAGGCGCTGTTCGCCGAGCCCAACCCCACGGTGGTCAAGGCCGCGCTGCACGCGCAGGGCCGCATCCCGACCGCGGGCGTACGGCTGCCGCTGCTCGACGCCCACTCCGACAGCACCGCCGCGGCCCTCAAACAGCTCGCCGAGGTCGGCGGCTGACCTACTGCTGGTCGAGCCGGAACGGGGCGCCGGGGCAGGTCGGGCACATGAAGACCCGCAGCGCGCCCCACCGGCCGACGGTCACCCCGGTCGGCTCGTTGGCGTCGTGGTCGAACGAGCCGGGGTCGGTGCCGGCCTCCTCGACCGGCCTCCAGCGTGGGGACACGATGCCCTCGCTGGAGTCGATGACCAGCAGCAGGCGGGTCGGCCCGGCGCAGACCCGGCACGGCGTCGGCTGCAGATCGGTGAGCTGCCACTTGGCATGCCCGCCGACTTTCCAGCCGGGGGCCATGAAGGTTTCGACGTAGCCGTCCGGCCAGTTCTTGGCCTGCTCCCGCAGCGGTTCGGGCAGCTCCTGCGGGTACGGGTACTCGACGATCTGCTCGGGGTGCAGCCGGCACGGCTGGGGCACGTACCACTCCTCGCCGACGGCGGAGTCCGGCGCGGTGGCGAGCGGGCCGGTCACGTCGGCCTCGCGCCGCCAGACCAGCCGCAGCGTCGGCCCCCACACGCTGTCGTCTTCCTGCTCGTGCCCGAACGGGCACCACAGCACCTGCAACAGGTCTGCCCCGTCCGGTGTGGGCAGGTCGGGCACGTCGGCGGCCCGCAGCTGGGCGACGGCGAGCATCGGGTTGTCGTGCGGCCGGGCCACGAAACGGTGACCTACGGCCTGGCCGCCGTTCACGCGGCCCCAACTGGTGAAACCCGGCCCGACCAGCGCCGCGAGCTCCTCGTGCAGCACGACCTCGTCCTCGGTGAGGATGTTGGGCTGCGTGCGCCCGAGCTTCGCCGCGGCGAGCCGGTCCATCAGGTCCTGCGGCAGCGGCACCTCCTCGTTGACCATGTACGGGTGCTCGCAGAGCGGCCAGGGCTCGCCCGCGGGCCAGCGCAGTGGGCCGCCGACGTGGCTGTCCGCCGCGGTCACCGTGCCGCGGCGCGGGTGCAGGCGGGTCGCCGTACGGCCGAACGCCGCCAGTCCGGGCAGCGCGGCCAGGGCGTCGGCGGGCAGGGCAGGGGTGTGCATGGAACTCCTCGTCAGGACGTGCCGAACTGCCATTCCATGCCGGGAATGTTCTCGCCCGCCTCTGACATGATCGCCTCGACGGTGTCGCGGCCCGCCGCGGTCGGCACCGTGGCGACCGCGAACTGCCGCTGCGGCGGGGCCTCGACGTAACCGCCGACGGACTCGAAGGCCTTGGCCAGCCACGCCATCGCGTGGTCGTCGAGCGGCGGGTCGGCGTACACCTGCACGCTGTCGTTCGGGCCGCGCCGCACCACATGGAAGCCGCCGGACGCCAGCGTCAGCACGTCCCCGGCGGCCGCGCCGGTCACCAGGCCGGGGCTGCCGACCAGCTCCACCAGCCCGCCCGGCAGCGCCTTGGCGGGCAGCACCTCGGTGATGAGTTGCCCGTCGGGCTCGGTGACGGTGAGCCGGACGTGGCCGTACTGGTCGGAGTCGCTTGCCTCGGTCATGGCCGAGATCATGCCAGCCGCCCCGCCGCCGGGTAACCCCCGATCGCTGCAGCTTCCTGCACCGCGGCCGAGCTGCGGCACAACCCTGCCACAACCGCGTGACAGTCGCGCCCGCGTACCCCTGTGGCCACTGGCTACAGGGAAGGGAAGGTCGTCATGAGACGGATCTCGGTGGCGCTCGCGGCGGTGCTGCTGTGCGGCAGCGCGGTCGCACTGGCCGCGCCCGCGCAGGCCGCCTCGCCGGAAGAGACGGCGATAGCACGCGCACAGGAGCTGATCAGGCTCAACCCGGATGCGGTACGGGCCGCCGACGGTGACCGCTACGAGGTGTGGCGGGCCACGGTCACCCGGACCGGTTTCGCCCACGTCCGGTTCACCCGGCTGTTTCAGGGCCTGCCCGTGGTGGGCGGCGACTTCGTGGTGCACCTGGCGCCCGGCGGCGCCCTCGACGGGTTCTCCGTGTCGCAGGAGCGGCCGGTCGCCGTGGGCACCGAGCCCCGGGTCACCGCGGGACAGGCGGCGAGCACGGCCCGCGACGCGCTGCGGGCGACCGAGGTCGGCACGCCGCAGCTGGTCGTCGACGCGGTCGGCGGCACGGGCCGGCTGGCGTGGCGGGTGCCGGTGACGGCGGCGACGGGTGAGGCCGACGCGCTCGTCGACGCGGTCGAGCCGCGGCTGCTGCGGGCGAACCCGCTGGAGCACACGGCCAACGGCACCGGGCACAGCGTCTACGGCGGCCAGGTGCCGCTGAGCACCACGCAGACGATCTTCGACTACAAGATGATCGACCCGCTGCGCGGCAACTCGAAGACCTGCGACATGCAGCACACGACGGCGGGACCGTGCGTGACGTTCGCCGACGTGAACAACGTGTGGGGCGACGGCAATCCGGCGACCAACCAGAGCGCGGCCGTGGACGTGCACTACGGCTCGGCCAACACCTGGGACTTCTACCTGAACGTGCTGGGCCGGCACGGCATCTTCGACGACGGCGTGGGCACCGTCTCGCAGGTGCACCGCGGCACCGACTGGGCCAACGCGAGCTGGAGCTCGACGCAGAAGGTGATGCGCTACGGCGACGGCAGCAACGGCCTGCGGCCGCTGGTGTCGCTGGACGTCGTCGGGCACGAGATGTCGCACGGCGTGACCCAGGCGTCGGTGCCGGGCAACCTGACGTACTCGGGGGAGTCCGGCGGGCTCAACGAGGGCACCAGCGACATCATGGGCGCGATGGCCGAGTTCTACGCCGACAACGCCGTGGACACGCCGGACTACCTGATCGGCGAGGAGTTCGACATCTGGGGCACCGGTGACCCGCTGCGCTACATGTACCAGCCGTCGCTGGACGGGATCTCGAAGGACTGCTGGTACAACGGCATCGGCAACCTCGACCCGCACTACTCCTCCGGGGTGACCAACCACTTCTTCTTCCTGGCCGCCGAGGGCAGCGGGGCCACGCCGTACGGCACCAGCCCGACCTGCAACGGCTCGGCGGTCGTCGGCATCGGCCGGGACCGGGCCACCCAGATCTGGTACCACGCGCTGAGCAACTACTTCACCAGCAACGAGACGTTCGCGCAGGCGCGGGCCGACACGCTGGCCGCCACGGCGGAGCTGTACGGCAAGTGCGGCAGCACCTACCGGACCGTGGCGATGGCCTGGGCCGCGGTCGGCGTCGGCACGTACAGCTACCCGTGGAAGCAGTGCATCCCGAAGTGGAACCTGGTCTGGGAGGAGTGGCCGCAGCCGCCGTTCCTGGACCCGGGCCCGATCAAGTGGCTCACCAAGGTGCAGGAGAAGGGCACCCTGGAGACCGTCGAGGTCGCCGTCAACCTCACCCACCCGCACCGCGGTGACCTGCGCCTGGAGCTGGTCTCCCCGGCCGGCCGGACCTACCTGCTCAAGGCCGCGAACGCCGACGACCGGGCCGCCGACCTGACCGAGGTCTACCAGGTGCGCCTGGGCGGGGTCGCCGAGGTCGGCGAGTGGGCGCTGGTCGTCGAGGACGTCGTCAAGGGTGAGCAGAGCCACCTGCGCGGCTGGAGCCTGCTCTACTGATCCGCCGAGGTGCCTGGCCGCCGGTCGCAGGGCCGGTGGCCAGGCACACAACCTTTCCACAACCCGGCCTGCCTAACGTGCGGGCCATGACACGTTTCCTGCGCTGGATCAGCGTTTCGGCCCTGGCTCTCCTCGCGACGATCGTGCTGCTGCCGCAGCCCGCCTCCGCCGCCGTCGGCGTCGTGCCGTGCGGCCAGAACTGCCTGGCGCAGGCCCTGGACGCGGTCTGCTGGGAGAAGGAGTGGTGCGCCGTGAAGGTCGAGGTGAAGGGCACCCCGGCGGCGGGCACCGTGGTGAACTACCGCACCGCCAACGGGACCGCGGCCGCCCCGGGCGACTTCATCGCGGTGCCCTCGGCGGAGCTGCCACTGATGGCAGAGGGCGTCACCCAGCTGGGGGTGTTCGTGGCCGGCGACGCCGTACGCGAACGCGACGAGATGTTCACCGTCGAGTTCGTCGACCGCGACGGGCGGGTCCTGGCGACCGCCAGCATCGTGGTCCGCGACCACTCCGCGCGCTGAGCGGCGCGGCCGCTCAGCCGAGGGTGTCGGCCAGCGCGTCGGCTTCGGCGGGCGCGTTGGCCTTGCGGAACAGGTCCACGGCGAGCTGCCACTGCGTGCGGGCCTCAGCGGGATCGCCGTTGCGGCGGGCGAGCTCGCCGAGGTCGCGGGCGATGCAGGCGGCCTCGAAGTGGTCGGGCGCGCGGGCCCGCAGCGCCTGCGCGAGGCGCAGGTAGCCGGCCGCCGCGACCAGGTCGTCGCGTTCCAGCTGGGTGCGGCCGAGGTTGGCCAGCGCGCTCGCCTCCAGGTGCCGGTCGGCGATCTCCCGGCTGAGCTCCAGCGCCCGGCCGAACTCGTCCAGCGCCGCGCCGTGGTCGCCGCGGCGCAGCTGCGTCACGCCGATCGTGTTGCGGGTGTCGGCCTCGTGGCGGCGGTCGCCGCGGTGCCGGCGTACCGCCAGGGCCTGGCGCAGGTGGTCGAGCGCGGTGCCGAAGTCGCCCAGGGCCGCGTGGGCCTGGCCGAGGCCGCTCAGCGCCGCCGCCTCCAGCCGGGCGTTGCCCAGCTCCCGGGCGGCGGGCAGGGCACGGGCCAGGTACTCCAGGCTCAGTTCGGCACGTCCCATCCGGACGTACGCGTCGCCGATGTTGTTGAGCCCCAGCGCCATCCCCAGCGCGTTGCCGCTCGCCGTATGCAGGGCCAGGGCCTGCTGGTACGCCTCCACGGCCGCGTCGTGGCGGCGCAGCCCGGCGTGGGCCACCGCGATGTTGTTGTGCACGTGCCCCTCGCCGCGTACGTCCCCGGTCCGGCGGGTCAGCGCCAGCGCCGACTGCAGCACGTCCAGCGCCTCGTCGAAGCGCCGCGTCATGATCAGGGCGACGCCCAGCCCGCTGCGCATCAGCCCCTCCGCGCCGGGGTCGCCGCAGCCGCTCGCGGCGGCGACGCCCCAGCGGCACAGCTCGACCCGTTCCGCCCAGTGGCCGCGCGAGTC
The DNA here is from genome assembly GCF_042663325.1 of Catellatospora aurea. Taxonomy (NCBI): domain Bacteria; kingdom Bacillati; phylum Actinomycetota; class Actinomycetes; order Micromonosporales; family Micromonosporaceae; genus Catellatospora; species Catellatospora aurea. Next base: position 27,191 of record NZ_JBHTAC010000042.1, read on the forward strand.
GAAGAAGCCGGTCAGCAGGTAGGTCAGCTGCCAGGCGGCGGTCTGCGGCCCGTGCTCGGCGGCGTGCCGCACGACCGCCTGCATGCCGGCGCGTTCGCCGTCGAGGAAGGCCAGCGCCGCGACCGGGTCGTCGGTGAACGGCAGCTGCGCGGGCGGGTACGCCGGTGCGGCCCGGACCCGGTCCCGGCCAGGGTCGACGAGCCGGTTCGCCGCGTCGGCGACGGCCAGGTGCCAGTCCACGATCCGGGCGGCGGCCTCGTCGCGTGCCGCCGCGGTCTCGTCGGCCACCGCGCACTCGCGGGCGTACAGGCGCAGCAGGTCGTGGCAGCGGTAGCGGTCTGGGGCCACCTCGGCGACCAGGTGCGCGGACACCAGCTCGGCGAGCACCCGCCGGGCCGCGGGCAGGGTCAGGTCCGCCGCCGCGGCAGCCAGGTGCCCGGTGTACGTGGCCCCGGGGTGCAGGCCGAGCAGCCGGAACAGCCGGGCCGCCGGGGCGGGCAGCGCCCGGTACGCCGACCCGAACACGGTGCGCACGGTGCGGCTGTCGCCGGGCACCGACAGCTCGTCGAGCCGGTCGTCGCAGACCAGCTCCGCGGCCAGTTCGGCCAGTTCCCGGCCGGGCCGGGCGGCGAGTTTCGCGGCGGCGATCCGCAGCGCCAGCGGCATGCCGCCGCACAGCTCGGCCAGCTCGGCCGCGGCGGCGGGCTCGCGGTCCACCCTGGCCCGGCCGAGCACCTGGGTGAGCAGCGCCACGGCAGCGTGCCGGTCGAGCGCATCCAGCGCCACCGCGTGCACCGCGTGGTGCACGGCGAGCGCGGTCGGCCGGCTGCGGCTGGTGACCAGCAGCAAGCTCGCGGCGGTCGGCGGCACCAGCGGCAGGACCTGGTCCGGCCCGGCCGCGTTGTCGAGCACCACCAGCATGCGGCGCTCGCTCAGCAGCGTGCGGAACAGCGCGGACCGGGCGGCGGTGTCGGCAGGGATACGCCCCGCGGGCACCCCGAGGCTGGCCAGGACCTGTGCGAGCGCCTGCGCGGGCGGCAGCGCGGCGGCCGGGTCGTGCCCGCCGAGGTCGACGTACAACTGGCCGTCGGGGAAGCGGTGCACGACGGTGTGCGCCCAGCGGACGGCGAGCGCGGTCTTGCCCATGCCGCCCGGACCCGCCACGAACGCGATCCGCGGCTGCGGCCCGTCCTGCTCCAGGAGCCGGTCCAGCGCGGACAGCTCGTCGTCGCGGCCGGTGAAGTGCCCCGGCGGCGCGGGCAGCTCGGCGGGCACGGGCTCGGGGCTCGGCGGCGCCGGTGCGATCGCCGCGTGTCCACTCGGCACGGACGACGGCGGTGCGGCCTCCGTCGGCGGGGACGGCAGATCCGACTCGGCGACCAGGTCCAGCGCTGTGTCCTCGCGCAGGATCGCGGTGTGCAGCCGTTGCAGGTCGGGGCCCGGGTCGGTGCCGAGTTCGTCGGCGAGGCGGGCGCGCAGCCGCCGGTACGCGTCGAGGGCCTCGGCCGGTCTGCGGCACCGGTACAGGGCCAGCATGGACAGCCCGACCAGGCGTTCGCGGTACGGGTGCATCACCAGCAGCCGCTCCAGCTCGCCGAGCGCGCCGCGGTGGCGGCCCAGCCGCAGCTCGGCCTCCCACAGGTCCTCCTCGGCGCACAGCCGCACCTCGTTGAGCCGGGCCGCCTCGGCGGCCGCCCAGCCGGTGGGCTCCCCGTCGGCGAGCGCGTCGCCGCGCCACAGCGCGAGCCCTTCGCGCAGCTCCCGCGCGGCGGACTCCGGGGCGTCGGCACCTAGGTGGCGGCGCGCGGCGGCCACCCGGGACTCGAACAGGTGGGCGTCGACCTCGGTGGCGGGGATGTCGAGCACATACCCGGCGTGGCGGGTGTGCAGGGCCGCGGGCAGGCCGCATGCGTCCAGGGCTTGGCGCACCCGGGCGATGTGGCTGTGCAGCGTCTTGACCGCCGTGCGGGGCGGGTCCCAGCCCCAGAGCGCGTCGATGAGGCGGGACTGGTGCACGACGGTCCCGGCGTGCACGGCCAGCACAGCGAGCAGGACCCGCTGGCGCGCGCCGGACAGCGCGGCCGGTCCGTCGAGGCCGGCCGCCTCGATGGGCCCGAGAATGCGCACCCCGGTGGCCCGCGCGAGCGTGGGCGCGACCGCCGGGCGGGCGCCGGTGGCGTTCATCAGCCGACTCCCTTCCGCCGTGACGCCGCCACCCCGGGCACGGCGCGTGCGTCACGTCGCCATCAGGTTGGCAAAGCATCGCCGGATCGGCTCCGGTCTGTCGCCATGACGTCGGTTGTGGAAAGGATGGCCGGATCTGTCGGTGGTGTGTGTCTGTGCCCGCCGCGTGCCCGCCGGCGGGCTCGGCCGGCCCGTGGCGGCGCGGGTCAGGCGGTCCAGCCGAGCCAGGCCTCGCCCGCGCTGATCCCCGCGAACCACACGGCCAGCGCGACGACCGGGGCCAGCGGCACCAGCAGCGGCCGGGTCCGCCACCACCGGATCGCGAGCACCAGCAGCGCGGCCCAGACAGCCACCAGGACGATCACCGCCCACAGCGGCGCGACCAGGCCACTGGCGAGGTAGAAGGGCAGCAGCACGAGGTGCGCGAGGACGCCGAGCACCCGCACGACCTTGGCGAGCAGGGACGGTGAGTCCGCCATGGTGACCTCCACGTATGCCGCGGACCTGCGCCGCGGGTACCGGAAGCGTGGCAGAACCGCGGGCGGCGGCGCATCGGCCACCCGGCGGGGGATGCGGGAGCGCGACGCCTCCGCCATCCGGCGGATGTTCGCGGCTCAGTCCGGCGGCGGCTGGTCCTCGTCCGGCACGACGTGGTCGAGGCCCTCCAGCGGCTGCGCGGCCGCCACGAAACCGTCGACGTCGGCGTCGGCCTTGAGCGTCACCGTGAACGACTCGGGCAGGTCCGCGGCGCTGAGCGAGCCGACCAGCTCGCCGGAGTCGCGGTAGGCCTCCCGGAACCTGGCCAGCGCCTGCTCGCGGCTCTCGAACGCGACCGAGGCGACCTCCGGCCTGCTCTGCAGCCAGGACGCCACCCCGTCGCGCTGCGGCCCGGTCGCGTCCATGGCCAGCTCCAGCCGGACGGTGACGGTCTGCGGCGCGGGGCGCGGCACCGGGGTCTGGCCCGCGGGCGCGCCGCAGCCCGCCACGGCGAATGCGGCGGCGATCAGCAGGGCGACGAGGCGCATTCCCACCGGCGCAGTCTACGGCCGCGGGACCGTCCACATCGACCTTTCTCACTCATTAGTGCACCTCGACGGAGTCCGGCAGCCGCGGCGGGCGGCCGCACACCGTCGGTGTCAGAAGGACAGGTCGCCGTGGTGCAGCACGGTCAGGCGCTGGGTGGGGCGGGTCAGCGCGACGTACAGGTCGCTGTGCCCGCGTGGGGACTCGGCCACGATCGCGCCGGGGTCGGCGATGACGACCGCGTCGAACTCCAGCCCCTTGGCCTGGCGTACGGTCAGCACCACCACCTGGTCGGTCAGCTCGGTCTGCGCACCGACCCGCGCTTGCGGGGCCGCCGCGGTGACCACCTCGCCCAGCTCGTCGATCCGCCCCGTGGGCACCAGCACGCCGAGCGTGCCGTCGCCGAGCGCGGCGACCTCGCGGCGCACCTCGTCGGCCAGCCGCGCCGCCAGCTCCTGCGGGCCGACCTCGGCCAGCTGCGGGGCCCGCCCGGTGTGGCGCACCGAGCGCGGCGGCTCCAGCCCCGGGTCGATCGACTTGAGCACCTGCCCGGCCAGGTCCATGATCTCGGCGGGGGTGCGGTAGTTGACGGTGAGCTGGGTCAGCCGCCACCGGTCCGCGACGTACGGGTGCAGCACCTGGTCCCAGGAGGAGGTGCCCGCCGGGTCGCCGGTCTGCGCGACGTCCCCGACGACCGTCATCGACCGGCTCGGGCAGCGGCGCATCAGCAGCCGCCACGCCATCGGCGACAGCTCCTGCGCCTCGTCGACGATGACGTGCCCGAACGCCCAGCGGCGGTCGGCGGCGGCCCGTTCGGCGGCGGTCAGCCGCTGCTCGTCGGCCTGCCGCTCGCCGAGTTCCAGCGCGCCGAGCACGTCGGCGGCGGTCAGGATCTCCGGGTCGATCTCGTCCTCGAGGTCGATGGAGCGGGAGCCGTGCAGGATCTCCAGCGCGCCCTCGGCGTACGCCAGCCGCTGCCGGCGACGCCGTTCGGCCAGCTCCTCGCTGTCGCGGTCGTCCTCGCCGAGCAGCTCGGCGGCCTCGTCGAGCAGCGGCGCGTCGGCCGGGGTCCAGCCCGCGCCGCGGCTGCGCCGCAGCAGGGCCTGCTCGGCCTCGGTGAGCATGGGCGCGGCGGTGGCGATGCGGGCCTCGCTCGCGTACAGGTCGGACAGCAGCCGCTGCGGGGTCAGCACCGGCCACAGCCAGTCCAGCACGGTCTGCACGTTCGGGTCGGCCTGCAGTTCCCGGCGCAGCTCGGCCAGGTCGGCCTGGTCCAGCAGCTGCGGGTCGCCGGGGGCGTCGTCGCCGCCGAGCGGGTCGTCGGCGTACGGGTCGGTGCCGATCCGGTCCGCGACCTGCTGCGACAGCGCGTGGATGATCTCGACGTCGAACAGCGGCCGGGCCAGGTTGTGCGGCTTTCCGCTGCGCCGGGCCACCTCGCGGGCGGCCTCGCAGGCGGCCCGGTCGAGCACGAGCGGCTCGGACTCGAACACCACCTCGACGGTCTCGTCGGGCAGCCGCTGCCGGTCGCGCACCGCCTCGGCCAGCACCTCCGCCATCACGGCGCGGCCCTTGACCTCGGCGGTCTCGTCGGGCTCCACGGCTGCGGCGTCGACCCCGGGGAACAGCCCGCCCACGGTGCGCAGCACCACGCCGGTCTCGGCCAGTGACGGCAGCACCTGCGAGATGTACTTGAGGAACGTCGCATTGGGCCCGACGACCAGCACCGCCCGGGTCGACAGCTCCTGGCGGTAGGTGTACAGCAGGTAGGCGGCGCGGTGCAGCGCCACGGCGGTCTTGCCGGTGCCCGGCCCGCCCTGGACGACCATGATGCCGTTCAGGCCGGCCCGGATGATGTGGTCCTGCTCGGCCTGGATGGTCTCGACGATGTCGCGCATGCGGCCGGTGCGGCCCGCGTCCATCGCCGCGAACAGCGCCGCCTCGCTGGTCAGCCCCTCGTGATGGGGCGCGGTCGCGGCGGCGTCGGCCAGGTCGAGCACCTCGTCGTCGAGCGCGGTCACGGTGCGCTCGGCGGTGCGGATGTGCCGGCGTCTGCGCACACCCTGCGGCGAGGCGGCCGTGGCCAGGTAGAACGGTCGCGACGCGGGGGCGCGCCAGTCGACCAGCAGCGGCTCGTACTCGGCGGACTCGTCGAAGATGCCGATGCGCCCGATATAGCGCGCCCCGTCCTCGGCCAGGTCGAGTCGGCCGAAGCACAGGCCGCTCTCGACCGCGCCGAGCGAGGCCCGCTGGTCGGTGTAGAGGGCGACGGTCGACTCGCGCTGCGAGCGCTCCTGCTGGGTGCCGCCCGTGGCCAGCAGCGCCTGCGACAGCCGGCGCTCGGCCTGTTCCCGCAGGCCGTCGAGCCGGCGGTAGAGCTCGGTGACGTACTCCTGCTCGCGGTGAATCTCGTCGGCGACGTCGCTTGACAAACCCGGCTCCTCCGTGTCTATACTGAAGCCCGAACGGACGCTTCAGCGTGCCGTTCTTTTTTGTGCTCGAATCGCCAAAGATACCGCACCGGCCCGCCGCCGCGCAGCCGGGTGATCACGTTGCGGGCAAACCGCCGGTCTTCGGGTCACGCGCCGTCAGGCAGTAGACGCCCCCGGCCGGGTCGCGCATGACGACCCAGCGCGCGCCGTCGGCCACGTGGACCGCCCCGCACTTCTCGTGCCAAGCCCGCACTCCATCGATGTCGGAGCAGGCCAGGTCCAGGTGGGCCGACGTCGGCCGCTCCTGCTGGAGCCGCTGCAGCAGGATGCGCACCGGCAGCTCGGCGGACGGTGTCACGACGTGGAACTCCGGCCGCGAGCCGAACGAGGAGTCCCAGCCGGTCAGCTCGCCCCAGAAGGCGACCTCCGCGTCGTACGCCTGCGGGCCGACGTCGATGCACACCTGGTCGAGGCGGCTGAGCGCCCCGTCGGGCGTCGTGTGCGCCATCGGGCGGCGGAACTCGTCGTGCCACGGGACCGCGCAGAACACCATCCCGCCCGGCGAGCGCAGCACCTGGTAGCCCAGGTCGGCCACGTGCGTCGCGCCCAGCTCCACCGCGCGGGCGGCCAGCGCCGCCGGGTCGTCGACGCTCAGGTCGAGGTGCGCGCCGCCACCCTCCTGCACGGCCTGGATCTTGACGCAGGCGTCGGCGCCGATCGGCAGCAGCGTCGCGAACTCGGCGTGCTCCCCGCGCCGGGCGGTCAGGTGCGTGCCGGTGACCCGCGACCAGAACGACGCCGCCTCGGTGAACTGTTCGGCGGGCCGATCGATGAAGGCGTACGTCCAGCGGATCACTTCGTCTCCTAGCCGCGTCGATCTGCCGAGCGTATCGAGCGTATCGGGGAGACCCGCCCGCACAAGGGCGGTCCCCGGCGCGCCGTGCCGTGGCGCGCCGGGGACCGGTTTCCTCGCTGGTGGCCGTCAGGCCACCGTCACGCCGGAATACCGATGACCTGGAAATCCGACAGTTGCGCGGCCGGCCAGCCGGTGTTGGCGGTGAAGGTCAGCCGGACGTGGCGGGCGGTGGTGTTCGCGGGCAGGGTGATCGTCACCGTGTTGCCCGACGGGGTGAACTGGTGCGTCGCCGAGCCCACGATCGTGGTGAACGTCGAGCCGTCGGTGCTGCCCAGCACCGACAGCGTCTGGGTGCGGGCACCCCACGCCGACGGCAGTTTCAGCACGATCGAGCTCAGCGAGGCGGAGCCGCCGAGGTCAACCGTGATCGACTGAGGGAAGGCGTTGTTCGGGCTCTCCCAGTACGAGTTGGCGTCGCCGTCGACCGCGTTGCCCGGCACGTAGTTCTGCACGTGCCCGGCGGTCACCGGCTTGCTCAGCGCCAGGTTGGAGCTGGTCACCGTGGTGCCGGTGCCGGTCAGGCCGACGGTCAGTGACCCGTTGGTGGCGTTGCTGGTCACGGTCAGCGTGCCGGTCTTCGCCCCGGCCGAGGTCGGGCTGAAGGTGACGGTGACCGTGCAGCTCGCCCCGGCGTTCAGGGTGCCGGTGCAGCCGCTCGCGGCGAACTGGCTCGACGCGCTCACCGCCGAGATGCTCGCCGCGGCGGTGCCCGTGTTCGTGATCGTCACCGTGGAGCCGCCGCTGGTCGTGCCCACGTTCTGGTTGCCGAAGACGACCGAGGTGGGGTTGGCAGCCAGGGTCGCCGAGGGCTGGCTGCCCCCGCCGAAGATCTGCAGCTCGGCGACCTGGCCCGCGGGCCAGCCCGTGTTCGCGGTGATGGTCACCCGCAGGTAGCGCACCGACGCGGCGGTGAACGACGCGGTCGCCGTGTTGCCGGTGGCCGGGTCGAACAGGTAACCCGCCGACGCCTTGAGCGTGCTGAAGTTCGTCCCGTCGGTGCTGCCGGAGATCGCCAGCGTCTGGGTGCGGGCGCCCCACGCCGACGGCGGCGGCAGCTTGAGCGTCACCGAGCTGACCTGCTTGGCACTGCCCAGGTCGGCCTGCAGCCACTGCGGGAAGGCGTTGTTGTTGGACTCCCAGTAGCTGCCGGTGTTGTCGTCGTTGGCGGCCGAGGCGGGGAAGCCGCCGTTGCTGCTGCTGGCCGACATCGCCGCGCCGATGGCGAGGTTGGTGGTGCCGCTGACACCCGTGCCGGTCAGCGACACGGCCAGCGGCTGCGCGGTGGTCGAGTTGGCCACCGACAGCGTGCCGTTCTGCGCCCCGGCCGCCGTCGGCGCGAAACGCACGCTCACCGTGCAGGACGCCCCGGCGGCCAGCGAGCTGCCGCAGGTGTTCGTCTGCGTGTACTGGCCGGAGACGCTGATCGAGCTGATGCTCGCCGCCGCCGTGCCCGGGTTGCTCACCGTGACGGTCTGCGCCGCCGTGGTCGTGCCGACGTTCGCTGAGCCGAACACCAGGCTGCCCGGCGTGACCTGCAGCTGCGACCCGTCGGCGACACCCTGGCCGATGAAGTCGACCCAGTTCACGTTGAAGATCGAACCCTGCCCGGTGTCGCCGGATGGGTTCTTCGCGACCAGGTACAGCGGCCCGGTGGTCGTGCTCGCGGACAGGGTGGCGGTGACGTCGGTGTAGGTCTGCCAGCCGCCGGTGCCGCCGAAGGTGGCGGTGCCGAGCAGGGTGCCGTTCGGCGCGCCGGTGCGCACCTCGATACGGCCGCCGGAGCCGGGCGAGGCCACCCGGAAGCGCGCCGAGGTGATGTTGCGCAGGTTCACCGGGGTGTACGACCAGTAGTCGCCGTCCTCGATGAAGCCGATGTTCTGGAAGCCGCCCGCGGTGTCACTGGTCGCCTCCCGCTGCACGCCCGGGTCGCCGCCGCCGATCGCGCCCGGCGCGCGGCCGGTGCTGTTGAAGAACTCGGCCTGCTTGTGCTTGGGCTGCAGCTTGACGGTGGCCCGGCCGGTCTGCGGGGCCGCGCCACCCCCGCCCAGGTCGGTGTAGCTGGCCTCGATCACGGCGAAGATGTCCGCGTCGTCGCCGTGGCCGGTGCCCATCGAGGTCTGGATCACTCCGGTGCACCCGGTGTATCCCTGCAGCGGGTGCGCGTGCGCGTCGTGACCCAGGTAGTACTGCACGTTGACCCGCGAGCAGTCGATCGTGCCGTCCTCGGGGTCGGTCACGGTGACGGTGAAGCGCACCTGGTCGCCCCAGACGAAGAAGCCGCCGTCGGCCGGGGCGGTCAGCGTCACCGTCGGCGCGGTGTTGCCCACGGTGATCGGCACGTTGGCCACCGCGGTGCGCCCGCCCGGGTCGCGCACGGTGAGCTGGGCGTTGTAGTTGCCCGCCGCCGTGTACGTGTGCGACGGGTTGGCCGCGGTCGAGGTGCCGCCGTCGCCGAACGTCCACGCGTACGTGATCGGCTGCCCGGCCGGGTCACGCGAGCCCGCGCTGGAGAACTGCACGGTCAGCGGCACCCCGCCCGAGGTCGGGTTGCCCGCGGCGACCGCGATCGGGTTCTGGTCCCCGGCGATGTAGTCGATCCGGTAGATCCCCGAGTCGGCGTTGTTGCCGCCGAAACCCGTGCCCCACTCGATCAGGTACATCGCGCCGTCCGGCCCGAACTCCAGGTCCATCGGCCGCAGGAAGCTCATCGAGCCGAACAGCTGGTTGATGTCGACCAGCGACCTGCCGTTCGCGGTGACCTGCATCGTGTAGAGCTTGTTCTGGTTCCACTCGCCGAAGATCGCCTTGCCGTCGAAGTACTGCGGCCACTTGCGGTCCGACGTCGACGCCGCGTTGTACCGGTAGACGGGCCCGCCCATCGGGGCTCCACCGCCGCCGATCTCCGGGAACAGCGGGTTGCCGCCGTAGTCGTAGTCGACCGTGGCGGGCTGCGCGGGCGGCAGGTTGGTCAGGCCGGTGTTGTTCGGCGAGTTGTTCACGGGAGCCGAGCAGTTGTACTTCGCGCCCGACGGCCCCGACGGGAACGTGTAGTCGTTGTAGGCGTAGTTCGCGCCGATGCAGTACGGCCAGCCGTAGTTGCCGGCCTGCCCGACGATGTTCCACTCCACGGTGCCCTCGGGGCCGCGGTTGGCGTCGGTCGCGCCCGCGTCGGGGCCGTAGTCGGCGACGTACAGCGTGTTGGTCGCCGGGTCGGTGCCGATCCGGAACGGGTTGCGGAAGCCCATCGCGTAGATCTCGGGCCGGGTCAGCGCGGTGCCGGGCGCGAACAGGTTGCCGCTCGGGATCGTGTACGTCCCGTCGGCCTGCGGCTTGATCCGCAGGACCTTGCCGCGCAGGTCGTTGGTGTTGCCCGAGCTCTTCTGCGAGTCGAAGTCCGACCGGCCGGCCCGCTCGTCCAGCGGCGCGAAGCCGTTGGACTCGAACGGGTTGGTGTTGTCGCCGGTGGCCAGGTAGAGGTTGCCGGCCGCGTCGAACGTCATCGAGCCGCCCGCGTGGCAGCACGTGTTGCGCTGCGTCGCGACCTGGACCAGCACCTTCTCGGTGGCCGTGCTGATCGTGTCCCCGGAGACCGTGAACCGCGACAGCTGGTTGCGGGCCGAGCCGGTGGTGGGGGAGTAGTACAGGTAGATGAAGCCGTTGCTCGCGAAGCCGGGGTCCAGCCGCATGCCGAGCAGGCCGTCCTCGTTGCCGGTGAACACCGGCAGGGTCAGCGCGGTCACCGTCGTGCCGGTGCTCGGCTTGACGATCTGCACCCGGCCGTCGCGCTCGATGTAGAAGACCCGGCCGTCGGGCGCGACGTCGAGTTCCATCGGGTTGCTGGTGTTGCTGTCCAGGCTCACCTTCTGGAAGCTCGCCGTGCTGGTCGCGGTGCAGTCGCCGGCGACCTGGCCCGCGGCTGTGCGGATGCCGCCGAGCAGGTGGTTGAGGAAGTTCGGGTCGCTGTACGAGGCCGCGGTGTGCCCGAGCGCGGTGTACCAGGACCGGCCGCCGTCGTACGGCTTGCACCAGGAGACCGGGTGGTCTGCGCCCATCGCCGAGCCGCCCGGGGCGTAGCTGCGCTCGTCGAGGCTCGCCAGCACGTGCGCGTTCGTCCGGGGATTCGTCTGGAACGAGTACCACTCGTCGAAGCGCGACCACAGCGGCGGCAGGCCCGCCGTCGACGGGTGCGCCGGGTCCTCGACCTTGACGGTGGCCGTCTGCTCGGCCGGGTGGCTGGAGAAGTACGCGCCGACCAGGTTGCCGTACCAGGCCCAGCCGTATTCGGTGTCGGCCGCGGCGTGCACGCCCGCGAAGCCGCCACCGGCCCGGATGTAGCGCTCGAACGCGGCCTGCTGCGTGCCGTCGAGCACGTCGCCGGTCGTGGACAGGAACACCACTGCGGCGTACTTGGCCAGGTTGGTGTCGGTGAACGCGGTGGCGTCCTCGGTCGCGTCGACGGTGAAGCCGTTCGCGGTGCCGAGGTTGCGGATGGCGGTGACGCCGGTCGCGATCGAGTCGTGGCGGAACCCGGCGGTCTTGGAGAAGACCAGCACCGAGAACGGGGCGGCGTCGGCGCGCTGCGGCGGCGCGAGCAGGCTCACGGTCGCGGCGAGCACGGCGACGGCGAGCAGGCGCAGCAGCCTGGCCAGGGGCGGATGCAGGGACGGTGACGCGAGGGGCATGGAGAGTCTCCTCGTCGGGGACGGACGGCGGAAACCCCTGGCGCGGGTGAGCGGCCCCGGAGGGGAGCGGTGCGGCGGAACCGTTGCGGCGCTTGGATTGCCCCGATGTTTCGAAGCAGTCACAAATTTGCACCCATGAAGCTGATGCTGTCAACGCGTACCGCAGAAATTGCACGTGCCATGTCGAGATCCTGGAGTCGCCGCGCGTGTCAGCCCTCGGTCACCGGCCTGCGCCGGATACCTTCGGCCGGTGCGGCAGATCCTGGACTGCAACGTCCACCTCTGGGACCAGCGCGACGACCCGGTGTTCTGGCTCTCCGACCGCACCCTGGTCCGCGACATGCTCGGCGACTACAGCTCGCTGCCCGACGTCTACACGCTGGCCGACTACCGCCGGGAGACCTCCGATCACCCGGTGCGCGGCGTCGTCTGGTCCGACGCGGGCGCGGCCGACCCGCTGCACGCCGCCGCCTGGGCCCAGCGCCAGGCCGAGGGCCAGGACTTCGAGCTGTGGCTGGTCACGCTCGCCGACCCGGCGTCGGCCGGCTGGCCCGCGTTCCTGCGCAGCTTCGCCGAACTGGACAACGCCGCCGGAGTGCGGATCCGGCTGGTCGCCGCACTCGGCGGCACGCGGCCGACCGACGACGAGCAGGTGACCCGGCACCTCGCCCTGCTGGCCGGGCACGGGCTCACCCTCACCGTCGAGGCCGGCGGCGACCAGCTCGACCAGGTGCTGCGGATCGCCCGCGCGCTGCCGCAGGTCAGCATCGTGCTCGACCATTTCGGCTGGCCCGGAGACCTGAGCGCGGTCGGCTTGCGCGAGCACGCCGCCCGCCTCAAGGCGGTGGCCTCCGTGCCGAACACGGCCACCCGCATCGACGCCCTGGGCACCGTCTTCGGCGACTGGACCGCCGACCGGGTGCGCCCCTGGCTGCGGGCGGCGCTGGACGCGTTCGGGCCGCAGCGCTGCATGCTCGGCTCCGACCTGCCGATCGAGCGGCTGCGCGGCGGCTTCACCAAGCTCTACGAGTGCTACACCGACGTGTTCGCCGACTGCGCCCCGCACGAACTCGACGACCTGTGGCACGGCTCGGCCGCCCGCTGGTACACCGGCGCGGACCTGGCCTAGCCCGTTCTGCTTCGTCGGACCGTGCCCGGCACGCTCACCGTGCCGAGGCCACCGGTCTACGCCGGAACCTGGTGTTTTCGGCGGACGCACGTAGGCGTCACCCGGTTTGCGCCCGCGCCGCCCCGGGCCGGTGGACAACGCGGTAAGAGCAGACCTCCCGTCCAGCGGCTACATCTATTTTGATGTGGGCACATCAAAATAGATGTAGCCGCAGACCGCGATACCTGTTGCCGCGGGAGATGACGGAGAGTGCGCGGACCGTGGCTGCCTGCTTAGTGGGTCAGAACGCCAGGCACCGGCCGGCTCAGCGCGGGGCGACCGGCAGCAGACTCGTGTAGACGCCGTCGAGGACCTCGGCCTGGGCGGCCCACGTCCAGTTGTCGAGCAGGCCCGGCTTGTCGTACGCGGCGCGGTAGCGCTCCGGGTCGGCGAGCACCTGCTGCGCCGCGCGCACGAAGTCGGCCACGTCGTCTGCGCGGAACACCTCGCCCTGCCCGGTGCCGCGGATCGTCGCGGCCATGGTGCGCACGTCACTGGCGATGATCGGCACGCGGGCGTGCGAGTACTCGAAGAACTTGGTGATGAGTGAGATCTCGTGGTTGACGAAGTGCCGGATCGGGATCACCCCGGCGGTCGCCCCGGCCAGGAAGTTGGCGACCTGGGCCGCGGGAACGTAGTCCAGGACGTGCAGGCGGTCGGTGACACCCAGCTCGGCGGCGCGGGCGATCAGTCCGGCCGCGTACTCGCCGGACGGCAGGTTGATCACCATGGCCATGTGCACGCCGGGCAGCTTCGGCAGGGCCTCGACCATGACGCCCAGGCCCCGGGCGGGCGCCGCCGCGCCGCTGTACACCAGCAGCGGCACGTCCGGGCCGAGGCCGCAGCGCTCCCGCAGGCTCACCTCGGGCTGCTCGCCGCCCGCGGACATGTCGGGCGCGTTCAGCACGACCACGGGCAGCTCGGCCAGTCGGTGGTCGCGCCGCAGCATCTGCGCCAGCTCGTCGGAGACCGTGATCACCTTGTCGGCGTGCGGCGCGTACTCCCGTTCGTAGGCCAGGTGCGCGGGCTGCCAGCGGTAGTTGTCCCGCCAGGGACGCACGCCCGGCAGGTATTCGTGCGCGTCCCACACCAGCTTGACGTCCCGGCCGCGGTCACGGGCCCGAGCCACGGCCCGCGCCCCGACGCCGATCATGCGGAAGTCGTGCGCGTGGATGATGTCGGGCTGCAGCTCGTCGATGACCGGCCCGAACCTGTTGTCGAAGCCGATGAGGCCGGGCTCCAGCTTGCGCCACGCGTGGTCGCCCAGACGCTGCATCCAGTACCGCGTGATCACCCAGTCGGCGGGGCGGCGCACCCGGCGCACCGAGGGGGGCAGTTCCCGCCAGCGCCGCCGCAGCCCACCCGCCCCACCGCGGGCGCGTGCGCCGGGCAGCAGGCGCACCCGCGCGCCGCCGATCATCCACTCCCGGGCCTCGTGGTCGGGGGACAGTCCGAGCAGGGTCGTGTCCCACCCGGCCTCGGCCGCGGAGCGGGCGGTCTTCTGGACCCGTGAGTCGCCGTTGACCGCGTTGTCGACCAGCATGACGACACGTCCCCGGCCGCCCTCGCGACGTTCGACTCCCATGGTCCGCCCTTCTCCAGTCGCCCGCGTCGGGCACGCCGCAGGTCGGCCTGCCGGGGCAGGGCCTCGCTCCTGATCTACGCGCGCCGCCGGCCTATTGTTACCGTAGTCGCCAGCAAGCCGCACCCGGGTGTCTCCCCGCTGACCCCCGCACATGCCGAGCGCCGGAGGCCAAGCAGTGACCGCAGTCGACGTCAGCGTCATCGTGCCGGTGTACAACACGATGCCCGACCTGCGCCGCTGCCTCGAATCCCTGGTCAGCCAGACCATCGGCCAGGACCGGATGGAGATCATCGCGGTCGACGACGGCTCCACCGACGGCAGCCCCGCCGAGCTGGCCCGGTTCGCCGAGCGATACCCCTGCGTGAAGGTGGTCCGCCAGCCCAACTCGGGCGGCCCGGCCAGCCCCTGCAACCACGGCCTGGGCCTGGCCACCGGCCGGTTCGTCTTCTTCGTCGGCGCCGACGACTACCTCGGCCCCGAGGCGCTGGAGCGGCTCGTCGACGCCGCCGACCGGTACGGCTCCGAGGTCGTGCTCGGCAAGACCGTCGGTGTGAACAGCCGCTTCATCTACCAGCAGGTCTTCGCCCGCAACGAGGCGGAGATCAGCTTCGCGGGCTCGGGACTGCCCTGGTCGCTGGCCAACATCAAGCTGTTCTCCCGCGACCTGATCGAGCGGCACGCCATCCGCTACTTCGAGGACATGCCGATCGGCAGCGACTTCCCGTTCACCCTGGAAGCCTGCTTCCGGGCGGCGCGGATCTCGGTCGTCGCCGACTACGACTGCTACTTCGCGGTGCGCCGGCTCAACGAGCAGAACGTCACCCACCTCAGCAAGGCCGCCGACCGGCTCTACTGCCTGCGCCGGCTGATGGAGTTCACCGTCGGGCTGATGCCGGCCGGCAAGGACCGCGACGCCGTGCTCTCCCGGCTGTTCGCGCTGGAGGTCGCCGTGCTGCTGCGCGACGACCTGCTCACCGTCGAACGATCCGTGCAGCAGGCGGTGCACGAGTGTGTGCGCGAGGTCGCCGACCGGCAGCTGACCGCCGAGACCGGCGCCGAGCTGGAGGTCGAGACCCGGCTGCGGATCGCCGTCGCGCAGGCCGGCACGGTCGACGACCTGCTCGCCGTGATCCGCCAGGACGTGGAGCAGGGCATCGCCCCGATCGTCGTCGAAGGCGACCGCTGGTACGCCGCCTACCCTGGTTTCCGCACCCCCGGCTCGTCGCTGCCGGACGAGGTCTTCGAGGTCACCGCGCACGCCGCCGGCTGGGCCGCGAAGCTCGACGCCACCCAGGCCGTGTGGCGGCGCAACGCCGACGGCGCGACCGTGCTGGCCGTCACCGCCCGCAGCCCGCTGCCCGACCTGGCGTCCACCGCGACGATCGGGGTGTACGCCGAGGACCTGACCGCGGCGGTGCAGGTCACGGAGAGCCGCCCGGCCACCGTGGTGCAGGCCGAGTTCACCGTGGCCGACGTCGTGCGCGCCAGCGCCCTCACCGGCCAGCGCCGCTCGGTGCGGGTACGCGTGCAGGCCCGCGGCCAGGAGGGCTCCGCCCCGCTGCGCGCCGCCGGCCTGCGGCTGCCCCGCCCCGTGATCTGGCGACGCGGCCTGCGCATGTACGCCGTCACCCCGGCCAAGGACCCCTCCGGCCGCCTCATGCTCTCGGTCGTCCCGATGACCCCCGGCCGCATCATCGCCCGCCTCACCCGCCGCCGCTGACCCCCCACCTGCCTGCCCCCCACCTGCCGCAACTCTTAAAGACTTGCGCCTTCAGATCTCCGTCGAGGCCGCAAGTCCGTAAGAGTTGCGGCGCGGGGTCACGCGGGCCGGGGTTGCGCGGGCCCGGGGGAGGGGTCGGGTATCCGGTTGCGTGGGTGGTGGGTGGGGTTGAGGATCATGGGGTGTTCGAGGGTGAAGAGGCGCTGGTCGGGAATGTGACCTCGGGTGTCGTGCGGGTCGGGGCGACGGTGCGGCGGCCTGCCGGGCCGTGGACCGACGGTGTGGACGCGTTCCTGCGGCACCTGCACGAGGCCGGGTTCACCGGCGCGCCGAGGCCGCTCGGCCGTGACGAGCAGGGCCGCCAGGTGCTGGAGTACGTGGCCGGTGAGATCGGCGACGCGACCGGCACGTACAGCCCGGAGGAGCTGGCCGGGATCGGCCGGATGCAGCGCGCCCTGCACGACGCCTCGGCGAGCTTCGTCGCCGCGCCGGGGACCCGGTGGGAGTCCCCGATCCCGCCCGACCGTGCCGAGCTGATCTGCCACAACGACGTCTCGCCGTGGAACCTGGTCCGTGCCGAGCACGGCTGGGTGCTGATCGACTGGGACAACGTGGCGCCGAGTTCCCGGCTGTGGGACCTGGCCTACGCGGCACAGAGCATGGCCGGGATGAGCGCGCGCCGCGACCCGGCCGAGTCCGCCACCCGGCTGCGCGCCTACACCGACGGCTACGGCCTCGACCCGGCCCTGGGCCCGGAGCTGGCCGTGCTGCTCGGCCGCCGGGCGAGGGCCATGTACCACCTGCTGGAGACCGGGTTCCGGGACCAGCGGCAGCCCTGGGCGCGGATCTTCACCGAGGACGGCCCGTACTGGCGCGACACCGCCGACTACCTGGACGCCCACGTTGCCGTCTGGGCCGCCGCGCTCGCCTGAGCGCCGCACCATCTCGGGCAGCGGGATGGATGTCATGCGCCGGGGCCGCGCAGCAGTGCCGCCTCCCGGTCCGGGCCGAGGCCGTCGCCGGGCAGGGGACCGGCGAGCGAGGTGAGCCAGGCCCAGGTGTCCGCGACGGTCTGCGTGACAGGACGGCAGTGCAGTCCGGCCGCGTGCGCGCGTTCGGAGTCGGTCTCGTGCAGGCCGCGGACGCCGCTGCCCGCCGGCACCCAGATCGGCAGCTCGGACCACGGCTGGATGCCCACTGCCGAGAATACGGCCGGCGGCACCCAGCGCAGCCGGGCGTCGGAGCCTGCCGCCTCGGTGCACGCCGCCAGCAGCGCGCCCATCGTGGTGTGGCCCGGTCGGCTGACGACGTTGAACGTGCCGCCGAGGTCCGCCTGCGCGGCGTCGAGCAGCCAGCGTGCGAGATCCCGGACGTCGATGTATTGCAGTCCCAGGTCCGGCGGGCCGGGGACCGGCACGTCGCCGCCGCGGGCGAGACGCCGCAGCCACCAGACGAGGCGTTCGGGCTGCTCGTGCGGGCCGAGGACCAGACCGGGCCGGGCGATCAGGGTGCGATGGCCGAACGTGGCGCGCACCGCGTGCTCGGCGGCGACCTTGACCGAGCCGAAGGACGATCCTCCGGCGGGCGTCAGCGGAGAGTCCTCGGTGAGGCCGTGTGTCGACAGGTCGTCGTAGACCGAGCGGCTCGACACGAAGATGTACCGGCCGCTCACGGGTGCCAGGGCGGTCGCGGCCGCGGAGACGGCCACGGGCGGGCCGTCCCAGGTGTCCACGACGGCGTCCCAGCCGGTGCGGGTGAGCACCGCCAGATCGGCCGCCACGGTCCGGTCGCCGTACACCGACGCGACCCCGTGCGGCGGCGCGCCCGTCACGCCGCGGTGGAACGCGGTGACCTGCCAGCCGCGGGCGACGGCGTCGTGTCCGAGTGCGCGGCCGAGGAATCGGGTGCCGCCCAGCAGGAGCAGTCGCATACCCGGCAGGTTAGCGGTGGGTGGTGCAGAAGGATGCGTATACTCGTAAGCGAGTAATCAAGGCGGAGTATGAGGGGTGGGCGGCAGGCGTGGCGAAACGGCGCAAGGTCGGCAATCTGATGGCACTGGCCGTGCTGTCCGCGCTCGTCCAGCAGCCCATGCACCCGTACCAGATGGCCTCGATCCTGCGCGAGCACGGCAAAGACCAGAACATGAAGATCAAGTGGGGTTCGCTTTACACCGTCGTGCAGAACCTGGAGAAGCACGGCCTGATCGAGGCCGCCGAGAGCGTGCGCCAGGGCGGTCGCCCCGAGCGGACCGTCTACCGCATCACCGAGGCGGGCCGGGCCGAGCTGACCGACTGGGTACGCGAGCTGCTGTCCACCCCCGAGCAGGAGCAGTCCCGGTTCACCGCGGCGCTGTCCGTGATGGCGGTGCTGTCGCCTCGCGAGGCGGCCGACCTGCTGTCGCAGCGGCTCACCGCGCTGGAGAAGGCGCTCGCGGCGCGACGCTCGGCGTTGGCCGAGGCCGCCCGGGAGGTGCCGCGGCTGTTCCTGATCGAGGAGGAGTACGAGCTGGCCGTGGCCGAAGCCGAGATCGGTTTCGTGCGCGGGCTGCTCGGCGAGCTGACTTCCGGCACGTTCCCGGGCCTGGCCGACTGGCAGGCGTTCAGCGAGACCGGGATCGTGCCGCCGGAGCTGGCCGAGCTGATGGAGAGGGGCCTGCACCCGCAGTGACCTTCTGAAACGGTCCCCGGCGGCGTGCGCCAACACACCGCCGGAGACCTCAACCCTCGCACCGCACCGCAGGGGCCCGGCCACGAGAGGTGGCAACCGCAAGGATAGCCGGGCGTCCCCTGCCGGTTCGGTGTGCGACCGAACCCGCGCCGGTCGAGCGACCGGCCGGCTGACCCTGGGGAGCAACAGTCATGACGAAGGTGAAGACCGCGCTGGTCGTGGGCGGCGGCATCGCCGGCCCGGTGGCCGCGATGGCCCTGCGGCAGGCGGGCATCGAGGCCCGCGTGTACGAGGCGTACGGCAGCACCGCCGAGAACGTCGGCGGCGGCCTGAGCATCGCGCCCAACGGCCTCGCCGCGCTGAAGGTGATCGGCGCCGACGAGGCCGTGCGCGCGATCGGCGTGCCCATGGCGAGCATCGTGATGCACAGCTGGACCGGCAAACGCCTGGCCTCGTTCGGCGGCCCGCCCGGCCTGGAGCCGCAGCAGTTCGTGATGCGGCCCGACCTCTACCGCGCCCTCTACGGCGAGGCGGCCCGCCGGGGCATCCCCGTCGAGCACGGCATGCGCCTGGTCTCGGCCGAGCACCTGGGCTCGCCCGCCGCGCCGACCGGTGTCCGGGCGCATTTCGCCGACGGCACCAGCGCCGAGGCCGACGTCCTGATCGGCGCGGACGGCATCCGGTCCACCGTGCGCACCCTCATCGACCCGGCCGCGCCGAAGCCGCGCTACACCGGCCTGCTCGGCTTCGGCGGCCTGTCGACGGGCACCGGCCTGCCGAGCACCGGCGACGCGATGTACATGATGTTCGGCAAGCGGGCGTTCTTCGGCTACCAGGTGTACGCCGACGGCACCTGCGGCTGGTTCGCCAACCTTCCGCACCCGCAGCCGATGTCCTGGTCGGAGGCCAACCGGACCAGCCCGCAGGAGTGGATGCGGGTGCTGACCGAGGCGTTCGCCGACGACCGGTTGCCAGTACTGGACATCCTGCGCACGGCCGACCTGTCGCAGTTCGTGACGGTCGGCGGGATGGAGGACATCCCGCGGGTGCCGACCTGGCACCGCGGCCGTCTGGTGCTGATCGGCGACGCCGCGCACGCCACGTCGCCGTCGTCGGGCCAGGGCGCGTCGCTGGCCGCCGAGAGCGCGGTGCAGCTCGCCCGCTGCCTGCGCGACCTGCCCGCCGAGCAGGCGTTCGCCGCGTACGAGCGGCTGCGCCGGGAGCGGGTCGAGCGCATCATCGCGGCGGCGGCGCGTACCAACAGCGACAAGGCCGCGGGTCCGGTGGCCCGGGTGCTGCGCGACGCGCTGCTGCCGACCGCGATGAAGCTGCTGGCCAAGCCGGAGAAGATGGCCTGGCAGTTCGTCCACCCGATCGACTGGCAGGCCCCCGTCACGGCGTGACGGCCGCGCAGCGGGTCGGTATCGACCCAGCTGCCTAGGACACCGCAGGGGGGTGGTGTGCCAGGGCACCGGCCGTTCCGTGGGAGCGGCCGGTGCCCTGGCGTGCCGTGTTTATCAACGGCGGCTAGGGTGTCGCCTCGTGGACGAGACCTCGCAGCGGCTGCCGGGCAGGCACGTACGGCGCGACCGCCGGAAACTGTGGCTGGCGGTGGCGCTGACCGTCGCGGTCCTGATCGGAGGCTCGTACGCGGCGGTCCGCGTCTGGGGCGGCGATCCGGGCGTGGCGGCGGCCGGCCCGGGGGAGCCCGTCGGCGCGACGCAGGGTGTGCCGGACCCGGCGGTGTCCGGTTCGGCTTCGGCCGGGCCGTCGGCGAGCGCGTCCGCCGCCCCGAAGCCGTCGGCGTCGGCGAGCCCGAAGACCCCGGCGGGCGGTCCTGCGAAGACGTCGGCGAAGAAGGGCGTCAGTGTCTGGAACTTCGGCGGCCTCAAAGCCGCGCTGACCGACGTGCGGGCCAGTTGGTATTACAACTGGTCGAGCTCCCCGAGCAAGGACGCGGGCACCAGCGCCGCGTTCGTGCCGATGATCTGGGGCGAGAAGTCGGTGACCGACAGCGAGCTGGCCCGCGCCAAGCAGAACGGCAAGGTGCTGCTCGGCTTCAACGAGCCCGATTTCGCCAGCCAGGCCAACATGACCGTCGAGCGCGCCCTGGACCTGTGGCCGCGGCTGCAGGCGACCGGGCTGCGGCTGGGCAGCCCCGCCGTCGCGGTCGGCGCGGACAGGGCCGGCGGCTGGCTCGACCGGTTCATGGCCGGGGCGAAGTCGCGCGGCTACCGGGTCGACTTCATCACCCTGCACTGGTACGGCGCGGACTTCTCCTCGGCGGCCGTCGGGCACCTGCGGAACTACCTGCAGGCCGTGTACCAGCGTTACAGGATGCCGATCTGGGTCACCGAGTACGCGCTGATCAAGTGGGGCGCGGGCGGGGCGGTGTATCCGAGCGACGCGCAGCAGGCCGCGTTCGTCACCGGCTCGACGAAGATGATGCAGGGCCTGTCCTACGTGGAGCGCTACGCCTGGTTCGCGCTGCCGTGGCCGACCGAGGGCCACCAGGGCACCGCGCTGTACCGCGACGGAGACAGCCCCACCGCGGCCGGCCGGGCCTATCGCGCGGCAGGGTAGCTCGGTCAGTCGCCGGTGTGGGCGAACCCGTCGCCGACCGTGGCCAGGGCCAGCACCGCGCCCACCGCGGCGAGGAACCCGCCGCCCGGGGTTCCCGTCGCGAACAGGAACACGGCCAGCGCGAACCCGGTCAGGGCCAGCGCGACCCGCAGCCCGGTCCGCCGGGGTTTGCGGTACTCGGCGGGCGGGTGGGGGTCGCCCGTGCCGAGGCCGAGGGCGAAGTGCGGGTCGGCCGCGCGGATCTGCTCCGCCAGCTCCGCGAGCCGGCGCTCGTCCTCCGGGCCCAGGGCCACCCGACCTCACTCCATCCCCGTCGACCTGCAGTTCCTGTACCCGTCGCGAGCGGGCCGTACACCGCTGTCCAGTGGTGTCCAACGGCGGGCCGGTGCGCTCCGGGCGGCACCGATCATCATGGCGGTGGCAGACAATCCCACGGTGCGGGCGGTCAGCCCGCTTTGCGCGCGGCGGCGATGAACTCCCTGATCAGGGTCTCGCTCTTGACGCCGCGGGCGGATTCGACGCCGCTGGACACGTCCACGCCGCCCGCCCCGGACAGCCGTATCGCGTCGGCGACGGAGTCGACGCCCAGCCCGCCGGCGAGGATCCAGCCGTCGCCGAGGCCGCGTTCGCGCAGCATCGTGTAGTCCCAGGCGCCGCCGGAGCCGGGTTCGGTGGCGTCGACGAGCAGCAGGTCCTCGCCGTACGCGCCGATGCGCAGGTCGGGGGCCTCGTAGCTGACCGCCCGCACCAGGGTCAGGCCGAGGTCGGCGACGGCGGCGAAGTCGTCCCGGGTGTAGTCGCCGTGCAGTTGCAGCGCCCGCAGTCCGGTGTCGCGGACCAGCTCCCGCACGGTCGCGATGTCCGCCCCGGCGACGACGGCGACGGTCAGCACGTGCGGCGGTACGGCGGCGGCCAGGCGGCGGGCGGTGTCGGGGGTGACCTGGCGCGGGCTGCGGGTCAGCACGAAGCCGACCGCGTCCGCGCCTGCCTCCACGGCGGCGGCGACGGTCTCGGCGGTGGACAGGCCGCAGATCTTCACGAACACGGGTGCCTCCGCTCAGGCTTGTCCGGTGATGCGGGCCAGGATCTCGCGGGCGGTGTCGTCGGGGGCCTCGTCCGGGATCCAGTGGCTGACCCCGGACAGGTTGACGAAACGGTAGTCGCCGGTGACGTACGCGGCGCAGCTCTCGGCGGCTTTCGGGCCGATGGCCCAGTCGCCGTCGCTCCACAGGAACGTGGTCGGCACCGCGACCTTGCCGGCCGGGGTGAAGCCCGCGCCGAGGGTCAGCGCCCGGTACCAGTTGAGGCCGCCGGTGAGGCGGGCCCGGTCCAGCATCGGGGTGACGAAGCGCTCGACGCGGTCGGCGGGCACCCCGGTGAAGATCTCCCGCAGCCGCCGTCCCTCGTCCTCCAGGAGCAGGTCCTCGGCCTTGCCCTCCTGCTGGAACAGTCCGATGTAGGCCGAGCGCTGCTGCTGGTCGGGGTCGGTGGCGATGGTCTTGGCGAACGCGACCGGGTGCGGCACGGAGATCGCGGTGAGGGTGGGCACCCGGTCGGCGTGCTCGGCGGCCAGGTGCCAGGCCACCACGGCGCCCCAGTCGTGGCCGACCACGTGCGCGCGGTCCACGCCCAGGGTGTCGAGCACCGCGAGCGCGTCGGCGACGCATTCGCCGACGGCGTAGTCGGCGACCGCGGACGGGCGCGCGCCGGGGGAGTAGCCGCGCTGGTCGAACGCGTAGGTGCGGATGCCGGCGTCGTGCAGGCGGTCCGCGACCTGTTCCCATTCGCCTGAGTGCTGGGGGAAGCCGTGCAGCAGCAGGGCGACCGGCCCGTCCTCCGGGCCGCCCGCTTGGATGTCGAACACCAGGCCCCGCGCGGCGATCTGCATGAGGGCCAGCCTAGTACGGCGGCGCTGCGTCGATCATGCGGTGGTGTTGGCGGTTCTTTCACGGCGGGTTCACACGAGCGGGTGAAGATCATGGGGCAGGCCGCCGGAAATGATTCGGCACACTGGGATCAGGGCAGAAGGTAGACAGGTGGAGGTGAACTGATGTCCGAGACGCGCCGCCCGCCGACGCCGCAGGAGCCGGGCCCGGCAGCAGAGCAGCTGGCCAGTCTGTCGCGGGCCGAGTCCGCCCTGGCCCGGACCTGGCTGCGGGACGATGCGGGCACGGCGCAGGGGCGGATCAGCACCGCCGGGCTGCTGCTGATCTGGGTGCTGCCGGCGCTGGTCGTGGCGGGTGTGTTGGGGCTGGCGGAGGTCATGCCGCTGTGGGCGGCGGTGCTGTGCGTAGCGGCGGCGCTGGTGCTGCTCGGCATCGGGCTCGGGCTGGCGGGCCGCTCGCGCAGCAGGCGGGCGGGGGAGCGGGTGGCCCCGCAGACGTGGCGGCCGCTGCGCGAGGACGCGGCCGGGCTCGACCAGTCGTCCCGTCCGGCCCCCAGCGGGCTGGAGCGCAGCGGCGGCTGAGCCGGTCAGGGGCTGCTGATCCAGCGGTCGCGCAGGCTCGCCAGGATGGTCACCGAGACGACCAGCAGGATCAGGCTGAGCACGATCGCCGCTTCGAGGTCGGTCTCCAGGGCCAGGTACACGGCCAGGGGCATGGTCTGGGTGCGCCCCGGGAAGTTGCCGGCGAAGGTGATCGTCGCGCCGAACTCGCCCAGCGCCCGTGCCCAGCAGAGCACCGCGCCGGCGGCGATGCCCGGCGCGACCAGCGGCAGGGTGACCCGCCGGAAGGTGGTCCAGCGGCCCGCGCCCAGCGTCGCGGCGGCTTCCTCGTAGCGGGTGTCCGCGCCGCGCAGCGCGCCCTCCACGGCGATGACCAGGAACGGCATCGCCACGAACGCTTCGGCGACGACGACCCCGGCGGTGGTGAACGGCAGGGTGAACCCGAAGGTCTCGTCGAGCCAGGACCCGATCAGGCCGCGGCGGCCGAACAGCAGCAGCAGCGCAACACCGCCGACCACGGGCGGCAGCACCAGCGGCACGGTGATCAGCGCGCGGGCGAGCCGCCGGCCGGGGAACTCGACCCGGGCCAGCAGCCAGGCCAGCGGCACGCCGAGCAGGATGCAGACGACCGTGGCCAGCGAGGCGGTGAGCAGCGACAGGCGCAGCGCGGCGAGGATCGCGGGCTCGGCCAGGTGCTGGGTCAGCTCGCCCCACGGGGTGCGCAGCAGCAGCGCGACCAGCGGCAGCACCAGGAACGCCAGGCCCAGCCCGGCGGGCAGGAACAGGAAGAACGGGATGCGCCGCCGGCCGTGCCGGCGCGGCGGTGCCACCGCGCCGGGGTGCTGGGTGTGCTCGACGGCCATGGGCTCAGATTACGGAGCCTGGAACCCGGCCGCGGTCAGCACGGCTTTCGCGGGCTCGGACCGCAGGTAGGCCAGGAACGCCTCGGCGCCGGCCTTGTTCGGCGCGTCCTTGAGGGCGACGACGGGATAGTCGTTGATCGCGTTCGCGGACTCGGGGAACTCGATGCCGTCCACGTCGGCTGCGGCGGCCTTGGCGTCGGTGCGGTACACCAGCGCGGCGTCGACCTCGCCGAGTTTCACCTTGGACAGTGCCGCCTTGACGTCCTGTTCGAGGGTGACGGGGGTGACCTTGACCCCGGCGTTGTCGAGGGCCTTCTTCGCCGCGGCCCCGCACGGGACCTGCTCGGCGCACAGCGCCACCTTCAGGTCGGGCTTGCTGAGGTTCTCCAGCGTGGCGATGCCCTTCGGGTTGCCTTTCGGCACCGCGATGACGAGTTGGTTCTTGACGAGCACGACCGGGGTGCCGGCCGCGTCGCCGGCGTCGACGACGGTCTTCATGGTGGCCGGGCTGGCGACGGCGAACACGTCGGCGGGCGCGCCCTGGGTGATCTGGGTGGCCAGCGCGGAGCTGCCCGCGAAGTTGAACGTCACCTTCGTGCCCGGGTTCGCGGCCTCGAAGTCCTTGCCGATCTTCGTGAACGCCTCGGTGAGCGAGGCCGCCGCGAACACGGTGATGTCGCCGGAGACGCCGCCGCCCGACGGGGCGGGGTCCTGCCCGCCGCATGCGGTGGCCGTCATGGCCGCGGCCAGCGCCAGCCCGGCCACCGTCGCGCGGATGCCTGTGCTGCCCATGCGCTTCCTCCCCTGGATGCGTCCACCTGCCCATCGCGGGCCGCCGGAGCCACCCTACTGCTCGCAGCCGCGAGGGTGCCACACACTGACGACTCGCTGTTGCCGGATCAGCGGTTTCATAAGCATCGCATCTGCATGCCGGTCTTATGGCCCAGGCATGCTGCGGCCCGAGGGCCGGTTCCGGCCGTTGGCGTCACGCGTCGGTGGGCCGTCCTGATCCGGTCAGGGTGTCGCGGACCGGCACACCACCCTTCATGATCACTGCCAGGTTGGCCGGGTCGGCGAGCACGTTCAGGTCGGTCAACGGGTCGCCGTCGACGAGCAGCAGGTCCGCGTACGCCCCGGGCCGCACCACGCCCAGCGGGGCCGGGTAGGGGTCGCGCGGGCCGGACATGGCCAGCAGCGCCGCGTTCTCCGACGTCGCCATGCGCAGCACCTCGGCCGGGGAGAACCAGCGGCCGAGTTTGGCCAGCTGCGCGCCCTGGCGGGTGGCCAGCCGGGCGTCGAACAGGGTGTCGGTGCCCCAGGCCAGCCGCACCCCGTGCTTGCGGGCCAGCCGGTACGCGGTCTCCGTGCCGTCGGTGACGGCGAGCTGCTTCTCGCGCCCGCCCGGGTCGGTGATCGGGACGGCGTCGGCGTCGTCGAGGAACGGCTGCATCGACCACCACACGCCCCGCTCGGCCATCAGCGCGGCGGTCTCGTCGTCGAGCAGGTGCCCGTGCTCGACGCAGCGCACCCCGGCCCGGACCGCCTGCTGGATCGAGGTCGGGGTGTACGCGTGCACCATCACGTAGGTGCCCCAGTGCGCGGCGGCCTCGACCGCCGCGGCGAGCTCCGCGAACGTGTACTGGGTGACGTCGATCGGGTCATAGGGCGAGGCGACGCCGCCGCCGGCCATCACCTTGATCTGGCTCGCGCCGCGCATCAGCTGCTCGCGGGTCGCCCGCAGGACCGCGTCGACGCCGTCGGCGATGGCCGCGGTCCCGGTGCGTTCGACCATGCTCAGCGGCCCGCCCGGCTCACGAGGCACTTCCAGCAGCGAGCGGAAGTCGCCGTGTCCGGCGGTCTGGCTGATGAACGCGCCGCTCGGGTAGATCCGCGGGCCGGGGACGAGGCCCTCGTCGATGGCGCGTTTGAGGGCGAACACGGGCCCGCCCGCGTCGCGTACCGTCGTGAAGCCGCGCAGCAGGGTCCGTTCGGCCTCGCGGGCGGCGACGATCTGCAGGTAGCCGGGGTCGGCGGTGGCCAGGACCGGCAGCGGGACGGCGGCCATCATGGCGTGCCAGTGCGCGTCGATGAGTCCCGGCATCAGCACCCGGCCGCCGCCGTCGATCGTGCGTCCGGCGGCCCGGTCGTCGGGCGGCCGGCCCACGCCGGTGATGAGGCCGCCCGTGACGGTGACGGTGGTGGGCGGGGACAGCGCGGGGTCGACCCCGTCGAACACCCGGACGTCGCGGAACTCCGTCACCTGGTCATGTGCCATCTGTCGAGTGTCGCGGCCAGGGCCGGGCGCGCGCTGCGGAACGGGCCGGACACGCGGCGGGGGAGTTGTCGCATGCGGCCGGTACCGTTCCGCTGCGCCCTGCGGAGGAGGTAATCGGTGGGCACCTGGGACTCGGGTCCGTTCGACAACGACAGTGCCGCCGACTGGTGTGGTGACCTGGACGACGCCGATCCGGGCCAACGGCTGGGCATCGTGCGGCAGGCGCTGGCCGCCGTGGCGGACCACGCCGGATTCCTCGACGACCGGCTCGGGGTGCGCGCGATCGCGGCGGCCGCGGTCATCGTGTCGCAGCGGCCCGGCGCGGAGCCGCTGACCTCGCCGTACGCCCCGGATTTCCTGCTGCAGGGGGAGAGCCTGGTGGTCCCCGAGGACGTCGCGGCGCTCGCGGTGCGGGCCCTGGACCGGGTCGTCGGCGAGGACTCGGAGTGGCGCGAGCTGTGGGAGGACACCGGTGACGCCGCGGACGCGCTCGCGGTGGTCGGCGACCTGCGTACGGCGGTGGCGGCCGCGCCGTAGCCGGTTAGGGTGAGGCATGTCCGGCCGACCCTCCATTGCCGACGTCCGTGACGTGCTGGCCGCCCACCTGCCCGGTCACCGGATCGGCGCCGTGGTCGAGCTGGGCGTGGGACTGGAGAACGTGGCGTACGAGGTCGACGGCGCGCTCGTGGTGCGGTTCAGCAGGGAGCACGACCCGGTGCGGCGCGCCGAGCTGATCGAGCACGAGGCCCGGCTGCTGGCGGCGGTGGCCCGGGTCAGTCCACTGCCCGTGCCCGAACCGGTGTTCGCGGCCCCTGACCTGGGCTGCCTGGCCTACGCGAAGCTGTCCGGCGTGCCGCTGCCGGAGTCGCCGGGCTGGGTGGAGCATGGCACGTCGATCGCGGCGACGCTCGGGGAGTTGCTCGCGGTGCTGCATGCCGAGCCGGTCGACGCGTGGCGCGGGCTGGCGGACGTCGACGACCAACCCCCGGCCGAGTGGCTCCGTGAGGCGGCCGAGCTGCACGAGGCGGTCGCCGAGCACGTCCCGGTGGCACACCGCCGCGCGGTGGAGGCGTTCTTCGAATCACCACCCCCCGGGCGGGGCCACGACCTCGTGTTCTCGCACAACGACCTGGGCATCGAGCATGTGCTCGTCGACCCGGCCGAGTGGACGGTCACCGGGGTCATCGACTGGAGCGACGCCGCGCTCGTGGACCCGGCCTACGACTTCGGGCTGCTCCACCGGGATCTCGGCCCGGCGGCGCTGCGGGCGGCCCTGGCACGCTATCCGGCCGCCGCCGACGTCGCGGCGCTCGTCGAACGGGCGGTCTTCTACGCCCGGTGCAGCGTCTTCGAGGACCTGGCCTACGGCGTGGAGACCGGCCGGGTCGGCTACCTCGACCGGGGCGTGGGCGCGATGGCGTGGCTGTTCCCCGCCTGAACGCGTGACCTGCGCCTACCGGTCGCAAATGTTGGGAAGGGCACCTTCTACATCGCGGAGCGATGTACCGAGCTGCTGCTCGTCTCGCTGACGCGAGCCGAAGATGCCCTTCCTTCGCTCAGTGCCTCACTGGAAGGTGAGGGTGCCGTTGGTGTTGCGGATGCAGGCGATGGTGCGGTTGGTCGTGGTGGCCGCCGCGGCCAGGCACTGGCCGAGGACGGCGTGGCCGGCCGCGTTCGGGTGCCAGGACTCCTGGCAGGTCTGGAAGTAGGTCACGCAGGCGTTGGCCATGCGCTGGATGGCGATCTTGTCGTATCCGGACAGGCTGGTGATGTGCGTGCCGGTCGGGCCGTCCATGACGCGCACGGGGGTGGCCAGCGCGCCGGTCGGGCTGTTGCCGTTCTCGCACAGCCGCGCGCCGTCGAAGGCCCGCTGCACGTTGAGGTAGACCAGGTCCTGGCCGGGGAACTCGGCGGACAGGTTGGCGTGGGAGTTGCGCACGACGTTGCCGAGGTTGGCCGAGAAGCGGTGGCCGGGCGGCAGGCTCGCGCGGTGGATCGGGCAGCCCGCCGCGTAGCGCTCGGCGCCCAGGTCACGGAACTTGTCCCGGTCGTCCTCGCGGCCGTCCTGCTCGATGAACGAGCTGTAGACGTCGGTCGGCAGCGGGTTGGTGTAGTCCTGGAACACGATGCGGTGCTGGCCGTCGGCGTCGACCTGGTTCAGCGTCGTGATCAGCTGGCGCAGCGCGTTGGTGGTCTCCGTCGTGGCCGCGGCGACCTCGGCGGCGCTGGCCAGGTCGGCGTCGGTGCACGGCTCCTGCGGCACCGGCCCGTTGAGGTAGGCCCAGAACTCCCACCAGCCGGTCCACGCGTCGGCGATGAACCGGTTGGCGCACAGCGTCGCCACGTCGCCGAAGGTGAACGAGCTGTTGTTGGAGCCGAGGCCGACCAGCACCAGGTCGATGTCGTGGGTCTGTGCCACGGCGCGCAGCTGGTCGAGCTGCGAGGCGACCGAGCGGCCGCTGGTGCGGGTGTTGGAGGCGTTGGCGATGTCGTGCGGCTGGCCGCCCGAGCAGGCCAGGTTGAACCGGGCGTTGATGCCCGACAGGGTGGCCTTGTTCAGCGACGCGTTGGCCGAGCGGTGGCAGAAGTAGGCGTTGGCGTTGGCCGCCGACCAGCCGGGGAAGCCCTGGGCGACCCCGTTGACGTCGACGACGGACGTGTACGCGCCCGCGCCTTCGCCGCTGATGAAGCTGTCACCGATGGCGACGGCCGCCGTGGGCAGGGCGGCCGTGGCGGGGGTGGCGGCGACGGCGAACGCCGCCCAGCCGAGCGCGACCGCCGCCGCGCCGGCCGCCGCCTTGCGAAGTCTCAGCACTGAGCTTCCTCTCCGAAATGGAATGTGAGAACGGTTCGCGAGATCAGATCACGCCCGCAGAAGTACGTCAATGCCACCGTTCATGCTGAAGAAAAGCTTCCGCACGACACGCCTGGATCGCTTCACGGCCTGTTCATGTCGCCTGGCCGTAGGGTTCCTCAGGTGACGACGACCGTCCGCCTCGGCACCCGGGGCAGCACCATGGCCCTGGCGCAGGCCCGCCACATCGCCCGCGAGCTGGAGTCCGCGCACGCGGGCCTCGCGGTGCGGATCGTGCCCGTGTCCACCCACGGCGACCGCTGGACCGGCAGCCTCGCCACGGCAGGCGGCAAGGGCGCGTTCACCGGCGAGATCGACGTCCTGCTGCAGGCCGGTGACATCGACCTGGCGGTGCACTGCCTCAAGGACATCCCCGGCGACGTCGCGCTGCCCGAAGGTGTCGCCATCGCGGCCTACCTGCCCCGCGACGAGCCCTGGGACGCGCTGATCAGCCGCGACGGGCTGCGGCTGGACCAGCTCGCCCGCGACGCGGTCGTCGGCACCAGCGCCGTACGCCGCCAGGCGCAGCTGCTGCGGGCCCGCCCCGACCTGCGGGTCAAGCCGATCCGCGGCAACGTCGACAGCCGCATCGCGCGCCTGGACGCGGGCGACGTCGACGCGATCGTGGTCGCCGCGTGCGGGCTGCGCCGCATCGGGCAGGAGCACCGCATCTCGCAGGTGCTGCCTGCCGAGCTGATGGGCCCGGCGGTCGGCGCGGGCACGGTCGTGGTCGCCACCCGGACGTCGGGTGAGGCGTACACGCTGGTCATGGCGTTGGACGACCCGGACAGCCGGGATGCGGGCCTGGCCGAGCGGGCGCTGCTGCACCGGTTCGGGGCGAGCTGCAACAGCGCGGTCAGCGGGCACGCGGGCATCGAACGGGACACGGTGACGCTGCGCGCCGCGGTGTACGCCCCGGAGGGCGACCGCCTGCTGACGACCGTCGTCGCGGGCGACCGCGGCGCCGCGCCCGCGCTGGGCCGCCAGGCCGCCGACGAGCTGCTCGCCCTCGGCGCCCGCAAACTGCTCGACCCCTACCTGCGCTGACTCAGCCCGGCTCGCCGTCGGCGGGGTAGCGGGCCAGCGCCGCCAGCAGCTCCTCGGGCAGCTGTTCGCCCGGTGCCCGCAGCAGCCGTTCGATGACCACGGCCGCGCGCAGCTCCGGCGGCGCCTCGTCGTCCGGTGTCTGCCGCAGCCGGGCGTCCCGGTCGGCGGTCAGGTGCCGGTGCAGCCGGGGGTCGGCCGTCGCGGCGGCCATCGCGTACAGCGCCTCGGTGGTCAGGTCGACGCCGTGCCGCACCGGCGGGACCTCCAGCGCGGCCAGCAGCGCCGGCATGGCCCGGGTGTCGCCGCGCAGCGACAGGCCGACGACGGCTTCGGCGAGTGTGTCGGGGTCGTCGTCGCTCAGCCGGGCGGCCAGCGCGTCGCGCAGCCGCGGGAAGTCCTGCTCGCTCTGTCCCAGTCCGAACGTGGCCCAGTCGCGGACGTCGGCATCGCTGTCGGCCGACAGCGTGATCAGCAGGTCCAGGGCCGCCGGCTCCGGCCGCCAGAGCAGCCCGTGAGCGACCCCGAAGCGGACTGTCGCGTCGGGATGCACGTGCAGCCTGGCCAGCGGCACCAGGCACCGCTCGTCGCCGATGTGCCCGAAGCCGGTGGTGATCGAGCCGAGCACCTGCGGGTCCTGCTCGTGCTCCACCATGCTCAGCAGCAGTGCCAGCGCCTCGTCACGGTACGGGCCCTCGCTCGCCGACCCGCGCGGCCCGGCGGCGAGCTGGCTGACGATGTCGGCGGCCGCCTGGCGGTGCGACGGCTCCGGGTGCCCGGACAAGCGCGTGGCGGCGTCCAGCGCCGGCCGGCCGCCGTAGCCGTGCAACCAGCTGATCAGCTCCCACCTGCGGTCCTCGTCGTCCTCGCCGGTCAGTGGCAGCAGTTCGGCGACGGCGGCCGCGACGGTCTGTTCGAGCATCGGCATGGCGGCCATCCTGCTGATCTCGGGCAGCCGGGTGCAACGCCATTACCGCCGCTGGGCCGGTGGCGCGGCGGCGGGTTCGGCGTCCGGGCCGGGCGATGCGGCGGCCAGTCCGGACCGGGCCGCGATCAGGGCGACGGTGTCGTCGAACGACGACTCCGGCCCGATGACGTGTTCGCCGCCGACGCCGAGCAGGTCGCGTTCGGCGTACCAGTCGCGCATCTGGTCGGGGGTGAACTCGCTCGCCTGGGGGCGGGTGGCGTGGCGGCGCACCGTCTCCTCGAACGGGATGTCGAGGTAGAACGCGGAGCTGGTGCCGCGGTGCGCGGCCAGCAGCGCCCGCACCGTCGCCCCGTACTTGCGTTCGAGCAGGATGCCTTCCAGGACCACGTGGTAGCCGTTGTCGAGCAGGTAGCGCGCCGTGTGGTCGATGAACGCCGGGGCCAGGCCGCCGGGGTCGTCGCGCTCGCGCAGGATGATGCGGCGCAGGTGGTCCTGCTCGACCAGGGCGCAGCCGCGGCCGTACGCCAGGCGCACCGCCTTCGCGACCGACGACTTGCCGGAACCGGAGTTTCCCCTGATCACGACCAGGATCGTGGACGGTGTCCCGCAGGCGTCGGCGTCACGCACTCATCCGATGATGCCACCGCCCGGGGCGCGGCACGCCGAGGCCGGGCGTGTCGCGGGCTCAGGCCCCGGCCAGGGACAGGCGCTGCTCGGCCTGCTCGGGGGTCAGCCACACCGTGCCGTCCAGGGCGAGCGGCCGCCCGTCGCGCCAGCGCAGGTTCTCGGCGTAGAAGTCGCCGTGCCCGATGACCGTCGGCCCGGCCGGCAGGGCGTGCAGCCGCTGCTGGACCCGGCGGGCGACGTCGTCGATCCAGGCGCTGTCCGGCTGGGCGTTGAGGTCGGCGTCGCGGTCGTCGGGCGGCGGCCACACGCCGCCGTACTCGTGATCCCAGGCCGTCCACGGCGGATGCGGCGCGAGCACGCCCGCCACCTGCGGCCGGGGCGCGAGCCGGACCAGGTCGGCCAGCAGCGCCGCGTACCGCTCGGCCGCGTCGCCGTCGACGGGCAGGGTCTCGCCGCCGGGCACCAGGACCTCGGCGTGGGCCGCGTACCCGCGGCGGGTGCCGCCCGTCAGGCCGCGACGTGCAGCCGCGCCACGACCTCGGTGTCCTCGATCTCGCCGGTCTCGGTGAAGCCGACGCCCGCGTAGCAGCGCCGGGCCGCGGTGTTGGCCGGCTCGTACGACAGCGCGAAGCTGCTCAGCCCGTGCTCGGCCGCCAGCAGCGCGATCGCGGCGCGCACCGCGGCGCGGCCGTACCCGCGGCCCTGCCGTGCCGCGTCGATGATGATGCCGCCGAGCCAGGCCGCCCCGTCGGCGGGGTCGACGGTCCACATGAGGAAACCGACGACGTCGCCGTCGGTGTCGAGCACCGCCAGGGGCCGCCAGCCCGCCTCGCCGTAGTGGCACAGTGCCAGGTAGTACGCGGGCGCGGCGACCCAGTCCGCCTGCGACTCGGCGACGGTGAGCGCGGTGACGGCCCGCCAGTTGGCGGCGTCGACGGGGGCGAGACGGACGGAATCAGGCGTGACAGGGGCGGTCATGCCGGGCATCATGCCAGGTCGGAAGGTATCGATGGCAGGGGAGCATCGGGTATGTCGGACATCATCGACTTCTGCTCGGAGGTCGTGGCCGGGCTGGCGGCGCGCGGGCAGCTGGCCGGCGAGCCGGCGGTGCTGGTCGGCAGCCACGCGCGCGGCACCGCCACGGCGGAGTCCGACGTGGACCTCCTGGTGCTGGGGCAGGGCCCGGACTACCTGCTGGAGATGATCGGCGGGCGGCTGGTCGCGCTGTCCTGGCGTACGCCGCAGGAGCAGTCCCGGCGTTTCGCCGCGCCGTGGTCGGCGGTGGCCGAGGTGCCCGCCTGGCGTGCCGCACGGATCGTCCGGGATGCGGGCGGCGTGGCCGCGAACCTGCGCGCGCAGGCACACGCGTTCACCTGGGACGGGCTGGCGGCGCAGGCGGACCGCTGGGTGGCCGAGCAGGTCACCGGACTGGCCGAGGAGGCGCACAAGGTCGCCGCCGCGCTGCGCACCGGACGCGCCCGGATGGCCGCCGTGCAGCGCAACGTGCTGGCGCTGCGCCTGCCCATGGTGCTCGCCGTGCACCTGCGCCTGCTTTACGACAGCGAGAACGAGGTCTGGGACCTGGTCGCGGCCGCCGCGGGCGGCGTCTGGGCCGATGCCCAGGACGCCGCGCTCGGGCTGCACGGCCTGCCGCCGGACCTCTCCTGCCGGGCGGCGCTGGACCTCTACCGCGAGGCCGCGGCCATGGTCGCCGACCTGCTCGACCCGCGGCAGGCGGCCGTGGTCGCGCGGGCGGCACTGGCCGGGTGACCTTCAGCGGCTGCCGGGTCGGAGAAACCGCAGATCAAAGACGTGACGGCGTGGTTCCGCTATGCCCCATTTGTTCGGTCATAGCATTTGATCTCGGATTGCCCCGGCAGTGTGTGCCGCCAACAGGGTGGTGTCCCGACCTGCGCCGGGAGCGTACGTCCGCACACACCTGGAGGCACCGCCATGCGTATCGCACGCACCGCCCTCGCCGTGGCCGTCGCGGCACTGAGCCTCGCCGCCGTACAGGCCCCCGCGCACGCCGTCGCGCTGTGCAACGAGAAACCGGTCACCCACCTGGGCACCGCCGAGGCCGACGTCATCGTCGGCACGCCCGGCGACGACGTGATCCTGGCGCTGGCCGGCGACGACACCATCAGCGGCCTCGGCGGCAACGACGTCATCTGCGCCGGCGAGGGCAACGACACCGTGTACGGCGAGTCCGCCGCGCTCGACGTGGCCGCGGCCGGCGGCAACGACATCGTCTTCGCCGGGCCGGGCGACGACATCGTCGTCGGCGACTTCGGCGCGGTCGAGTTCCCGACGGTCGTCGGCGGCGTCGGCTGGAACGACTACCTGTACGGCGGCGAGGGCGCCGACACCCTCTACGGCGACGCGATCGACGTGTCGGTCACCGCCGCGGCCATCGGCGCGGCCTTCGCCGCCGACGGCGTATTCGGCGGCCCCGGCGCGGACACGATCTACGGCGACGCCCGCAACCTCGCCATCGACGTGCCCGGCGCGCTCGGCGTCGACGTGGCCGGCAACAACCTCTCCGGCGGCGACGACAACGACACCGTCTACGGCAACTTCGACACCGTCACCACGGCCGGCACGGTCGGCGGCACCGGCTGGCGCGACACCCTCAACGCCGGCCCCGGCGACGACACCGTCTTCGCCGACGCCAAGACCGGCGCGGACAAGCTGACCGCCGTCGGCGACCTGGCCTTCACCGACCTGGTCAACGGCGGCGTCGGCACCGACTCCGCCGATGCGGGCCCCGGCATCGACATCTGCGCCAACACCGAAACTCCCACCAACTGCGAGGCCTGACCGCCGCCTCCCCCCTCTGCTGCAACTCTTGAAGAGTCGCGCCTTCCGAACATCCCGCGGGCCACGAGTCCTTAAGAGTTGCGGCGGGGAGTGGGGCGTCAGGGGGCGAGGGCGGGTTCGATGCGGCGGAGGAGGGCGGGCCAGCCGCGGGACATGCCTTCGTAGGCGGTGCGGCCGAGGGGGGAGTCGAGGTCCAGGCCCGCCTGCTCGAAGAACAGGCGGGTGCCGGTGCCCTCGGGCTCCAGGCGGAAGGTGATCGTGTTGTCCAGCGAGCCGGTCGCGAAGCTGTAGCTCAGCAGCTTCTCCGGCTCGACCGCGAGCACCTCGCAGGGCTGCTCGCCCCAGTTGCCCATGTCCAGGGTGAAGCGGTGGCCGACGACGGGCCGCACGTCGCCGGCCGCCCACCACTTGGCGTGCAGCTCGGGATCGGTCAGCGCCTGCCACACCCGTGCGGGCGGGTGGCTGATGAACTGGTCGCAGCGGATGACGGCAGGTTCGGTCATGAGGTTTCCTCGTCGAGTACGTCGCGCAGCGCCTTGAGCCGCTCGCGCCAGAAGTGTTCGTAGGGATGCAGCCACTGCCCGACCTCGGCCAGGGGCTGCGGTTGCAGGTGGTAGTACCGGTGGCGGCCGCGCGGCTCCTCGCGCACCAGGCCCGCGCCCCGCAGCACCTGCAGGTGCTCCGAGACCGCGGGCCGGCTGAGCGAGAACTGCCCGGCGAGCTCGCCCGCTGCGCGCGGGCCCTCGCGCAGCGAGTCGAGCAGTTGCCGGCGTACCGGATTGGCCAATGCGCTGAACACGTCAGTGGTCACAGTCGGTAACAATACGTCGGAGATCCCCGACATGTCAACTTCTCCCGACACGTCGAGAGCAAGGAAGGGCACCTTCTTGTCGCTGCGCGTATAAGTAGGTGCCCTTCCCGTCGCCGCGACGGCCCGCGGGCGGCGTTTCACGAGAAATTCATGCCGTCGTAGAGATCCGGTCTGGATCCACGGGCGTCCATCTGCGATGGTCCATCCGTCCCCGTCGTTACCCCAGTCCGGAACCCCCATCCGGCCGCGGCGGCGGACAGTCGGGAGACCCTCCAATGTCCCGTGTCCTGAAGGCGGTGGCCGCCACCGCGGCCGCCCTGGCCATGTCGCTCACCCTCACCGCGACGCCGGCCCACGCCACCCCGCCCAACATTCCCTCCTACAGCACGGCAGTGAGCCGACTCGCGGCGCTGACCGTCGCCGCCGAGTCCCACGGCTCCACGTACAACCGGGACCTGTTCCCGCACTGGATCACCATCACCGGCGCCTGCAACACCCGCGAGCAGGTCCTCAAGCGCGACGGCGTCGGCGTCGTGGTCAACAGCAGCTGCGCCGCGACCTCCGGGTCCTGGTACAGCCCCTTCGACGGCGCGACCTGGACCGCCGCGTCCGACGTCGACATCGATCACATGGTCCCGCTGGCCGAGGCGTGGGCGTCCGGCGCGTGGGCGTGGACGACCGCGCAGCGCCAGACCTACGCCAACGACCTCGGCGGGCCCGAGCTGTGGGCGGTCACCGACAACGTCAACCAGGCCAAGGGCGACAAGGACCCGGCCGAGTGGCAGCCGCCGCTGTCGTCGTTCCGCTGCAGGTACGCCCGCTCCTGGATCCAGGTGAAGTGGTACTACAACCTCACCGTCGACAGCGCGGAGAAGTCCGCCCTCAACAGCATGCTCGCCAGCTGCTGATCCGGTAGTCCCCGGTCGTGGGCGGTAGTTGCCGACGACCGGGGACTCCGCACGGGCGGCGCCGTCGGCCGCGCCCGCTCAGGAGCGGGCCCAGACCCCGTGGGGCGCCTCGACCTGATCCGGCCGGACGTGGACTCGCTGCGGCCATCCTCGCTCGTCACACCGTCCATCGCGGTCGACACGACGAGCCTGCGTCCCGTGCCGTCGCGGGTGGATTCGACCACCCAGCACCTGACGTGACCCGGCGCGGGCAGTGCGGTGGCGGAGGTGAACTCTTCGAAGAAGATCGGGATCTTGTCGACGAAGGTGGCGGCCCTTCCGTCGGCGTCGACCAGCCGCACTCGCACCAGGCCGGGCCAGTCGTCCTCGACGAGCTCGACGGCTTCGACCTTCAGTAGCGACCAGCTCGGCACCGTCCCCTGTGCGACCTGTGCGGCGTGCTCCCGCTCGGCGCTGCGTTGCTGTAGTTTGCGGCCGAGTCCCACCGCGTAGCCCAGGCTCACGAGGGTGAGGAACGCGGCGCTGCGGTGCCCGGAGGTCAAGAGCAGCATCACGGGTGCGAGAGCGAACACGGCCATGCTGACCCACCAGAACCACAACGGGAGTGCCCGCAGTGCGACCTGCCCACTCGATCTCGGTGCCATGCGGGTC
Organism: Catellatospora aurea; assembly: GCF_042663325.1. Lineage (NCBI taxonomy): Bacteria > Bacillati > Actinomycetota > Actinomycetes > Micromonosporales > Micromonosporaceae > Catellatospora > Catellatospora aurea. The sequence goes on from NZ_JBHTAC010000042.1 coordinate 64,378, forward strand.
ACCGTAGCCGGTCGAGCAAGGCCTCCCCGGCAACGTCGTTGGACCAGAAGGAGCTCCGCAGGTCGGAGAGGTCGAGCAAGCGGGCGGCGGTCTCGCCGAGCACGGCGTCCCCGGTGCCGGACAGCCACCAGTCGCACTGGTCGTCCCCCGACCACAGCAGAATCCTGGCCCCGTCGCGCTCGAACCGCAGTTGCTCCTGCGCGGGCCAACCGCGTGTGGGCGGGCGCTCGTCGAAGTTCGCTCGCAGATATGCCAGAGATTCCTCATCCAGCGGAGCCGCCTGGGCCTGAAGGAGCGGCTCACGGCCCAGGCACGTGCCGTCCCAGCGCCGTGCGGCAACGAAGCTGGACACGTCGGGTGCGTAGATGGCGGTACCCGCGTCGCCGGCGAGATCGCCGCCGACGAGCACCGGTGGTGCCGCGACGCCGAGGGGAACGCCCCAGCTGCAGACCCCCTGGTTCTCGTCGGCGATCACCAAGACGGGCGTGGGCCAACCGGGAAATCGCCGGTCTTCATCCTCGGGACTGTCGACCACAAGCCTGTGGGGAAAGACCACCTGATCACTGTGTACGCGGGCGAGCTCGACGGCCGTCGTCGTGGTGATCAGGGCGCGGAGTGGCTCGGGGATCGCGGGTTCGCCGCCGTCGACGCTTGCCGGCGCCGATCCAGTCGGCGCTGCGGAGCCCGTTGTGCGGATGCGGTCGAGCAGCAGCGGAATCCCATGGTCGCCGTAGCGTTCCCGCAGGTCCGGGAGCTGCCAGTCGTGGCCGGTGACGACGCCCCGGCAGCGGGCGGAACCGCAGGCGCAGTCCATCCGGAACTCCGCGACGGCCGTGCTGGCGCCGTAGTCGTTGGTGACTTCCTCGCCGGGAGCGATGTCGCGCCGAGCCGCGAGGGTGTACGCGTCGACCCACCACAGGTTCGGGTCGCAGCTGTGGTTGCCGTACCCGTTGGGTCGGCGCGGCGGCAGCACGAGATGAAGGTCGTCGGCGACGCTGACCGTGTCGACGTAGCGGCCCTCGCGAGCCGCCTCGGCGAACAGTTCCCGCAGCTGTGCCCAGGTGACGAGGTGGCCGCCCAGCCGGGATACCACGGTCCCGGCGGGCAGACCGGTGCGCGCGAACAGGCCCTTGCCGGAGATGGGGGACGTGCCGACCTCGACGCCGGGGTGCAGCCAGCAATCAGACGCGGGCTGCGGCGGGGAAACGGCGGGCATCAGCCACATCGGCGCCAGCCGTGGCTCGTCGGGCAACCGTCCCATGGCGATGCAGGCTACCATCCCGACGCTGTCGGCGTACGCCAGTCGGCGTGGCCGGTCACGGACCTCCCGAACCGAGCCGGAGGTCCGTGACCGGCCGGTGATCAGCCGGCCACGTCGGCAACCTGGGCCGGAACTGTCACGCCCGCTGCGGGCCGGACCAAGGCCAGGATCTCCCGGAGCACCCCGTCGATCCCGTCGAACCTCTGGTCGATCCCGTCGAACCTCTGGTCGATCCCGTCGAAGCGCTGGTCCATGCCGTCGAGTCGTCGATCGATGCCGTCAAACCGCTGGTCCATGCCGTCGAGTCGCTGGTCGATGTGGTCCAGGCGAGTGTGTACGGCGGTGAACTGCTCCTTCGTGTCCTGGCGGTGTTCGCGCAGGTCGGCGGAGAGTTCGCCCACCGCGCCGCGGAGCAGGCCGAACTGGTCGTCGATGTCGACGAAGCGGCGAGCATTGCGGTACGACTCGGCCTCCAGGACGATGACCCGTTCTTCCAACGTCTTGTTCTTCACCCTTCATCCTCCCCAAGGGGGCCGCCGCACAGCCGAGTGCTCGGTGTGCCCTTCGATGGACATCCTCCATCGACTAAGTCGCTTTCGCCAGGGCATCGGAGCGCCGAGTCGAATCGAGACCCGCTGTTCGACTCGAACGGGTGATTACATCGAATGGACGCGCCGGCCGTCCCCGTCCGTGGACCGGATCTTGCGATATGCCCTGCTGCGGGTAGGGTCGCGATGATCCCCGCCGGACGGCGTCCGCTCACGCAGACCGGCTTCTGACGCACCTGAAGGACAGTCATGTCACAGCAGCAAGCGGCGGACCCCGGACCGCCGGCCGTGATGGCGGAGACGCAGGCGCCGTGGGCGGCGCGGGACGGCCTGCGGATCACCGGCGTACGCGCGATCGTCACCGCCCCCGAGGGCCTGCCCCTGGTCGTCGTCCGCGTCGACACCAGCGACCCCGGCCTGCACGGCTACGGCTGTGCCACGTTCACACAGCGCTTCCACGCCGTCGTGGCGGCCGTCGACGAGCACGTCGGCCCGATGCTGATCGGGCGGCACCCGGCCGACATCGAGGACATCACCCGCATGGTGCACCTGTCGTCGTACTGGCGGGGCGGCCCGGTGCTCAACAGCGCCCTGTCGGGAGTGGACCAGGCGCTGTGGGACATCGCCGGCAAACGCGCCGGGATGCCGGTGTACGAGCTGCTCGGCGGCCGGGTGCGGGCCGCCGCCGACACCTACCTGCACGCCGCGGGCGCGACCGTCGAGCAGACCCTGGAGCACGCGCAGGAGGTCCTCGACTCCGGCTACCGGCACGTACGCCTCCAGACCGGCGGCCCCGGCCTGGGCACCTACGGCGCGCCGGGCACCCCGGGCGGCTACCCGGACGCGCCCTACCCGGACGGCTGGGACGTGCAGCAGTACCTGCGCGACACCCCGAAACTGTTCGCCGCGGCCCGGGAGGTGCTGGGCGAGACGCCGAACCTGATGCACGACGTGCACCACCGGCTCACCGTGAAGCAGGCCGTGGCGCTGGCCCGCGCGCTGGAGCCGTACCGGCTGTTCTTCCTGGAGGACCCGATCCCGCTGGAGCTGTACGACCGCCTGCCCGAGCTGCGCGCCGCCGCGCCGATGCCGATCGCGGTCGGCGAGCAGGTCGCCTCGGTCGCCGACGCGGCCCGGCTGGTCGCCGGGGGCGGGGTGGACCTGCTGCGGCTGCACATCTCCGCGATCGGCGGCCTGAACCCGGCCCGCAAGCTGGTCGCGCTGTGCGAGCTGACCGGCGTCGGCACGGCCTGGCACGCGCCCGCGGACGTGTCGCCGATCGGCGCGGCCTGCAACGTGGCACTCGACGTGTCCAGCCCGGCGTTCTCGATCCAGGAGGGCCACCTGTGGCCGGACCCGGTGCGCGAGGTGTTCCCGGGCACGCTCGACCCGCGCGGCGGCTACCTGTATCCGAACGACGCCCCCGGCTGGGGCATCGAGGTCGACGAGAAGGCGGCGGCGAAGTACCCGGCCGTCACCCACCTGCACGAACGCTGGTCGGCGCGGGTACGCCGGCCCGACGGGGGGATAGAGGCGCCATGACGAACATCGGCATCGTCGGCACGGGCAACATCGCCGCCGGCTACCTCACCGACCTGCGCACCTACCCCGGCATCGAGGTGCTCGGCGGTTACGACAACGACCCGGCGCAGGCGGCGGCGTTCGGGGCCGCGCACGAGCTGCCGATCTACGGCAGCCTCGACGAACTGCTCGCCGACGACAAGATCGACGTGGTGGTGAACCTGACGCCGCTGTTCGCGCACGTCCCGGTCACCACGGCGGCGCTGCGCGCGGGCAAGCACGTGTTCAGTGAGAAGCCGCTCGCGCCGACAGCCGAGCAGGCGCGGGCGCTGATCGCCGAGTCGGCCTCGCGCGGGCTGCGGCTGGGCTGTGCGCCGTTCACGTACCTCGGCGAGGCGATCCAGACGGCGTGGAAGCTGGTCCGCGACGACGCCGTCGGCCCGATCAAGCTGGTGTACGCCGAGGTCAACCACGACCGGATCGAGTCCTGGCACCCCGCGCCGCAGGGGCCGTACCGGGCCGGTCCGCTGTTCGACGTCGGCGTCTACTCGCTGACGGCGCTGACCGCGATGCTCGGCCCCGCGCGCCGGGTGTGGGCGTACGGCACGATCCTCAAACCCGACCGGGTCACCCTGTCCGGCGAGATGTTCTCCCCGCAGGCCCCCGACTTCTCCGTCGTCGTCCTGGAACTGGCCGGCGGCGCGACGGTGCGCCTGACCGCGAACTTCTATGTCGGCGCGGGCACCCGCCAGTCCGGCATCGAGCTGCACGGCGAGCGCGGCTCCATCCACATCGCCGACTGGACCAACTTCGACTCCGAAATCCGCGTCGGCCTACCCCCGGAGCCGGTCCCGCTGCTCGGCGACCCCTACCCGGGCATCCCCTGGGGTCGCGGCATCGCCGAGTTCGTCGCCGCGATCAACGAGGGCCGCCCCCACCGCTGCTCGGCCGAGCACGCCGCCCACATCGTCGACATCCTCACCGCCGCCGCCCACTCCCAGCAGACCGGCACCCCCGTCGACGTCACCTCCACCTTCCCACCCCCACTCCCGCTGCCCTGGGCCGCTTGAAAGGAAGGGCACCTTCACATCGCATAGCGATGTGAAGGTGCCCTTCCTTGCCGCCGGCTGGCTTCGGTGCAGGTCAGCGCCGGCCGGCGGTGGCGCGGCGGCGGTCGGGGAGGAGCGCCCGCCGCCGCACCCGGGGTGGGACCGTCAGTGGGCGTCGTACGCCTTCGGCAGCTTCATGCCGCGTTCGGCCATCAGCTCGCGTACCCGGTTCGGGTAGTCGGTGATGATCCCGTCGACGCCCATGTCCATCAGGGCCGCGACGGTGGGCATGTCGTCACAGGTCCACGGGATGACCTTCAGGCCGCGGGCGTGCGCCCGGTCGACCATGTCCTGGTCGGGGTAGAACCGGAAGCCCGGGTCGCCGATCTTGCCGTTCTGCGGGAAGCCGTAGTTCGGCGACAGCGCGGTGACGCCCTCGATCGACGCGGCCGCGGCCACGAAGTCGCCGCCGAAGTCGTCGGCGTCGATGCCGCCCAGCCACGGCGACGCGCCCGGCTTGCCGACCTGGAGGAAGTCGTAGTTGGTCAGCGCGACCAGCGGCATCTTCGGCGCCAGCCGGTGCATGGCCATCAGCGCGCCCCAGTCGAAGGACTGGATGCTGACCTGCTTCTCGATACCCGAGCGGTGGATCTCCTCGTACACCCGGCGCACGAACAGCTCGCGCGGGGCGGTCTGCTCGGGCGCGCCCGCCTCGACCTTGGTCTCGATGTTCAGCGTCACGCCGTGCGCGCGGTGGCTCTTGACCAGGTCCAGCACGTCGCGCAGCTCGGCCATGCGCTGGCCCTTGATCTGCTCCTGCTCCGGGAAGCCGGGCAGCTGCTGGAACCCGCAGTCCATCGTCTTGACCTGGGCGAGGGTCAGGTCCTTGAGGTACCTGCCGACGTAGGGGTACATCGGGTCGCCCGGCGTGACCGGTGCGGTGTCGGCGCACTTCTGGGCGCTGACCTTGCGGTCGTGGGTGACGACGACCTTCTCGTCCTTGGTGATCTGGGTATCCAGCTCCAGCGTGCTGACGCCGAGGCGCAGCGCCTTGGCGAAGCCCTCCAGGGACTCCTCGGTGGTCATGCCGATGCCGCCACGGTGCGCCTGCAGGTCGAAGTGCGTCTTCTGCGGCAGCGGCCCGTGGCCGGCGGGCGGCGACGCGTGCGCGGCGGCCGGGACGGCGAGCGCCGGGACCACGGCCAGGGCCGCCAGGACGTGACGTAGGGACATGGGGGTACCTCGGTTCTGTCAAGATCTACTTACCGCTCGACCGTAGAAGCCGCGCCGATCCCCGCCGTGGCCTGGGCATGAGGTGGCGGTGAACGTTGGTGGACACGCCGGTGCGCCGCGTCGCGCGGTCCGGCCGCCCGGCATCGACCTCGGTGGAAGCCCTGGCCGCGCCTCGGGGTCGCGGTCCGGGTCCGGCCCGGAGGCGCGTCCCGCCGCGCGGGCGGACGATCGGCGGGTGAAGAAATCTGCCACTGTCGCGCTGATCACCGCGCCGCTACTGCTCGCCGCCTACGGGGTAGTCCGCATCGTCGGCAAGTCCGACGGCGTGTACGGGCCGGGCCTGGACTGGCAGGCCGCGCACCTGCTGGCGCTGGCCGGAGTCGTCCTGTTCGTGCCCGCGGTCCTGGGCCTGGGCCAGCTGCTGCCCTGGGGCGCGTGGCGCTCGGGCACCGTTGCCGTGACCATGTTCGGTCTCGGCGCCTCGATGGTCCAGTTCGGAGCGGACATCTGGTTCGCGCTGCGCGCCGACGACAAGGCCGGCATGCAGGCGCTGTCCGGCGACTTCGGCGACATCCCGGGCGTGGACCTGGTCGTCTACCAGGTCGGGCCGCAGCTGTTCTTCGTCGGGCTGCTCGTGCTGGCGATCCTGGCGGCCCGCGCCCGGCGGCTGCCCTGGTGGAGCCCGGTCGTGCTGCTGGTCGGCATCCTCCTGCCGCCGGTGACGCTGGACCTGCTGCCCCTGTCGGGCCTGCTGATCCTGGCCGCCCTGTGGCCGGCCACTCGCGGCGGGCGCTCGGCCGGCGGGCCGGCGGCCACC